>JAZRUM010000098.1:0-2369 GCA_045652545.1 Faecousia sp. | reverse complement strand
TTCATCAAATATCCAAGATTATTGATCTTCATAGCCGTTATACACATCCATTCCGTCGCTGACGACAAGTCCTTCGTCCAGCTCAATTACCCGCTTACCGAACCGTTCCACCAGATCCATTTCATGGGTAACCACCAAAATGGTAGTGCCCAGATTATTGATCTCCTGCAGAAGACTCATAATTTCCAAAGAACGAGCAGGGTCAAGGTTACCGGTAGGCTCGTCGGCAATAATGGTGGAGGGGTTGTTCACCAGCGCTCTTGCAATGGCAAGACGCTGCTGCTCACCGCCGGACAGCTCGTTGGGATGACGACGGCTCTTGGTTTCCAGACCCACCAGCTCCAGAACATAGGGAACACGATCCCGGATCTCCTGCTCCTGAGCGCCGATGACGCGCATGGCAAATGCCACATTATCATAGACAGTCTTGGTCTCGATCAAACGAAAATCCTGGAACACAACACCGACAGTACGGCGCAGATACGGGATCTCGCGCTTACGGATCCGCTCCAAAGAATATCCGTTGACATGAACGGTACCGGAAGTAGGTGTAAGCTCGCCGGTAATCAATTTAATAATAGTGGACTTACCGGAACCGGAAGGACCCACCAAAAAAGCAAATTCACCGTCCTCGATCTGCAAAGACACACCGCGAAGGGCCTGGGTTCCCACAGAATAGGACTTGGTTACATCAGTAAATTCAATCATATTACATCATACTCCAAATTATATGTGTAACAAATTGTAACACATTGTAAATACATTTGTCAACATAACTCCCCGGAAAAACAATTGGCATATTTACCAAAGAATTCCGACATTTTTCAACATTCCAAATCAAAAAGTTTCGGGCCGTAGCATAGTACAGCCCGAAATACAAGCATTATCAATGGTTTTCCCTTGAGGACAGGTACTTACGAACCATCAAGGCCACCTTGAAAACGATTGCATGGTCGAACTGACGCAGATCCAGACCGGTAAGTTTCTTGATTTTCTCCAGACGATAAACCAAGGTGTTGCGGTGAACAAACAACTTGCGGGAGGTTTCGGAAACATTCAGATTGTTCTCAAAGAATTTGTTGATGGTAAACAGCGTCTCCTGATCCAAAGAATCAATAGAGCTTTTCTTAAAGACTTCAGACAGGAAGATCTCACAAAGGGTAGTAGGCAGCTGATAGATCAGACGGCCGATACCCAGATTTTCATAATTGATGACACTCTTCTCTGTGTCAAACACCTTGCCCACATCGATGGCAGTCTGCGCTTCCTTGTAAGCATCTGCCAGCTCACGCAGGTGAGACACCACAGTGCCGATACCGATAACAGACTTAATAAACAGCTCGGTACGCAGAGTTTCCTCCATGCCCTTGGCCAGCTTGATCAATTCTTCTGCAGTGGGTTCTTCCTCCAGCTGCTTGATCACAGCAATATCGGTCTCGTTAATGCTGATTACAAAATCCTGCAGCTTATCCGGGAACATACCGGACAGAACATCCACCGTTGCCACATCGCTGTGACCCACCTGACGAACCAGGAACACCGCTCTGGGTGCTTCTGTTGCAAAATGCAGCTCCTTGGCGCGGATATAAATATCACCGGGCAGGATGTTGTCCATGATGATATTTTTCACAAAGGTTCCCCGATCATGCTTTTCCTCATAGAAAGCCTTTGCGTCATTCAGGGATATGTATGCCAGATTGCAGCATACCTTCGCCTGCTCGTCATCGCCGGCGCAGAAAACTGCATACTCCAAAGAGTTGTTGCTGCTGACAATGGCACGGAAAGTTTTTTGACCGAAAGTAACGGTGCCATCCACAGCTCCCGCTGCCTTCAAAGCAGCTTCGGGCCAACGCTCACCCAGAAGAGAAATATCGGTACAAGAAACCACACAGCCGTCGGTGTCGATGACACCAAAGGTGCGGTCTGCCGCCTCCTTCAGCTGCATCATAACGCTCTGAAAAACACTGTTGGACATTTTAAGCGCCTCCTCAAAAAAGTTGCACAAAAGCGTATCTCATAAATCTGCCCTATTATTATATAAGCTTTTTGCACATTTTGCAAGTAGTTTTTGACATTTTGTTGCAAAATACCTTCTTGTTTTTAGTCAAAATACCAACAGCGTGAAAGAATCCGCCGAAATATGCCGTAATTTTGGTGATTTTTTGACGGGTCTTTTCGTCATTTTTCCAAACTTTTCACTTCTTCATCCGTCAAAATGCGCACAGTGCCTCTGGGAAGGTCGCCCAAAGTGAGGCTCCCCTCTTCAATTCGCTCCAGATAATTAACCGACATACCCCGGGATGCCATCATCCGGCGCACCTGATGATATTTGCCCTCCCGGACAGTGATTCGGCTCTCCCCTTCCCCTA
>JAZRUM010000097.1:0-6892 GCA_045652545.1 Faecousia sp. | reverse complement strand
TCGCATGGACAATATAAGACCTTCTACGGCTTTCAGATGTGTATATTTTCGCTTTTGCATAACAATACCCCCTGTGTAGTTATTATCCTACACAGGGGGCCTTTTTGTCTATTGTCCAGTTTTACTGGTTCGGTGCATTTGTGCCGCCTTTTGCCTATTTAGCCTTCTTCTACGACGATTTCTTTCAGGACAAGGCCGGGGTTGCGCTTGCAGGTAAAGTCGATTGCCCAGTAGCTGGAAAATACCAGCAGACTTCTGCCCCGGTAATCTTCCAAAAGCTCTGCATCCGAGCCTAAATTCAAGTCGCTCAGGTCACCGGGATAGCTGTCGATCAGCCGGATCTCCTCGTAGGGCAGACCCTCCATCCGCAGATCCACACCGTACTCATTCTTCATGCGGTGCTGGAACACATCAAACTGCAGTGTGCCCACAACGCCTACGATGACCTCCTCCATACCGGAACCCGGCACTTTGAAGATCTGGATCGCACCCTCTTGGGCGATCTGCTCCGTACCCTTGACGAATTGTTTGCGCTTCATGGAATCCTTGGCAGACACCCGGCTAAAATGCTCCGGGGCAAAGGTGGGGATGCCGGAGTACAGGAATTTTTTGCTGGGTACGGTAATGGTATCGCCAATGGCGAAAATGCCCGGGTCGAACACACCGATCACGTCGCCTGCGTAGGCCTCTTCCACGATCTCACGCTCCGCAGCCATCAGCTGCTGGGGCTGAGAAAGACGCATCTTTTTGCCACCTTGCATGTGGTAATATTCCGTATCTCTCTGGAACTTACCGGAGCAGATGCGCATAAATGCCAGCCGGTCACGGTGGGCTTTATTCATGTTCGCCTGAATCTTGAACACAAAAGCGGAGAAATCCGGAGAGAACGCATCCACCAGACCGCAATCCGCAGTACGGGACAGGGGCGGGGGCGTCAGCTTCAAAAATGCCTCCAAAAACGGCTCGATGCCGAAGTTGGTCAGAGCAGAGCCGAAGAACACAGGACTCAGCGTACCGTTTCGCACAGCTTCCATATCCATTTCTCTGCCGGCAGACAGCAGCTCCACATCGTCAATCAGCTGCTGATGCTTTTGCTCACTGTCCAAAAGCTCTGCCACCTGGGGATCGTACAGATCAATGGCCAGCTTGTCTGCTTTTGCTTTGCCGTTTAAGCCGGAGAAGAACAGCAGTTGGCTGTTGCCCCGGTCGTATACGCCCTGAAAATCCTTGCCGCAGCCGATGGGCCAGTTCATAGCGTAGGTTTCAATGCCCAGCTCCCGTTCCACTTCATCCAAAAGGTCGAAGGGGTCTTGGGTCTCCCGGTCCATCTTGTTGATAAAGGTGAAAATGGGAATGTGCCGCATGGCGCAGACCTTAAACAGCTTACGGGTCTGAGGCTCAACGCCCTTAGCACCGTCAATGACCATCACCGCAGAGTCCGCAGCCATCAGGGTACGGTAGGTATCCTCGGAAAAGTCCTGGTGACCGGGGGTGTCCAAAATGTTAATGCAGAAACCGCCGTACTGGAACTGCATAACCGACGAGGTGACGGAAATACCACGCTGCTTTTCGATCTCCATCCAGTCAGAGGTGGCGGCGCGGGAGTTCTTTTTACCCTTGACCACACCTGCCTGTGCGATGGCGCCGCCGTAGAGCAGGAATTTTTCCGTTAAGGTGGTTTTACCGGCGTCGGGGTGAGAAATGATCGCAAAGGTCCGACGACGGCTGATCTCTTCCATTAAAGTTGACATAACATCTACTCCGTAATTCTAATTCAAATAAAATCAACTTAGTTTACCACATTTTGCTAAATTTTACAAGTGTCAGTTCTGCCGCGCAAATTCTAATTTATCGAGCTGTTTCGTTATTGGATGTAGGGGCGACCATTGGTCGCCCGTGCAGAGAAACATTACGAATTCGCCCGCAATTTCGGCGCATACGCAACATTGTGCCGCCGGACGAGCATTGCTCGCCCCTACGAGTTCTATCGATAGATAGCTCGATAAACTGGAATTTGAAGATGCGAAAACCGGTATGTGCAGATGCACATACCGGCTAATCGTTATTTTGTTGTCAGGTTATCGTTGTTTTTGGGTTTCTTCTGCTGACCCATCCAAACCTTCATCACAATACTGTGAGGCAGCAGTTTTACAAGCCGCACCTGATTGCGAATGGGCAGACCGTGAACAGAGTATTCCTTTTTGGTCTTATACAGATCCTTAAGGCCTGTGGCAACCACATCCCGTGCTTCATACAGGTGGTTGTAATACTGTACCTTGCTTTCGCCGTTGGTCTGCAGAGCGTGGTTAAAG
This sequence comes from Faecousia sp., assembly GCA_045652545.1. Classification (GTDB taxonomy): domain Bacteria; phylum Bacillota; class Clostridia; order Oscillospirales; family Oscillospiraceae; genus Faecousia. Next base: position 4,580 of record JAZRUM010000097.1, on the reverse strand, counting down.
AACTCGGTTTTCACCCAGCCGGGATTCATGGACATCACCCGGATGCCTGTACCCTTCAGCTCTGCACCGATGGCGCGGGTATAGCTGAGCACAAAAGACTTGGTAGCGCCATAGGTGGCGATATAAGGCACAGGCTGGAAAGCGGACAGGCTATCTAACTGCAAAATGTGGCTGCCAGCGTGCATATAGGGGAGGGTCAGCCGGGTCATAGCCACCAGCGCCTTGCAGTTCAGGTCGATCATCCGCAGATCGTCGTCCAGAGGTACTTTTTGGAAATCGCCGAACTTGCCAAAGCCGGCAGCGTTGACCAGTAGCTTTACATCCGGCTGTTCCTGATCCATCAGCGCACGGTACTGCTCAAATGCGTTGTGGCTGCAAAGATCCAGACACACAGGGCGCACATGGGTAGTCACATCCTTTTGCAGCGCCTGCAGAGCATCCTCCCGACGGGCAATAACCCAGATCTCGTCCACTTCCACATACTGGCTCAGTTGCAGAACAAATTCTCTTCCCATACCGGAGCTGGCTCCGGTAACCACGGCGATCTTTTTCATGGTGTTTCCTCCTTCATAGTAGCAGCTGCTGCCATCAGGGCTTCTTTTTCATTGGGGATATGCTCCTCCAGTACCAATTCCAGCAGTGCATCCAATACCAGTCCCAGACCGGGCCCGGGGGCAAAACCTGCAGCCATCAGATCATGACCGTTGATGGCAAGGTCAGTTACTTTCAGACAGGCATTTTGTTCTATCAGGTCTGAGATGATACGGTCAATGGCTTCGTAATCTGCATCGTCTGCGTCCACACCTTTGCCCATCCGGTCCGCCTTTTGCAGAGCCACCAGCTGTCGCAGGGTTTTTTCTCCCAGCTGCGCCAGCCGACGGCGGAGCAGATTGGCATCCGGGGTCAGTGGCTCCATGTGGTGGGCGATCAAAGTGACTACCTGCTCCCGCAATGCATTGGATGCGCGCAACCGCTGGAGCACAGCGTCAGCCGTTTCCGCGCTTTTTGGGGCATGCCCGTAAAAATGTCCGTGGCCGTTTTCATCAACCGTGAAGGTTGCAGGCTTTCCAACATCGTGGAGCAGTGCTGCCCACCGCAGGGCGGGGATCGCTTCTGTGGCGGCAGTTACATGGGCGGTGTGGGTGTATACATCATACCGATGGTGGATGGTGTGCTGCGCAAAGTCCACAGTGGGAAGCAGCTCCGGAATTACCTGCGTAATGAGGGCTTTATAGCGAAGCAGGTCTTGGACGTTGGCAAAAAGTAACAGTTTGGAAAGCTCAGCCAGCACTCGCTCCCGGGGGAGAGAATCCATTGTGCTTGCTAAGCGCAGCATGGCATCTTCCGTTTCCGGATGGGGGTTCAGATGATACTTTGCGGCAAACCGGGCGCCACGCAAAATCCGCAGGGCATCTTCTGGAAAACGTTCTGTGGGATCGCCCACAGTGCGCAGAATTTTATCTTCCAGGTCCTTGCGACCGCCAAAGGGATCTACATAACCGCAAAGGGGAGAATAGGCCATGGCGTTGACGGTAAAATCCCGCCGCGCCAAATCTTTTTTTACATCCTTTTCAAATCTGACCCAGTCCGGGTGACGGCTGTCTGAGTAGCCGCCTTCTGTGCGGAATGTGGTGATCTCATAAACCTCGTGGTCGATCACCACACCAATGGTGCCATGCTTTTCTCCACTGCGCACCAGAGAGTAATCGGAGAAAATCCTGCGAATTTGGTCAGGGGAGGCATTGGTGCACAGGTCGTAGTCCTCAGGGGTCAGACCCAGCAGGGAATCTCTGACACAGCCGCCTACCGCATAAGCCTCAAAGCCCTTGTCATGCAGTCTTTCCATACAGGCTTGGACCTGATCGGGAAGATGCATGCTGTCCGTTTGTTCAAAAAATTGAAGGTTGGAGGTGTCAAAGAGGATCCACAAAGCCATTGCGGCATAGAATACCGGGGACTCCTCCCATATGGCAACACAGCAGAAAAACAGGGCGCTGTACCGGAAAAATAAGCATTTCTTAGGTGTTCCTGTCCCTGCGTCAAGAGTTGCCAGCTGGTAAGTGCTGAGCATCAGAAGTACCGATGCCAACAGCCGGAAGAAATATGTGGACACCTGCGTTTCTGAATTCCAGTGGCGGTATTGGCATACCAGATGCAGCATCAGATACAACGTGACCAGGCTATGGCAAACGGGATTGGGACGCCGGCCCTTTAACCGGCAAAAGCCAAGCACTGCAAGCGCAGCTACGGAAAGCAATCCCAAAAGGTTGCAGACCCATGCTACAGTGTCTGTTGCGTTGGGAAGATCGGAGATAACCGTAAAACCAATGCCTGCAGCAGCGATCCAGCAGCCTGCGGCAGAAATGGGGGATGGGGGGAACAATCCCCGGTAGGGAACGTTCTTGGGAACAGTTCCCAGACAAAGAAACACAGCAAAAAACGTAAGCGCAGTTAAAATATAGCATGCGGCATTTGCCGGATGCTCCGACCGTAGCAGACCCTTTTCATCGACACCGGTGGAAAAAAGCCACAGCCGGAGCGCAATACCAACCAATCCGGCGCACAGAGCCAGCACAGGGACCTGCTTTGGGCGAAAGAGATTTTTCATGGACATGCTCTCCAAATCATCTGTATTAGAATTATTATATCAGTATGCATTTACAATTTCCAGTCTTTTTGAAAAATTTACACTTGTTTCCAGATTGTTTTCATAATATAATGTGTTAAGAAAAATAAACCGGGAGGAGAAATATGCTGTTTGGAATGTTGTGGGCCCTGTCTTTTTTTGCAGCAGTTGTGCTGTGTGCCGGTACAGGTGCTTTTGATACGCTTCAATTTTTGTGGCTGCTGCCGGTAGGATGCCTGGGCAATTTCTTGCTGCTGGTAGTGCTGGGTTTTGTCTTTCTGATGCTGATATGTGCCAAGATCGATCCGGACAAACCTCGGGAAAAGGATACCCCGTGGTTTCGCTGGCTGATTATGGAGTACGTAAATGTGATCTTAAGGGTGGTGCCTGTCAGGGTTTGTACCAGGGGACTGGAAAAAATCCCTAAGGATGGGCGTTTTTTGCTGGTAAGCAACCATTTGGACAACATCGACCCGGCATTTTTCTACTATTGTTTTCCCAAAAGCCAGCTGGCATTCGTGGGAAAACAGGAGACCAAGAATATGTTTTTGGTGAATAAGGTGATGCCCAAACTGCTGTGTCCCACCATTAACCGGGAAAATGACCGGGAAGCACTGAAAACCATTTTGCGGTGCATCAGCTTGCTGAAAAACGACACCGTATCCATTGCCATCTTCCCGGAGGGACGGATCAATCCCTACCGTAAGCTGGCCCACTTCCGCCCCGGTGTGTTCAAGATCGCCCAAAAGGCGGGTGTACCCATTGTGGTGTGCACCCTGCAGGGTACAAACCATGTACTGCCCCGGCTGCTGAAGGGCAAGGGAAGTACGGTAGAGGTACACCTTTTGGATGTGATTCCGGCGGAGGACATTCAGGGCAAAACCACCGTGGAGGTGGCGGAAACCATTTATGCCATGATGGCCGCGGACTTGGGTCCGGAAAATGTACTTACCCCTGAGGAAGAAAACTCTTGATTTACCCGTACATTTCTGTATAATAGGTAGCAAGTTTAAAAATGGAGGAAATACCATGAAAAACAGCGAGAAAACATTGGATATGATCGTAACCCTCTGTAAAAACAGAGGCTACGTTTACGCAGGCTCCGAGATCTACGGCGGTCTGGCAAACTCTTGGGACTACGGCCCCCTGGGCGTGGAGTTCAAGAACAACGTGAAAAAGGCGTGGCTGAAGAAGTTCGTGCAGGAATCCGACTACAATGTGGGTCTGGATGCCGCCATTATCATGAACCCCACCACTTGGGTCACCACCGGTCACGTGGGTTCCTTCTCCGATCCCCTGGTGGATTGCAAGGGCTGCGGCGCCCGTCACCGCGCCGATAAGCTGATCGAAGAGTCCGAGTCCGGCAAGGACGTGAACGTGGATGCCATGAAGCCTGCGGAGATGAACGATTTCATCGCCGAGCATGAAGACGTGGTCTGCCCCAACTGCGGCAAGCATCACTTCACCTCCATCCGTAACTTCAACCTGATGTTCCAGACCAAGATCGGCGTTACCGAGGACTCCTCCTCCATCGCCTACCTGCGTCCCGAGACCGCACAGGGCATCTTCGTCAACTTCGACAACATCCAGCGTACCACCCGTAAGAAGCTGCCCTTCGGCGTCTGCCAGGTTGGTAAGGCTTTCCGTAACGAGATCACCCCCGGCAACTTCACCTTCCGTACCCGTGAGTTCGAGCAGATGGAGTGCGAGTTCTTCTGCCAGCCCGCCACCGACCTGGAGTGGTTTGCTTACTGGAAGGACTTCTGCAAGAACTGGCTGCTGAGCCTGGGCATCAAGGAAGATTCCCTGCGCCTGCGTGACCACGATCCTGCCGAGCTTGCCTTCTACCCCCGTGCCACTACCGATATCGAGTATCAGTTCCCCTTCGGCTCCGGCTGGGGTGAGCTGTGGGGCATCGCAGACCGTACCGACTACGACCTGGGTCTCCACCAGG
>JAZRUM010000096.1:0-6739 GCA_045652545.1 Faecousia sp. | reverse complement strand
CACGGTATATCTTCGCCTGTGACGAAATCGCAGAGGTCTTGGACAAAACCGGTCTCACAAAGGAGCAGAAGGAAATTGTTGGTAAGATCGAAAGCAAGCTTTCTATGATTGCCAGACAGGGTCGAGCCTTTGGCATCCACCTGATTCTTGCCACACAGCGTCCGGATGCCAACATTCTTTCCGGTCAGATCAAGAACAATGTGAACTGCCGGATCTGCGGTCGCGCTGACACCATCCTGTCACAAATTATCCTGGACAGCACGGCTGCGGCGGAACAAATCCCCAAGGATGCCCGAGGTCGTTTCCTGCTCCACGACGGCACCCTGTTCCAAGCCTATTGGTTCGATGACAGAGGAGGTTGATACTATGACATCATCTAACCTGCAAAATAAATATCCACCTGTCCTCTGTGTGAGGCAGGTGGCTGAGATATTGGTGGTCAGTCATAACACCGCGTATGCGTTGGTCCGTTCCGGAGCCATACATAGTGTCCGTGTTGGACGCAACTACCGTATCCCCCTGGAAGCGGTAGTTGACTACCTGAGTAAGCACTAATCTCGTTGCGATAAGCCCGCTCGTATGGTATAATATAGGTGTACCTGCTATGCGGCAACGAAAGGGGTAATATTTATGCCGCAAAGCAAAAGAACCACCTCGGGTATGGGATCGATCCGTAAGATCACCAGAACGATCAACGGAAAGAACTATATCTATTATGAAGCTCGTTATACCGCCGGTTTCGATCCCGGAACCGGAAAGCAAATCCAACGCAGCATCACCGACAAAGCTAAAAAGGTCGTTGCCCAAAAGCTGAGAGCTGCTATGGCTGATCTCGATGCAGGCACCTACAAAGCGCCCTGTAAAATGACGGTCGCTCAATGGCTAGACATTTGGGTTGCCGAGTATTTGAACAGTGTAAAACCCCTGACCAAGCACAACTACAACAAGCAGGTGCAGAAGCACTTCAAACCTGCTTTAGGTGCGGTCAGATTGGACGCATTGGATACCCACACCATCCAGCGGTTTTACAATTCATTGTCTGCTTCGGGGCTGTCGCCCAAGACAGTTAAGAACCTTCACGGAATTCTTCACAGCGCCCTACAGCAAGCAATAGCCTGCGATTACCTTTCTCGCAACCCCGCAGATGCCTGCAAGCTGCCAAAGGTCACCAAGCCGGAGATCAAGCCCTTAGAGCCGGAGGAAATCGCCCGTCTGCTGAAAGAAGCGGAACAGGATGATTATTGCAATCTGTTCATTGTGGCTATGTTCACCGGTATGCGCCAAGGCGAATTGTTAGGTCTGGCTTGGGAGTGCGTAGACTTCCAAACCGGTATCATCACGGTCAAGCAGCAGCTGCAGTGCAAAGACGGCAACTACTTTTTGGAAACGCCCAAAAGCGGTAAAAACCGCACGATTCTTCCTGCGCCCATTGTTATGGATGCCCTGCGCAATCAGTTGCAGCGGCAACAGAGAGAACAGGAGCAGGCAGGACAGATGTGGGATAACCAATTCAATCTGGTGTTCACCGATGCTTTGGGAAAATATCTTGTTCGCCGCACGGTGGTCAAGCATTTCAAAAAGATTTCCCAAAGAGCTGGGATCTCTGATGATGCCCGTTTCCACGATCTGCGACACAGCTTCGCTGTTTCCTCCCTGTATGCCGGTGATGATATTAAAACAGTGCAAGCAAATTTAGGCCACGCAACCGCCCAATTCACCTTGGATGTATACGGCCACGTGACCCAAAAGATGCGCCAGGATAGCGCAAATCGGATGCAAAAGTTTTACGAGCAGTTAAACGCTGAAAACGGTCTATAAGGGAAAAATAAGGGAAAAATAAGGGAAAAACCTTTATCGCGTTCCCCTTTTCAAAATAAATTTGGTCAAAAAGTTTGAAAAACAAAAGAAAACAGTCAGTAATCGTAAGATTTACTGACTGTTTCTTGGCAGGGGCACAAGGACTTGAACCCTGAGCCTACGGTTTTGGAGACCGCCGCTCTACCAATTGAGCTATACCCCTATATATAAAAAGGCTTGCGCCTTATTTTTATTGGTGGGCCCTCAGGGATTCGAACCCGGGACTATCCGGTTATGAGCCGGAGGCTCTAACCAACTGAGCTAAGGGCCCATAAATCGCAGGTGGCTGGTCACCGTAGCGGATGTTATTATAGCACCGCCAACCTGCTCTGTCAAGGCTTTTCTTTGTCTCAATCAACAAAAAGACGCCGGGTAACTAACCAGCGTCTTTTTATTAATTTCTTACTCCGGCAGGCGACTGCGACGGCGGCGACGGGACGTTGTCGGGCGCTCCTGAGGATCTGCCTTTTCTACCCGTCGAGCGTAAGTTTGCGCTGCCTCAGATGTGCCCTCATAGGACAACCGGCTAACACGAACCGTTCCATCCGGCTGGGCAGACAAACGCACACGGATCAAGAACTTTCCGTGCTTGGGGCAGGTTGCCAGATCCATATATCGGTGTCCCGGCTGAGCAAACCATCGGGATCCCAACATCTGCCGTCCGCAGGTAGGACACAGATTTTCCTCACCGGACATGGCGCTCAGCGCTGAGCGCTTATCTGCGTAATCGTAAAACACCTTGCGGTCTATGCAACCGGGCAGCTCTGCGCCGTGAAATCCGTTTACATGATTTTTTAACGCTTCCCCGTACTCCTGTGTGCCCTTTTTCAGATCCAATTTCGCACAGATCAGCGCTGTATGATACGCATCACCCAGAGCATCGTGGGCAGGACGTGTGGCTTCAATATTAAATATCTCCATAGCGGTTTTCAGCGCCTTTTGGGAGCTGGATCCATCGGTCTGGGCATTAAAGATCATTTGGGCATTGTACCAGCGGTTGACCCAACCCTCTTCCATGCCGTAGAGTTGCAAATTTTCCCGCAAAATGGTGATATCATCAAAGCCCCATGTGAGGAAGGTCACATCCTCACCGCACCAGCTGCGAAAGCGCTCCATAGCCTCAGTCATGGAAACGCCCTCTTCTCTTAACTGAGATTCTTTGATGCCTGTCAGCTTGCTGACCCGACGGTTTAAGCGCCGGTAATATTTAGGCTTGACCATTACCTGAAATTCATCAGCCACCTGTTGCTCTTCCGTAATCCGCACTGCACCGATCTGGATGATCTCACCCCGGATCTGTACTGGCAGCACCTTTCGTGCCGACGGAGAGCCCGGCCAGGGCTGATTCCATTCCATATCTAAAACGATATAGTCCATAGTGTAACCTCGGTTTCTATCTGCTTGGCAATATCATAACATATATTGGCAGCTTCTGTAAACCATAAGTTACGATTTCTCTATTTTTTTGCAATCAGTTGCTTTCTGTCCAATGCTCCCTCCTGCCAGCCTGCCTCTTTTCCGCATACCGGGCAAGGATCGCAGGCGCGGATTCCCTCATAGGTGTAGCCGCAATTCAGGCAGCGCCATAGAATCGGCTTTTTCTTCTCGGTGAGCGTACCTGCTGTCAGTTGTTCATGCAGCTGCCGGAAAACATTATGGTGTACCCCTTCGATCCGGGCGATCTGCATCCACAGACGCGCTGCCTCGTCGTGACCCTCCCGTCTTGCCATTTCCGCAAAGGAAGGGTACGCATCATCGTGTTCCATCCGTTCCCCGTGGGCAGCATACTGCAAATTTTCCGCCGTCGTTCCCAGCTGGAACGGATAACCTGCATGCAGGTCGATATTTTCAGAACCACCGCCCAGCTTCTGGAGTTGTTCCAAAAACTCCTCTGCGTGAACAGCTTCGTTGGCGGCTGTTTCTTCAAAAACCTGGGCGATCCACTCATACCCCTCTTTCCGTGCTACCTGTGCATAGACCGTATAGCGGGTGCGTGCTTGGGATTCCCCGGCAAAGGATTTTGCCAAATTAAATATTGTTTCGTTTTGTCGTTCCATAATAACGCCCTCCTTTATTTGCAGAATGCCCAACATTTCCCACTTTTATACAGTTTCTTACAGTTGGATAATCTATTCTGGCATTATTTTTATTTATTATTTTGGGTCTTTTTTTATTGTCAGAATATGATATGCTATACAAAAAACCCAAGGAGGCACAAGTATGAACAGACACCTTAGCACCAAAAAGCTGGTTTATGCTGCGCTAATGGCAGCACTGACCGTGGCCGGCTCTGCCCTGCGCATCAAAGTACCGCTGGATATTTCCGGTTTTTCTGCATTCCATCTTGGCAATATTATGTGCGCCCTGTCCGGCATCCTTTTAGGCCCCTGGCTGGGCGGAGCTGCCGCAGGATTGGGCTCTGCCATTTACGACATGCTGGACCCTGTGTACATCTCTGAATGCTGGTTGACATTTTTAATGAAAGGTGCTTACGGTGTTCTTGCAGGACTGGTAGCATGGAAGGGCAGCAAGGCATGGTCCGCCGGGGAAAAGAACGGCTATTTTATGGCGCTGCTGGGTTCAATTGCCGGCGCCTTAAGCTATGCTGTGCTGTATCTGGCAAAAAGCTATTTCTACAGCGGACGACTGATCTCCGGTCTGACCCATGAAGCAGCACTGCTGAATGTAATTGCAAAACTGACACCCACTGCCTTTAATGCCGGTATTGCCATCGTGTGCGCACCGTTGCTTGCCGTTGCCATTTCCAAGGCATTAACCAGAAGCCGTTTGCATATACAATAATCATACTAAAATGCATCTACCGCAACCAATTCCGGCTGCTGTAGATGCTTTTTGCCACATTGTTTTCGGCTGATTGCACAGTTTTGAAACTGTTTTTTGTACATATTACATAATTTGGTTTCATTTGAAGAAAAAGTATTGCGTTTCAGATAAGAAAGTGGTATCATTATTGTCAGCGTGGTATGGATTCGGTGAGAAAATCCTGCCGCAACCGTTTTTACGTGAAAGGATAGAGGAAAAATGAAAGTTTCTAAAATGTGGATTCGGATTTGCAACATTGCTTGCGCCGTACTGCTTCTGGCTCTGCTGATCTTCCAGCTGATGCCTTTCTGGACAATGCCCGGCTGCACCTGCGAAGGTAGCTGCGCTCCCGCTGAGAACCTGTTTTCTGCTCCCAAAACCGATCCCACTTGCAAAGCTTGCTCCACAACCTATAAGTGGTGTGTAAACCTGGCTCCTGAGTACAGAGCAGGTACTGACGCCAGCAAGCTGCTGGACACCAGCGAAGATTGGACAATCTCCATTCAACAGTACATCTGGATGCCCACTTTTGAGGGCAGCAAGGGTGTTACCGAATTTTTTCAAGCCCAGTATAACGATACCGAAACCGGCTATGAGTTTATGGTCAACGACATCAAGAATATGCCCGTTTTGGTGTTCTTCTTCTCTCTGCTTGGTGCTTATTTCTGCATCACCAAATCCAAGAACCCCATGTCTTCTATCTTTGGACTGTGCACCGGCATCGGTGCCGTGGTCGGCTATCTGACCGCGCCCATCTTCCAAACCGGCATGCTGTGGCAGGTGCATCTGGTGATTGCCGTTCTGATCATTCTGTCTACTCTTGTTCCCACCTATGAATACATCCGTCGCGCATGCGACTGGTTGAACCCCAAAAAGGCTTAATCGCTACATACGCCACCGGGACGCAAACGCGTCCCGGTGTTTTAGAGTGTCACAAAAGGCCCAAACCGTCAAAACCATATTTGGTGGTTTGGGTTTTTCGTTTTTATGATAATTCATGCAAACAGGATATACTTCAAAACAATTAAAATAGCATAGAGCTTGCTACGCAAGGGTTTTGTCTTACTGCGCAAACCGGTCTCTACCGTACCTATGTACGCCGACGAGTCCGGTTTGCTTGTCTTTGGACCTTTATTGACCTCTGTCATTCTGTCAAAAACCTCGTTTTTGACAGAATGCAACAGCGGGATGCAAAGGCATCCCGCTGTTTTTTTCGAAAGTTTTCGACAAACAGGTGACATTCCGTTTCCTATGTGCTATAGTATAGTCAGAAACGCAGGAGGTGCAGCCATGAATTTTTTGGAGCAAAGGATCGTCCGTGACGGGATTGTAAAACCGGGAAATGTACTTAAGGTGGATTCTTTTTTAAATCATCAGATGGACATTGCGTTGTTAGATGAGATTGGTAAGGAATTTCGCCGTCGGTTCGCAGGCAAAAAAATCACAAAGGTGCTGACCATTGAGGCTTCCGGCATTGCCATTGCTTACCCGGTTGCCCGGGAATTTGGTGTGCCGCTGGTTTTTGCCAAAAAATCCAAATCCATCAATATTGACGGTGATATGTACGTAGCAGAGGTAGAATCCTTCACCCACAAAAAGATCAATCAAGTAATCGTTTCCAAGCGTTTTTTGTCTGCCAGCGACCATGTGCTGATTATCGATGATTTCCTTGCCAACGGCTGCGCATTGCAAGGACTGATCTCCATTGTGGAGTCTGCAGGAGCCACTGTGGAGGGCTTAGGCATTGCCATCGAGAAAGGCTTTCAAGACGGCGGTTACCGACTGCGCAATCTGGGTTACAGGTTGGAATCTATCGCCATTGTGGATGCTATGGATGCTGATTCCGGGAACATCGTTTTCCGCAAGCAGGATTGATTTTAAATTACATAAAAATCGGAGCTGTTCTTTACAGCTCCGATTTTATATTGGTTGACCAAAGTTAACCCCCGGCTCTGCCGGGGGCATAAAAAAGCTTTAGCGGAGAACAAAGAAATCAAAAAGAATCCCCCAATAGAGCAGAAGTGGTTTGCCGACCACACGTCTACAATAGAGAGGGATT
>JAZRUM010000095.1:0-20403 GCA_045652545.1 Faecousia sp. | reverse complement strand
CGTTGTTTATCGTTCTGCAGACCAGCAATCCTGGACTAAAATGCGGACATATACAATGGAGAATTACCCACAGATGGTGGCACAGAATACAACAGGACATATCGATTATGTTACATACAATTATGCCACTACGGGATATTACTACAGGGCGCGTATCACCTTTTATGCCAAGAACAGCACCGGAACTGGCATAAGAGACGTATATACTGAAATTATCAGAATGTGACAAAAGTTCCCCTCTACGGATCAGCTTTCCGCAGAGGGGGTTTTCTCTATCAGGGCATTCAGGTGTTCCAGGATGTGCTTGATGGTGCAAGGAATGAGAATCATATCCTGCACACCTGCATCAGCGGCTGCTTGCAGCACAGGGTGGGTTGCTATATTTGTAAGCGCCAGAATCACTTGCGGCGTGTAACAAGACTTTCGCAAAACGGTTACCCCATCCATAACAGGAAGCGTCAGATCTAGAATCAGCACATCGGGACAGTATGTTTCCAGCATTACAAGTGCGTCTGTTCCGGCATTACAGGTATGTACGTCATACATAGACAAGGAAGATGCGAGCAAATCTGTAAGTATTTCTGACTTTACGGCAATAAGAAGTTTCAACATGCGCTCACCTCTAGAAAGCTTGATATAAGGAGCATAGCACAAAACTTTTCCTGCAGACAACCTAGAAGAACCAAGAAAAACCAAGTTTTTTCGTGAGAAGAAACAATGGTGATCCAAAGATGGATGCAGTATTTCATTAAACTTGACAGTTGAACAAAAATACCGTATATGCTAACATTTTCCACAACCGGGAGGTGTTACCAATAAAGTTTGATCCGCATGCTTGTGTAAGAGCAGGCATGCGGGTTTTTGCGTTTATCCGTAGCTTACTTGATTTTGGGTACAATATAGGTAACCAATCAAGGAGGAAGCATTATGAAACTGTCAACGAAACGAATCAAGGAGTTTGCAAAATATCTATGCTGTGAGGAGAAGAGCACGGCAACACAGGAGAAGTATCTGCGAGACGTACAGGCGTTCTGTAGGTACGCAGATGCTAATGACATCACAAAGGAGCTGGTGATTGCATGGAAGAAGCACCTGTTAGAAAACGGTTATGCTGTTCGATCCATCAACTCTATGCTTGCCAGTGTGAACAGTTTGTTAGATTTTCTAGAGCTATCTGCCTGCAAGGTAAAGAACATCCGAACACAACGTCAAACTTACTGTACAGAAGAAAAGGAACTGACCAAAACGGAGTATCTTCAGCTATTAGCTGCATCCAAGAAAAATGAGCAGTTAAATTTGGTGATCCAGACCATTTGCGGAACAGGCATCCGAGTGTCGGAGTTGCAGTATTTTACTGTAGAGGCGATCCAGCAAGGTGAAGTAACTGTGGACTGTAAAAACAAAACCCGGACGATTCTCGTTCCGGGAAAACTGAAGAATGCTTTGTTGAATTATGCCAAGAGGCACAATATTATCTCCGGTGCAATCTTCATTACACGGACAGGTAAATCGCTGAACCGAAGCAATATCTGGTCTACAATGAAGAAACTGTGCGAAGTCGCCGGTGTGAAACCTTCTAAGGTTTTCCCGCATAATCTGCGCAAGCTTTTTGCTCGAACTTTTTACGGCATTGAAAAGGATATCGCCAAACTTGCCGACATCCTGGGTCACAGTTCTATCAATACGACCCGTATTTATATTATGACCACCGGCACCGAACACCGCCGTAAGATCGAACGACTTGGTCTTGTAGTCTAGATAATAAGAAAGACCACATAATTCTCATTATGTGGTAAAAAGAAATCCACAGAAGCTGTTGAGCATCTGTGGAGCGGTACTTTTGGGCGCACAAAGGCACACCCTCAATGTGTTTTGCAAAAAAGCTGCACTGAGGGTGCGTTTGTCATGTTCAAATGTGTTAAATATGTATGCTTTTTCCGCGAGTTTTCCCTAAAACAAGGGTGCTACTTGATTTTTATTGGTGTATAGAGTATAATTTAAAAGTAGAAAAGTAGCTATTCATTGCTAGCCCTACCACATAATGAGAATTATGTGATAAAGCAACAGTTTTGGGGAGGTGGTTTTGTGGCAATCGCGCTATTTAAGCACAATCAGGATGCATATACCGCAGCCTTGCAGATGCTGCAGACCACCGGAAAAGCTGCCGTGATTCACCCTACCGGAACCGGAAAATCCTTTATTGCCTTTAAACTGTGCGAGGATCATCCAGAAAAGACGATTTGCTGGCTTTCCCCCTCCAGCTATATTTTCAAAACGCAGTTGGAAAATCTGCGTAAAGCTGGTGGCAGCGATTTAGAGAATATCAGTTTCTTCACTTACGCCCGGCTTATGAACATGACGCCGAATGAAATCGCTGCAATCCAGCCAGACTATATCATTCTGGATGAATTTCACCGGTGCGGCGCGGAAGTTTGGGGACAGGGTGTACAGAACCTGCTGACCTTGTTTCCTAATACCCCCACGTTGGGGTTATCGGCTACGGCAATTCGCTATTTGGATAATCAGCGGGACATGTCAGATGAGCTGTTCGACGGCAATGTTGCCTCTGAAATGACCTTGGGTGAAGCAATCGTTCGAGGTATTTTGAATCCGCCTAAATATGTGCTGTCTGTTTTCTCTTATCAAAAAGATTTAGAGAAATACGAAAAGCGTGTCCGCTCCGCAAGAAGCAAAGCAGTTAGAGATGAGGGTGAGCAGCACCTGGAAGCCTTACGCCGTGTACTGGAAAAAGCAGACGGCATGGAGACCATCTTCCAAAAGCACATAGAGAATCGCGCTGGTAAATACATCGTATTCTGTGCGAACTTTGACCATATGCAGGACATGATTGCAATGGCTCCCCAGTGGTTTTCCGGTGTGGATGATGCACCGCATATCTATTGTGCCTATTCCGACGATCCCGAAAGCGATAAGGCTTTTGCAGCATTTAAGGCAGACGGCAGTGATCATCTGAAGTTACTCTACTGCATCGATATGCTGAATGAAGGCATCCATGTGGACGATGTAGATGGTGTAATTCTGCTGCGTCCCACGGTTTCTCCCATTATTTACAAGCAACAGATCGGCCGGGCACTGGCCGCCGGAAAAAAGAAAAATGCAGTAATTTTCGACATCGTCTTGAATATCGAGAATCTTTACAGTATCGGTGCCATTGAAGAGGAAATGCAGATCGCAACCACCTATTACCGTTCCCTTGGACAGGATGGACAAATCGTCAACGAGCACTTTCGAATCATTGACGAAGTGCGTGACTGCATGGAGCTGTTTGAAAAGCTGAACGATTCCCTGACTGCCTCCTGGAGCCTAATGTATCACTATGCAGAAAGCTATGCCAAGGAAAACGGCAATCTGGATGTGCCCAAGCGATATGTAACACCGGAAGGATATTCCCTGGGCGCTTGGTTGCATACACAGCGACAGGTTTATAACAAAAAAATTGCCGGCACGCTGACCCAGCCCCAAATTGAACTCTTGGACGCTATCGGTATGCGGTGGGAGAGTGTTCGAGATCTAAGTTGGGAACGAAACTTCGCAGAAGCCAAACGATTCTACGAAACACATGGTCACCTGCTGGTGAGTATAACAGATAAACGCACCAACGGCATCGCCCTAGGCCGATGGATCGCACAACTGCGTTTTTACCGCAAAAGCGGCATTCAAAGTGCTTACTTGACCCCAGAACGTATTGCTGCACTAGACAATATCGGTATGGTGTGGGATGTTCCGGATTATTTGTGGGAGCAGAATTATAGTGCCGCCGTGCGCTATCACCGTGTCCATGGGCATTTGAATGTTCCGGCAGATTATGTGGATGAAGACGGCATTCGGTTGGGCGCGTGGCTAAATTCTGTCCGCTCTTGCAAGAAGGGTCAAAACCGCCGGGCGGAATTGACTGCGGAACAAACGGCACGACTGGATGCCTTGGGCATGAACTGGGTCGGTAAACACAACGCCACCTGGGATATCGCCTATGCGGAGGCCTGTAAGTACCGGCAAAAACACGGAGACTTGAATGTACCGTCTTCTTATGTGACTGAAAACGGCATTCGCCTGGGTCGCTGGATCCGTAGTCAGCGAGAGGTATATAAAACCACGCTTAGTGAGTCCAGAAAGAAAAAACTGGATATGCTGGGGATGGTATGGCAGCCGGAAGATCCATGGAACGCCAAGTTTCGTCTTGTGCAGCAGTACTACGAGACTCACGGTCATACCAATATGCCTACGGATTATGTGGTGGAGGGCGTATGGCTGCGCCGCTGGCTATCTGAGCAAAAGGCGCGCCTCAACGGAAAACCTACCGGCCGATCAAAAACTGCAAAAGTCCTGACACCCGAGCAGATTCATTGTCTAAGCACTGTGGGAATAGCACCAAAAGAAGACCGATTGGAAATCGCATAGGGCAAAAAGGAGTTTTTCGTATGACTTACAAATTGAATCCCATTGTGGGGCAATTCATCTCTTCCATCATTTTAAGGTTCCAAGATAGCAATGCTCCAGATCGTTTTTTTAAAAGTGGTACCGCATTAGCAGGCGAAATATTCGACAGGCCATGTTTTATTGATAGTGTCTGTGCTCAAGAAAATCAGATTGTGTTATCTGTAAGGGAAAACAATTTGATTAACAGCACAGAATGGGTAGAGGAAGACAATGTTTCAGATATAAGTTTCTTTTAATTTGAGGAGGAAATAAAATGACAAACTGCATTGTCGATAAGCAAAACATTCCGTTTTCTCCTCCGGATATCTCGGAGGGCGAGATACAAGAGGTTGTACAAGCACTTCGTTCTGGTTGGATCACTACGGGTCCACGGGTCAAAGAACTAGAGAAAAGGATTGCCCAGCGCGTGGGCACGAATAAATGTGTCTGCCTCAATTCACAGACAGCTTGTGCAGAGCTGGCACTACGTGTGTTAGGGATAGGTCCTGGGGATGAGATTATTGTGCCGGCCTATACATATACGGCCTCTGCATCCGTGGTATGCCATGTAGGTGCTAAGCTGGTACTGGTAGATTCTCAGCCGGATAGCCTTGAAATGGACTATACAGCGGTAGAAACTGCTATCAACGAGAAAACCAAAGCCATCATTCCTGTGGATCTGGCAGGTATCCCCTGCAACTATGACAGACTGTTTGAAATTGCGGAAGGCACAAAACATCTGTTTAAACCGACAAATGAGATTCAGTCCGCATTAGGGAGAGTTGCCATCATGGCGGATACCGCCCATGCTTTCGGTGCTAAGTTAGGGAATAAAATGATCGGCGCTGTTGCTGACTTTTCCTCCTTTTCCTTCCATGCAGTGAAGAACCTAACTACTGCAGAGGGCGGTGCCCTGACATGGAGAACGATCTCTGGCATTGATGATGAGTCCATCTATAAGCAACTGCAACTATTGAGTCTGCACGGCCAGTCCAAAGACGCACTTGCTAAGACAAAACTGGGCGCTTGGGAATACGACATCGTCGGCACTTGGTACAAGTGTAATATGACTGATGTTGCCGCAGCCATGGGCTTGAAGCAGTTGGAGCGCTATCCTGGTATGTTGGAGCGCAGACGCGAGATCATCGGCAAGTATGATGCCGCCCTAAAGCCTTTAGGGGTAGCGGTGCTGGAGCATTATACGGATACATATCAATCCTCCGGTCATCTGTATCTGACCCGAATCCCGGGAATCACCTACGAGCAGCGTAATGAGATCATTATCAAGATGGCAGAAGCCGGCGTTGCTTGCAATGTCCACTATAAGCCGCTGCCCATGCACACAGCGTATAAGCAGCTGGGCTTCGACATCAAGGACTACCCAAATGCCTATGCTCAGTTTGCAAATGAGATTACACTGCCGTTGCACACCTGCCTGACCGATGTGCAGGTGGCATATATAGCAGAGAACTATGTCAGAATCGTAAAGGAATATATCTAATGATGCTACGCAAATGGGACCGTCTCCCCGTTGAACTTCGGACAGACGCAGTCAGAGCTTATTATGATGTGCTGAAAAAGAAGCAGGGAAGTCTGCTGCTGAAACGATTATTTGATGTTTTGGTGTCAACTGTCATGCTGCTACTCCTATCCCCGGTATTTCTGGTCCTGGCAATCGCAATCAAGTTGGATTCTCCTGGGCCGGTATTCTATCGGCAGGTGCGCATCACCCAGTACGGAAAGCAGTTTCGCATTTTCAAGTTCCGTTCCATGGTCAGCAATGCCGACAAGATCGGCACGCAGGTAACCGTGGGTAATGACAGCCGAATCACCCGCGTAGGAAAGATCATTCGCAAATGTCGGCTAGACGAAATCTGCCAGTTGATCGATATTCTGCGAGGCACGATGACATTTGTGGGAACGCGGCCAGAGGTACCCAAGTATGTGGCGGCCTATACACCGGAAATGATGGCAACGCTTCTGTTGCCTGCAGGTGTGACCAGTCTGGCCAGCATCTTCTATAAGGATGAGGACAAGCTGCTCACCGATGAAGATGACCCCGATGGCGTTTATATTCAAAAGGTCCTGCCGGAAAAAATGGAATACAATATCATGGCATTGAAAAAATTCGGATTTTTCCAGGATCTCAAAATTATGTTTATGACGGTTTTCGCGGTTTTAGGCAAGGTGTATCATCAGGAGGAAAAAACAGTTGCAGGTAAGTAAAGGACAAAGCGTCCGGATCAGAACGGTATCCACAGAAGAAAGAAAAATGGTTGAGGCGGTTGTGCAGATCCATTTGGAAACGTTCCAAGGCTTCTTCCTGACGTTTATGGGCAAGGGCTTTCTTCGGCAAATGTACAGTTCCTACTGCGCGCATGAAGCTTCAGGAATCCTTGCAGGGTTTAATGAACAGGAGAAATTGGTCGGCTTTCTGGCGTATTCTGCAGATTTGGCCGGCCTGTATAAGCACATGATTGCCCGCAGGCTGGTACCCTTTATGTGGTACGCATTGGGTGCATTTCTCCGGAAGCCCAAAGTGTTTATGCGGCTGATCCGCGCATTTCTAAAGCCCGGGGAGAGCCGACGGCAGGAATCCTATGTGGAACTGGCGTCCATAGGGACGATGCCCCAATGGAAAGGACAGGGCGTAGGCTCGCAGCTAATAGAGGCGCTGAAGGCCCGTGTGGATTTTGATAAATATTCCTACATCACGTTGGAGACTGACGCTGTTGACAATGACGGTGCAAACGCTTTCTATGTGAAAAACGGGTTTTCTTTGGTTCGGTCCTATAGGACCCACGAAGGAAGAAAAATGAACGAATATCGCTATCGGGGATAGAAAATGAAGGCTTTGTTTTTGGACGCGTATTTTTATCCGGAAAAAATTGCATTTACACATTTGGAAAACGACTTGATACAGGCTTTGCTGAAGGCGGGTCATGTGATTGAGGTGATTTGTCCCACACCCACCCGAGGAATATCCAAAGAAATAGCGCAAAGGTATGCGTCCACGAAGCAGGAGTCCTTGTACGATGGGCAGCTTCAGGTCAGGCGTTTCTGGGCACCCCAGGAAGGCAGGAATCCTGTCATACGGGCGCTGCGGTATTTCTGGTGTAATATACGGCAGTATCAGCTGGGCAGAAGCGTGAAAAACGCAGATGTGGTATTCGCTGTTAGCACCCCACCGACCCAAGGCTTTCTGGCAGGGAAACTCAGTCGGAAGTTGGGCTGCCGATTTGTATACAGCCTGCAGGATGTCTTTCCGGATTCTCTGATAACCACAAGACTGGCAAAGAAGGGGTCGCTTATCTGGAAGATCGGCCGGGCCATAGAGGATCGCACGTATAAAAGCGCAGACGCCATCGTGGCGGTGAGCCGGAGCATGAAAGATAACATCCTGCAGAAGGGCGTACCGGAAGAAAAGGTTGCGGTGATTTCCAACTGGATCGATCTCGACGCGGTTAAGCCCGTTCCCAAGGAGGAAAACCGGCTGTTTGAAGAGCTGAGGATCCGCCGGGATGTATTTACTGTAGTATACGCCGGTAACTTTGGCGCAGCGCAAGGAGCAGATGTGGTACTGGAGGCAGCCAAATTGCTTCGAGATGTCCAATTCGTTATTTTCGGCGGCGGAGTGGAGTTTGAAAGCGCCAAACAAAAGGCTGTGGGCCTACCCAATGTGATCATAAACGAATTACTTCCTCAGGATCGCATATCTGAGGTGTACAGTCTGGGCGATGTGTGTCTGATAACCTCCAAAAAGGGCGTCGGGACCAGCGGTATGCCCAGCAAAACATGGTCAATCATGGCCTGCGCCACACCCATCATTGCTGCTTTTGATACAGACAGCGATTTGGCAGAGTGCATAGCCAGGGCTAATGCCGGGCTATGCGTGGAGCCAGAGAACCCCCAGGTGCTGGCGGCTGCCATCAGAGCGCAAAAAAATATGCCTCCCCGACGTACGGACGCGAGAGAATATGTCTACCAGCATGCAGCCAGGGAGGCTTGCACAGAACGGTACCTGGAGCTGATGCAAGACATGTCGCAGGAAAAGAAGTAAGAAAGGAGTATACCTGTGAGATATCTGCTGATCAATTCGGTGTGCGGTACGGGAAGTACCGGCCGGATATGCGTGGAAACCGCGCAGAAGCTGATGGAGCAAGGGTACGAGGTGAAGATTGCGTACGGGCGCAAGGACAATGCTGACAAGCGATGTGATCCGTATGCGGTGCGCATCGGTACGAAGTCAGAACTGCTGGCACATGTTTTGCAAACCAGACTGTTGGATTCCCATGGTCTTGGATCGAAGAAGGCAACAAAGCGGTTCTTGCAGTGGGCAGAGTCTTACGACCCGGATGTGCTGTGGCTACACAATCTCCACGGTTATTATATCCACATTGGGCTGTTGTTTGAATGGATCAAAAGCAGGCCCCGGATGCAGGTGAGATGGACTTTGCATGACTGTTGGGCCTTTACCGGACATTGCTGCCATTTTTCCTTTGCCGGATGCAACAAATGGACAACCCGGTGTGAGGCGTGCAAGCAGAAAGGCGAATACCCGGCGAGCCTGCTGATGAATAATGCTGGGAGAAATTTTGACATAAAGAAACAGCTCTTCTGCAACGTGCCCAATATGAAGCTGCTGGTACCCTCTGAATGGCTTGCAAATTTGGTCCGGAAGAGCTTTCTGAAGGACTATGAAATAGAGGTCTGCCCCAACACCGTTAATAAAGAAATTTTCAAACCAACGGAAAATAATGTCAAAAAAAAGCTGGGGATAGAAGGCAAACGCATGATTTTGGGTGTTGCCAGCCTATGGAACGAGAAGAAGGGCTACGATGATTTTATCAAGCTGTCTTGTATGTTGGATGACTCCTTTGCGGTAGTTCTGGTAGGCTTAACGGAAGAACAGCTCTCAAGAGCCCCCCAAACCCTGATTGGATTACCCCGCACGGAAAGCCAGCGGGAACTGGCCCAAATCTATACTGCCGCGGATGTTTATGTAAATACCAGCAAAGAAGAAACGTTCGGGCTGACCACGTTAGAGGCGTTGTCTTGCGGAACGCCGGTAATGGTATACGAAGGAACGGCCTGCGAGGAAGTTACAAAGGCAAATGGCGGAATGGTTGTTCCAAACCGTATTGAAAGTCTTTATGAGGCGGTGAAAAACTGCGTATGGGAAAGAAAATAAGAATACTGGAAGTGGTTTCTGACCTGGATGGGGGCGGCGTGGATCGACTGATGTACGACTACTGCAGCCGTATGATCCCGGATATCCAATTTGATTTCGTAACCATGTCCATGAGAACAGAAGAAGGGATTCTCGAAGCGCCGTTAAAAGCTATGGGATGCCAAGTGTATCACGTGGACCCGGTAGGGAAAAATGTAGTTTCCCACTTAAAACAGCTTAACAGGATCATTCGGGAAGGCAACTATGACATCATCCATACTCACGGCAACTATCGGAATGTTGATTGCCTGCTTTTGGCGTGGTTGCACGGGGTAAAGAAGAGAATTGCCCATTCCCATATTGCTTATATCCCGGAAAGCAGGCTGGAAACATTGGCCCGGAAGACATTGGTTCCTATCACAAAATTGCTGTCCACAAAGCTCTATGCCTGTGGCGAAGACGCAGCGGTTTGGATGTGGGGAGAACGGGCCTACCAAAAGGGGCATGTGCGGATCATGATGAATGCCATCGATACCGCAAAGTTTGTGTTCTCAGAAGAAAAGCGGCAGCAACTGCGCGCAGAGCTTTCCCTGCAGGGAAAGTATGTGATCGGAACGGTGGCAAGACTGTCCTATCAGAAAAACCACAAATTTCTCATAGAGATTTTTCAGGAATTCAGAAAACGGAATCCGGCGGCGGTTTTGCTGCTGGTTGGACAAGGGGAATTGGAGCAGCAGATCCGGGCACAGGTTTGCCGCCTGGGATTAGAAGGCTGTGTTATTTTCCTGGGCGTCCGGGATGATGTTTCCGATCTGTTGAATGTCATGGATGTTTTTCTCCTCCCCTCCAGATTTGAGGGGCTAGGAATCGTGTATGTGGAAGCGCAGGCTAACGGCCTTTACGGATATGCCAGTGAAGGCGTTGTCCCCAAAGCTGCCAACGCAGGGAATATGTTAACATATCTGCCCCTGTCTGCAAGCGCGGTGTTTTGGGCTGAGGCGCTTATGAATGTTAAAGAGAGACTGCATGCGGATAATTCCGAGAGGATCCGGCAGTCGGGCTATGATATTGAGACTGCTGCCCTGGAACAAAAGAAAATTTACATGACGATGTAAGCAAAGAGCCGCAAGAATTTTATCTATAGAAGGTATTGATATCAGATGGTTATTAAGATCAGCAGGAGCGCGCACCCAATCGCAACATTTTTGCTGTGCCTGTATATAATTTGCATTTTTACGCCATATATAACGGCATACTATCTTATTTTGCCGGTGCTGGTGGCAGGCGCATTCTTCCTTGTATCAATCGGGGATTATCTGCAAAATGTTAACCGGAACACTTTGGTTTTTTCTGTTTCGCTCCTGATTTTTGCCAGCTTGGCCTACAGATTATTGGGCATATCAACTGCACCCCTGGGCAACTATGCGATTCGGTTCATGATGCTCACATCCATATGGGCAGGGGTGTACAGCTGGGAATGCTTATCCAAAAATTCACGCAAAGTGGTGCTGGTGGTGTTGACGCTTACCCTGCTGGTTAATCTATTTGACAACTACCGGATCCATACGATCTACCCGGATATCTACCCTACCATGAAGGGAACGCCCTATTTTGAGAGCAGATGGGGCAAGTCTAATGTAGGACTGACAAGCTGGGTTTACTGTATCGCAATTTTTGCAGCGGGAATGTTTCTGGTAAATTGTGGGAACAAAGAAAGACCCTTCCGCAGCAAGCTGCAGACCTGGGCACTGTTTCTGGTAACGGCCGGTTTTGTTGTGGTCCACGGTGGATCCGGCACGGTTTTCCTGAGCTTTGTTTTTATCATCATCATGGTGCTAGAAAACAGGATCTTGCATCCGAAAGCCAGAATCATCTCTCTGATGATTACCGCGTTTGTGTTTATAATTATTTTTGCCACGCCGGTGAACAAAATGCTTGTGGACGTGATCAGAGATGTATCCGGTGAAAAAGTTGCGAAGCGGTTTGATGTTTTCGGCAATGTGTTAACAGGCAATCTGGAGGGAAATGACGAGGATTATCTAGTCCGTCTGTATTATTTGGCGGAGGATCTAAAGACGTGGTTCCGGAACATTGCCACGGTGTTTTTTGGTGCCGGCTACCATTCGGTGATCGCCAATTCAGCGGTTGATATCATTAAACTCAATGGCGCAGGTAACCACAGCGGTATATTTGACATCATTGCAAGATATGGCTGCCTTGGATTAGGCCTGCTGACCATAGTATTGAAACAGACAAAGCGCTATTGGCTGAAGGGCTGTCATGCGCTTTTCAAAAAGAGAAATATATCCCTGATCTTCGTCGTGTTGATCTTTAACAGCATTTTCAATAATATTTTTAACTATGACATCCTATTTTTGCTATTTTTCCTGATGCCCTTCTACACAAGAGAAAACGAAGAAGAGGTAGGAGCATTGGAAAACAGGGAGATGAAAACGGGTTATGTTCAAAAAAGTTTGTGATTTTTTGCGCAGCATAGAGCCGGTCCGGAAAATCGGCTATCAGATCAACAGTTTTTTCTACATTTGTATCAGAAAACAGCTGTATGAGTTGCAGGCCCTTTGCAGAAAGTGCTTTGGTTCGAAAAAATACAGTTCCCTTGCGCAGTACAAGGACCGGTACAAAGGAAAAAGATGTTTTGTGGTTTGTACAGGGCCGAGTCTGACCTTCGAAGACCTGAAGTTGATCGAGGGAGAATATGCCTTCGGCATGAACTCCATCCTCAAGATCTTTGGGGATACAACCTGGCGTCCTACTTTTTACGGTGTGCAGGATATTAAGGTGTTCCAAAAGATGCATAGCTACATAGACAGCTCCGGAATTCAGGATGTTTTTATCTCGGATATTGTAGAATCCAGAGTGATAAAAGGGGAGAAAGTGAAAAAGCTGGACAACGCGAAGATCTTTCCCCTGAACCTGTATGGTCACCAATATAATTGCAAAAACCCGAAGTTTAAGTTTTCCGACGACATCTCAGCCTGTGTGTATGACGGCTACTCCATCACATATTCGCTAATACAGATCGCCTGCTATATGGGATTCAAGGAGATCTATCTGCTGGGCTGCGATAACAGTTATGCAAAGGAGCCCGAGAAGCAGTATTTTGTGTCCCACGGTATCGTGGACCCCAATGCGCAAAGGCAGGCAGAATACCAGCGGATCGCCTTCGAATGCGCCAAAAAGCATACTGAGCGCAAGGGTATTCACATTTATAACGCGACCCGTGGCGGCGCATTGGAAGTATTTCCGAGAGTAAATCTGGACGAGGTAATGAAATGAACATTCTGTTTCTATCTACGGGCTATTATCCCCATGTGGGTGGCAAATCCAGCCATATAGCCGCGATCATGAAGGGAGTCCAGGAATTGGGACATACCTGCTCCGTATTTTCTTATACTGACCTGACCTCCGTGGACGGGCTTTTGATTGCGGCGAAAAAGGTGCTGGGCCTACCTAGGCGCCGGCGGAATTATCGTAAATTTATTTGGGACAATAACCACTTTGTTTACGACCGGTTTGAAAAGGCTCTGGACAAGTGGATCCAGGGGAAGACCTTTGATGTGATTGCTGCGGAGGACCCCGTGGCTGCGTTGGTGGCCCACAGGGTCACAGAGGGGAAGATCCCGGTAACCCTGACCATGCATTCTTACTTTGGCAGGAGCATGGGCGTTGTGGGCGAGGGGAAATACCAGCTTAACGCAGCGTATTTTGAACGGGAGAAAGAGGAGCATGTTCAGTCCTTGAATGTGATCCAGACTCTGATTGCGGTGGACAACCGTATCCAGGAGGACTGCACAGAGGTTGCGGCCAAGAATGGTCATCCGGACTTGCGGATCGTTTCCATAAGCAACTTTGTGGATACAGCGGAGTATGCGCCGGAAACGGACCAGGCCCGCATTGCCCATCTTCGTGAAAAGTATCAGGTCCCGGAAGGAAAGATGGTCATCACTTGTATCCGCCGCCTGTGTGAGAAGAATGGTGTGATCTTCGGCGTCAGAAGTCTGCAGTATTTGCCGGATCACTTTCTGCTCCTGGTTGGCGGTGACGGTGACTGCCGGGAGGCTATCGAAAATGAAATCCGGAATTTGGGTCTGGAGCAGAAGGTGCATCTGTTAGGAAGCACCAATGCGGAACAGACTAAAGAGCTCTACGCTATTTCAGATTATGTTTTGGTCCCCTCCATAACGCTGAACGGTCTGCAGGAAGCAACCTCTATATCGGCTCTGGAGGCAATGTCCTTCCAGATTCCCACGGTTGCCAGCAGCATCGGCGGTCTGAAGCAGATGATCACCGAGGATGTGACCGGAAAGCTGGTCCCGGAGCAAGACCCGGAGGCCATCGCCCAAGCTGTGCTCCAGCTGAGCGAGGATCCGGAAAAACGACTGTCTGTGGCACAGGCATCCAGAGCGATGGTGTGCCAGGAATATTCCCATACCTATGGAGCAGCCAAGTACATAGAGCAGTTCCAGTGGGCGCTTGAGAATTTCCGTGGGGAGAAATGATGAACAACGCAAAAGCTGTCCAACACAACATGATTCTCAATGTCTTGCGGACGCTGATGTCGGTGATCTTCCCACTGATCACCTATCCGTACATCACAAGAATCCTACAGACAGAGAATTACGGAAGAGTTAACTTCGGACAATCCGTGATCGGCTATATTTCCCTAATCGCTACCTTGGGTATTTCGTCCTATGCAATTCGGGAATGTGGCATATACCGAAGTGACAAAAAGAAAATGCAGCAATTCACCAGCGAGATCTTTACCATCAATTTGCTGACCACGCTGCTGGCCTATATGACGATGGGAATTCTGCTGCTGTGCAGCGCTAAGCTCCGTGGTTATGCGTTGTTGCTGCTGATCCAGAGCATCTCCATTTTTGCTACCACCCTGGGGGTAGACTGGATCAATGTGATCTATGAGGATTTCCTCTATATCACCCTCCGAAGCCTTGCTTATCAGATTTTTTCCATTATTCTGATGTTCTTGCTGGTGAAGGAACCGGGAGATTATTACACGTATGCCGGCATCCAGGTTGGCGGAAATCTGCTGATTGCGGTGACTAACTGGTTTTATGTCCGGAAATATTGCAGACCCCGCCTTACTTACAAGCTCCACCTGTCCAGACATGCTAAACCCATACTGATCCTGTTCAGCAATTCCTTGGCGGTGAATATCTATCTGAATTCCGACAAGGTGATGCTTGGCTGGATCGCCGGCGACCATCATGTGGGCATTTATTCTCTGGCGGTCACTATCTACTCGGTAATCAAACAGCTGGTGGCGGCGGTTTACAGTGTAACGGTTACCAGGCTGACCGAGTACCTTGCGCATCAGCGCCGGGAGAATTATCGGACGCTTTTGAACAGCGTAATTAACAACATCATTATGGTTTCCGTCCCACTTACGGTGGGGATGATAGCAGTGGCAAAAGGTGTCACATTGCTGCTGTTTGGCGCGGAATATCTGGAAGCGGTGCTGCCGCTGCAGATCTTGTCCGTCACCGTCTTGTTTGCGGTATCCGGCGGCGCCCTGGCCTATTGTGTGAACCTGCCCATGAAGCGGGAGAAGTGGAATTTGGTGGCTACGGCCATCAGTGCCGCAGTCAACATCCTTTGCAACCTATTTGCGATCCCAGCCTGGAAGGCGGTAGGCGCAGCCTTGACCACTTTGTTGGCAGAGGCGATGGTGTGTGCCGTTTTGCTCATCGGCATGAAGGATCAGCTGTCCTGCTTCCAGGGAAAAGCCATTGCCCTGAATATGGGAAAGACGCTGGCAGCTTCTGCGCCCATTGTGCCGATCACCTTGCTGGCAGGCAGGCTGTTTCCTCAATACGGCATAGGTTACATCGGCTTCTCTGTGATTCTGTCAGCGATCGCTTTTGTGATCCTGAATATTTTGCTGAAAAACACCACATTTTTTGCCCTGCTGGGGGGCTTGCGAAAAGGCCGCGATAAGCGGTAACGCTTAATGCCCCAGGGGAGTGACTTGGATATTAGGGAGGGAGTGGTTACTGTGCTGTCTGATTTTATCCCCATGTTCCTGCGTAAATTATGGAGAAAAAGGTCGATACAAAAGCGGTTTGGCAGCGATTGCCGTATCGCTACCGAGGCCATCCATGATTCTGCGCGGATCGGAAAAAATGTATATTTAGCCAAAAATACAGACATTCGTAAGAATGTGCAGATCGGAGATTGCTCCTATTGTTCCCCGGGAACGATTCTCTTTGACGGTACGCAAATCGGTAAATATTGCAGCATTGGGTATGCTGTGCAGATTGGCTGTCCGGAGCATCCGGCGCACTTTCTTTCTACCTCACCGACTATTTACAGGGATACGCAAATAAGCGCGTACTTAACCTGGCCTGCCGACGATATTTCCGAACCGGTTAAGATCGGAAATGATGTATGGATCGGAAGCAACGCAGTGATCCTGCAGGGGTGTTGCGTGGGTGATGGCGCTGTCATTGCCGCAGGCGCGGTGATAACCAAGGATGTTCCCCCGTTTTCCATATGGGGGGGAGTCCCCGCAAAATGTATTGCCATGCGATTTGACCAACAGACACAGGAAAGGATCGCATCAAGCAAATGGTGGGATCAGGATATGGATTGGATTAGGACCTTTGCCAAAAAAGAGTATGAACACAATGCACAGGAGGATAATTTATGAAAGTAGCTGCATTTATTCCCATTAAATTGAACAATCAGCGCTTACCCGGAAAAAATCTGCTGCCTCTGAACGGCAGACCCACCTGCGAGTACATTTTTGAAACCCTCTGCGCAGTGGATAACATTGATGAAAAGTATGTTTACTGCAGCAATGAATCCATCAAGCAGTATATGCCTGAAGGCCTGACCTTCCTGAAACGGGATCCCTACCTGGACGGTTTTCAGGTCAAGGGACTGGAGATCATCGACCGGTTTGTTCATGATGTGGATGCGGACATTTATGTTCTGACCCATGTGACCCAGCCCTTTACCCGGCCGGAATCCATCAAGAACGCCCTGGAAAAGGTGATTTCCGGAGAGTATGACTCCGCATTTTCCGCCACCGCCCATCAAGCATACATGTGGATGAACGGCAAACCCTTTAATTATGACATGAAGAACATTGTGCGCACCCAGGATCTGGAGCCCATTTATATTGAGACGGGTTCTTTCTTTATCTTCCGCAAGGAAGTGTTTACGGAGCTGGGTCAGCGGATCGGAAACAAGCCCTACATCTATGAGATCGATCAATTTGAGGGTGTGGATATTGATACCTCAGATGACTTTGAGTTTGCAAAGGCAGTGGCAATGTACAAAGAGAGCCTGAAGAACGCTTGAACAGGAGAATGTTATGAAAAACGTCAGAATATTGGACTGCACCCTGCGGGACGGCGGCCGGGTGATTGATTGCGCGTTTCCCGACAGTGAAATTAAAGCGATTTCCAACAGATTGGCGGACGCGAAAATTGATATCGTAGAGGTAGGTTTCCTGCGGGATGGCCGCAAGCGGGAATACAAAGGGGGGACCACCTTTTTTACCGATGTGGACCAGATGAAGCCCTTTGTGGACAAGTCCAAGAAGAATGTGATATACACCGCTTTTGTGGACTATGGAATGGTAGACCTGGACAACCTGAAACCCTATGACGGAACATCCATCGACGCCATTCGTTTTGGCTTTACCAAGAAGCATTACATGCAGGATAAAGAAGATGTGAAGCGCTGCATTTATGCCATTAAGGAGAAGGGCTATAAAGTTTTTGTCCAGGGCGTAAACTCGTTGAACTATTCGGACCGGGAAATGCTGGAAATTGTGGACATGATTAATGAAGTCCACCCCTACAGCTTCGGCATTGTAGATACCTACGGTGCCATGTATATGGACGATGTGGACCGTCTTTACGGTCTGATCGACAACAACATGCATCGGGATATCTGCATCAATTTCCATTCCCACAACAATTATCAGCTGTCCTTCGCCTTCGCCCAGGAGATCATAAAGCTCAGCCGGGGAACGCGCCAGGTCATTATCGACGCCACCCTGAGCGGCATGGGTAAAGTGTCCGGAAATTTGAACACCGAACTTCTGGTGGAATATATGGTGCGCAAACTGCACTATGACTATGAAGTGGACGATATTCTGGATATCATTGATGACTACATTTATAAGTATTCTCTGAAGCATAGGTGGGGCTATTCCACAGCGGCAATGATGGCAGGCGTTTACATGTCCCATCAGAATAATGTGATATACCTCACAGAAAAATTCCGTCTGGACACCAAGGATATCGGAAAGATCATGTCCATGCTTCCGCCGGATAAGCGGCAGCGTTATGATTATGACGAGATCGAACGGGTGTACATCGAGTACATTGCCAACAAGGTGGATGACAGGGCGGCAATCAGCATGCTGAAAGAGGTTATAGGCAACCGGGAGGTCCTGGTGCTGGTACCCGGAAATTCTTTGAAGACCCATGCCGATGGGATTTCCCAATATATAGAGCAGAAGAAGCCCTTTGTCATAAGTGTGAATTTTGTGTCCGGAGATCCGGAGGCATACGCATTCTTTGGCAATCAGAAGCGCTTCAATATGCTGGAGGAAGCATGTGACAAGAGCAGAATCGTCCGCAGCTCCAATGTGAAAGCAGAAGGGGACAGCATTTGCGTCAACTACCACAGTCTGATCAACCGTGGCTACAAATATTTTGAAAACTCAGCCATCATGCTTCTGAACCTGCTGAAGAGGATGGAAATCAGCAGAATTACCATTGCCGGATTTGACGGATTCGAGGCGAAGAAAACCAGCAACTATGCCGATGCGTCCTTCCAGAACGACCGGCATGTGGAGGGGTTTGCAAACCTGAATGCGGAAATCGGCAATATGCTGGTGGAAATCGTAAAAGCCACAAAGGATAAATGCGACATTCGTTTCCTGACACCCAGTCGGTTTGAGAGCGTACTGAAATGAGTTTTTGGATGCCTGCGTAAAGAAGTTTTAAGGACGGAGAATACAGCATGAAGAAAATACAGTATTTGGTGATGGATGTAGACGGCACCCTGACAGACGGAAAGATCTACATGGGCAAGGACGGCGAATTGATGAAAGCCTTTCATATCAAAGACGGCTGTGCAATTACCATGCTTTTGCCGGAAATACAAATCACCCCGGTAATTATTACGGGCCGACAGTCCCAGATCCTGGAGAATCGCTGCCAGGAGCTGGGAATCACCAAGCTGTTCCAAGGCATTAAGAACAAGACCGGAAAATTGGAAGAAGTGCTGGCAGGTCGGCAGGCCGATTGCGTCGCCTACATCGGTGACGATATCAACGACTTGGACTGTATGAAGTTTGTAAAAGCTAGTGGTGGTGTTGTAGGATGTCCGGCTGACGCTACGTCCCAGGTAAAGGCGATTGCAGACTATGTTACAGAACAGCCCGGCGGAAACGGAGCTGTGCGCGCCTTTGTTGAATGGCTTATGGCGCAGGCGGAAGAAGAAAAATGAAAGGGTGCTCCTGGGTGTCCCCGGGAGGATTGAGGTAAGCTGTATGAAAACAGTTATGTTGGTTTTCGGCACGAGACCGGAAGCGATCAAAATGTGCCCCCTGGTAAATGAGCTGAAGACCCGGAAGAATATCAACACCGTGGTTTGCGTCACCGGTCAGCATCGGCAGATGCTGGACCAGGTTTTGGAGGCTTTTTCTGTAAAGCCGGACTATGACCTCTCCATTATGAAGGACAAGCAGACCCTGTTCGATGTGACCTGCAATATTTTGGAGCGGATCAAGGGTGTGCTGGAGGAAGTTAAGCCCGATGTGGTTTTGGTCCACGGCGACACTTCCACCACCTTTGTTACCGCCCTGGCATGCTTCTACCTGCAGATTCCTGTGGGCCATGTGGAGGCAGGTCTGCGTACTTACAATATTTACTCCCCCTATCCGGAGGAATTCAACCGCCAGGCAGTGGGTATCATTGCCAAGTATAACTTTGCGCCTACTCTGATGTCTGAGGGTAACCTGCTGAAAGAGGGTAAGAATCCCGAGAGCATTTACATCACCGGCAATACTGCCATTGATGCGCTGAAGACCACGGTCCGGGAGGACTACACCCATCCCGAGCTGGAGTGGGCAGCCGAAAGTCGTCTGATCATCATCACCGCCCACCGCAGAGAGAATCTGGGCGAGCCGATGCACAACATGTTCCGGGCTATCCGCCGGATCATGGACGAACATCCTGATGTGAAGGCGATTTACCCCATTCACATGAATCCTGTGGTGCGCCAGGCGGCGCAGGAGGAACTCAGCGGCTGCGACCGCATTCGCATCATTGAACCGCTGGAGGTTTTGGATTTCCACAACTTCCTGGCCCGCAGCTATATGATCCTCACCGACTCTGGCGGAATCCAGGAGGAAGCACCCAGCCTGGGCAAGCCGGTTTTGGTTATGCGTGATACCACCGAGCGTCCCGAGGGTATTGCCGCCGGTACGCTGAAGCTGGTAGGCACCGACGAAAATGTGATTTACGAGAATTTCAAGCTGCTTCTTGATGACCAGGCAGCATACGATGCAATGTCGCATGCCAGCAACCCCTACGGTGATGGCTTTGCCTGCAGGCGCATTGCGGATATTTTGGAGGTTGGCCATGTCACTTTTTAAGGGAAAAACCTTAATGATCACCGGTGGTACCGGTAGTTTCGGCAATGCGGTGTTGAACCGTTTTTTGAAGACCGATATCGGTGAGATCCGCATCTTCTCCCGTGACGAGAAAAAGCAGGATGATATGCGTCACGAG
>JAZRUM010000094.1:0-4366 GCA_045652545.1 Faecousia sp. | reverse complement strand
AAAAAGGCGGTATGAAAGTTTTGCTGGTTACCAGCGTTGCAGAAAACGAAGGAAAATCTACCGTTTCTGCCAACCTTGCTTTGGCGTTGGCAAGGCATGGGTGCAAGGTTGCATATGTGGATATGGACCTGCGGAAACCAGCGGTACATAAAATTTTCAGCCAACTCCCCAGAGAGGATCTGAAGACTTGCCTGAAAGAGGGGGCACCTGCCTCTTGGGACACGCCCAAACGGTTGCACATTCTGTCGTGTAATCAACCCACCCCTGCACCAGACAAGCTTCTGCACAGTGAAGAACTGGTCAAATTGCTCAACACATTGCGGGAAAAGATGGATTTTGTGATACTGGACAGTTCTCCTTATACCGCTACTGCAGACACCGGTATGCTGCTGAAGCATGCAGATTGCTGTGTTATGATTATGCGACAGGATTGGGTTTCCTTACGTGTTTGCCGGGACGTGGCGGACGATCTGGGAGAGGGTAAGGCTAAATACTTGGGGTATGTGATTAACCATTATCTGGACAACGGTACCGCACAAACATTTAATAGCCGTTACGGGAAGTACGGCTACTACGGGAAATCCCAGCTCGAGTAATTGAATCCAAATTTTAAACTGCGACAAAGGAGGGCAATCATGCACAAGGACATAGAACAACAGGAAGCTGAAACGATAGAGATCG
The DNA here is from genome assembly GCA_045652545.1 of Faecousia sp. Classification (GTDB taxonomy): domain Bacteria; phylum Bacillota; class Clostridia; order Oscillospirales; family Oscillospiraceae; genus Faecousia. The sequence goes on along the minus strand of JAZRUM010000094.1, from coordinate 3,685 downwards.
ATCTTGCGCGCGTTCTACAAATTACATTACAAATTGTAAAACGGCTGTGGTTTTTCATGCTGTTGGTGATTGCTTTTTTTGCCGCAGCGGTGGTGTTTATACAACAAAAAAGCTACACACCCAGCTACAAAGCTTACTGCACATTTTCTGTTCATGTCGTTAATAAAGCAACTCTTAGCGACACCAACTCCCTCTATGCAGTGTATTACGACCAGGATCTGGCAGAGCAACTGGATGCCACCTTTTCTTATCTGGTGAACAGTGATTTTCTCTCAGACGATATCAAAGAATATCTGGGAGGAAAGACCGTTGACGGCAATATTCACGCCAACAGCATTGAGGGCTCCAACATTTTTGTGCTTTCTGCAACCAGCAGCACGCCGGAAAAGGCCGGTGCACTGTTGGAAGCATTGATGGCGGTATATTACGATGCAGCTCGATATGTGGTTGGCGACATGGAAACCGAGGTGATCGAAGGTCCGGTGGTTTCCCAAACACCCTACAATACCCCCAGTCGAACCAAGAGTATAGCCATCGGCACAGCCATCGGTCTGATACTCAGTTTGGGCATAATCGTGCTGTATGCCGTGCTTAAGCGGACAGTCTTTGAACCAGCAGATTTGGAAAAGCATTTGAATATGCAGTGCTTTGGCGTGGTGCCGCTTTTGCAGGCTAAGCGTTCTCTGAGCAACTATCCTCCCACTGCAAGCACAACCTATGAGCAGGGAGTTTTTCGTGAGAGCATCCGGGGTATAGCCCGGAAAATGGAAAATGCCATGGAGCGCCGGAATGCAAAGGTAATTTTGGTTACCAGTACCGTTGCCGGTGAGGGCAAAAGCGTGCTGAGTCAGCATTTGGCGGAAGGCTTTGCTTATTGGGGTAAAAAAGTGGTATTGCTGGACGGCGACCTTCGGAAGCCAACTCTGTATCGCCGTTTTGGATTCAAACAGGAAAAAATGTCCTTGGAGGCCGTACTGTCCGGTGATGCATCCTTGGATACTGTGCTCCGTCAGGAACAGGATGGCAAGTTGACGCTGGCGCTGAATTCCACGCCTGTGAAAAATCCCACGGTGCTCATTGATTCGGCCGCCATGAAAGAGTTGATTGCATCCTTTGCTGCCCAGGCGGATATTGTGATTGTTGATACACCGCCTTGCGACCAGCTTTCGGATGTTTCCTTGTACCAGCAATATGCAGATGGGATCCTATATGTGGTCCAGCAGGACCGGATACCCATTCGCCAGATCGTGGAAGCAGCAGAAAGCCTGCATAATTCCGAAAACAAATTGCTGGGCTATGTGCTCAACGGCGCACAACAGATGCCCCAGGGCTACGGCAAGTACGGCTATGGTATATACAGCTACGGTAAGTACGGCGGATACGGTAAGTACGGCTATGGCAAGTACGGCCATTACAGTAGTTACGGCGAATCCGAGCAACCAGCTAAAATATCAGAAAGATAAACGGGGACAGACACTATGATCAAAAGGCTGATTCAGAAAATTAAAGACGGAACAGCCTTACAGATCCTACAGGAGCTGCGCTGGATCAGCAGATACAGCCGCCGATACCTGTGGGCAATCGGCTGGTATATCCTGCTGGGAATTTTTGGCACGGTCATCAGCCTTGCCGCCAGTGTCATCAGCAAGGATATCATTGATATCGTAACCGGTTACCGAATGGGCTATGCGGTGCAGGCAGGCGTGATCTATGTTGTCATGCAGTTGACCACCATCGGGCTGAAGGCTGCCGTCGCAAGAATTTCGGTGCGGGTGCAGTTGCGGGTAAGTCAGGAGCTGCGGGCGGATATCTTTCGGAAAATTTTGTGCGCACAATGGGAGCCGTTGTCTGCGTATCATTCCGGAGATCTGCTGACCCGCTGCAGCCGGGATACGGATACAGTGGCAGGAAGCATTATCAGCTGGGGGCCATCGCTGACTGTCAACTCGCTGCAGTTTGTGGGCACATTCCTGGTGCTTTTCTGGTTTGACAGAACTTTGGCGCTGCTGGCATTGGCTAGTGCGCCGGTGACATTGCTGCTGTCCGTTTTTTTGGTAAAGCGGATACGCAAGCATAGCCAGCAATTGCGCCAGATTGGTTCCGAAACCACAGCCTTCCACGCGGAGACCTTTCGCAACATCCAGTTTATCAAAGCCTTCCACGCCATTGATGCATATTGCGGTAAATTGACAAATATTCAGCAAAAGCACAAAGAAGCTGCCCTGGAACACAATCGGTTTTCTGTGCTAACCTCCTCTATTTTGTCCTTGGTGGGCATGGTGGTGGGTGGCGTGTGCTTTTTGTGGAGTGCATACCGCTTGTGGGGAAATCATATTACTTTTGGCGAAATGACCTTGTTTTTGCAGATGTCCGGCAGTTTATCCGGTGCGTTTGGCGCATTGGTATCCCTTGTGCCTGCTGCCATCACCGCTGCTACTGCCGCCGGCAGGATTATGGAAATCACCCGGCTGCCTGCGGAAGAAATCCACAGCAAAGAGCAGGTCGACCATCTCCTACAAACCGGTAGCGGCATAGGGATTCGGGTGGAGGATGTGTGTTTTGCCTACCGGTCCGGCAAGGAAGTTTTTCAAAATGTTGTTTTTCAGGCAGAACCGGGAGAGGTTGTGGCGCTTGTGGGGCCCTCCGGTGGAGGAAAGACCACATTGCTGCGGCTGATGCTGGGAATGATGCCAGTGCAAGCGGGCAGCATACAACTGTGTGGCGGAGAGCCGGAGCTTAAGCTGTGTGCATCTGCTTCTACCCGCGCCCTGTTTTCGTATGTGCCCCAGGACAACACCCTGTTTTCCGGCACAATCGCAGAAAATTTGAGAATCACAAATCCCAATGCTACAAATGATATGCTGAGGGATGCGCTGAGAATGGCTTGTGCCGATGAATTTGTCAGTGCGCTGCCTGACGGATTGGACAGCCGGGTGGGAGAGAGTGGAGATGGATTGTCTAAGGGACAGATTCAGCGGATATGTATTGCCCGGGCGCTTTTGTCCGATGCGCCGGTATTGCTGCTGGATGAAGCAACCAGCGCACTGGATGTGAAAACGGAGCGTACACTTTTGGAAAATATCCAACATTTCCGGAAAGGTCGTACCTGTATAGTAACTACCCACAGACCTTCTGTTTTGTCCATTTGTCAGCGTGCCTATCTGATTCAAAATCAGGCAGTGACCCAAGTGGAGGAAGGGAAACTGCGGCAAATGATGGAAGAATTTTAAGGAAAGGGGATATGGGTATGATGGATGCGCACTACCGGGTTCGAGAAGGCTTTGTGCATCGCCGGGTTGCGGGTACTGATGTTTTAATATCTGTCGGTGCCAATGTGGCCAACTTTAACGGCTATATCACACTCAATCCCACAGCCTCTTTTCTTTGGGATGTTTTGGCACAGCCCCGAACCGTTGGTGAACTGACAGTCCTGCTGACAGAGGAATTTGATGTATCACCAGAAATCGCCCGCAAGGATGTAACACTATTTCTGGAGATGCTCCAGCGCAATGCTATGGTGACTGTTTATGAAGATGCTTGATGTTATGCCTGCCCGGCATCCGGTCAATGCCACTTTGGAGCTGACCCTGAGGTGTAACCTGAAGTGTAAAATGTGCATGTTTCGTCACAGCGACCGGGAGAATGTCTGTCTTGCCGCAGAGGAACTGACTTCTGCCCAGTGGGC
>JAZRUM010000093.1:0-8637 GCA_045652545.1 Faecousia sp. | reverse complement strand
CTCACAGAACGACATGGCTACGATCCGACTTGAAAATTATTCTTAGGGCCGATGTGGTCATCGGCCCCTACATTGGAACCTTATAATAAAGGAGATTACATATTATGGATATGACAATGGAAACCTGCCGCAAGTTTGTGGAGGTTCTGGCATCTGGTGCTCCCGCCCCCGGTGGTGGCGGTGCGGCTGCTCTGGTGGGTGCCATCGGCACTGCGCTGGGCAACATGGTCGGCTCTCTGACTGTCGGCAAGAAGAAGTATGCCGAGGTGGAGGCTGAAATTATTGACCTGAAAGCTAAGTGCGATGCGCTGCAGAAAGAACTGCTGGATCAGGTGGAGGCGGACGAAATCAACTTCCTGCCCCTTGCTAAGGCTTACGGCATCCCCAAGGATGACCCCACCCGTGACGCGGTCATGGAGGAGGCCACCATCATCGCTTGCTCCACCCCCATGAAGATCATGGAGCTGTGCTGCCAGGCTATCGAGTACATCGCTGTGTTTGCCGCTAAGGGCAGCCGCCTGGCTGTTTCCGATGCCGGCTGCGGCGCAACCATCTGCAAGGCGGCTCTGCAGGCAGCAAGCCTGAACGTGTTCATCAACACCAAGACTCTGAAAAACCGTGAGGTGGCTGAGGAAATGAGCGCTAAGGCGCTGGGTATGCTGGATAAATACGGCGCTATGGCTGACGAGATCTTCAATTCCGTCAAGGCCGGCTTCGGCGTATAAGCGGCGAGTCGCCGCGGACAATGCGTGCACGGTGCCGTGGGAGTCGTTACTTCCCTGACCCGCTCGGTATCGTTACATAATAGGAAATAAGATTTTCTTTAAAGGAGAAATTACATATGGCAAAGCAATTGCTTGGTAAAGAAGTAAACGAGGCGCTGGTGGCCAATCTGCTGGAGCGTACCGGCGCACTGCGCGCCAAGGGTGTGAACCCCACTCTGGGTATCATCCGTGTTGGCGCCCGTCCCGACGATCTGAGCTACGAAAAGGGCGCAATGAAGAAGGCGGAAACCGTGGGCGTAGACGTGAAGGTATTCGAGCTGCCGGAGGATGCAACCCGTGAGGCTGTTATCGATGTGATCGAGCAGGTGAACGCTGACAATACCGTGCACGGTGTTCTGATGTTCCAGCCCTTCCCCAGCCACCTGCGCCCCTATCAGAGAGAGATCTGCAACCGTCTGGATCCCAAGAAGGATATGGACTGCCTGACCGATCTTTCTAGCGCCGGTGTTTACCAGGGTCGTGACGATCTGGGTTATGCACCCTGCACCCCTGCTGCCTGCATGGAAATTCTGGACTACTACGGTATCGACTGCAAGGGCAAGAGCGCTGTGGTCATCGGCCGTAGCCTGGTCGTTGGCAAGCCTGCGGCTATGATGCTCATCGGCAAGAATGCCACCGTGACCGTCTGCCACACCAAGACTGTGGATACCGCTGCTGTGTGCCGTGAGGCGGACATCATCATCTCCGCTGCCGGTGTTCTGGGCAGCTTGACTAAGGACTTTGTCCGCCCCGGTCAGATCGTCATTGACGTTTCCATGAACTGGAACCCGGAGAAAATCACCTCTAAGGGCAAGGGCGGCATGTCCGGTGACGCTGTGTACGAGGAAATTGAGCCCATCGTTGAGGCCATCACCCCCGTTCCCGGCGGCGTGGGCGCTGTGACCACCACTGTGCTGATGAAGCACGTTGTGGAGGCTGCCGAGAAGGCTTAAGCGGCGAGTGATCCTGTTGCGGTGCCCGGCATCTTCCTCGGCGACAGAGCGCCGTCGTCAGCTACCGACCGCTGCCACTCGCTCAGGTCGCTTGCTCTGCCACCGGCAGCGCTCCCATCGCTCCCCGCTCGATTCGTGCCTATGGGAGTGATTTTGAGAAAAACTCGCACGCAAAAAGAATAATACTCTGCATAACTGACGGGGAAAGGTGGGTGACCACCGGGGAATGCAGAGTGAAAATGCCGACCGTCTGGGCGATTTGATCTTAACAGTGGTCAAATCGCCCTTTATTAAATTCCAGTTTAACGAGCTGTTTCGTCCTTCCTCTGTCATTTCGAGCGGAGCATTAGCGGAGTCGAGAAATCCGTAATTTCTATTGAAGGAGAACGGATTTCTCCACGCGCCTTCGGCTTGGTCGAAATGACATGCGTTGTTTGCAACTGCTCGTTAAACTGGAATTTGAAGTGTAAATAAATACCCAACGAGGTGTATTATGAACAAAATTAAGAATCTCTCTGAAAGCAGCTTTTTGAAGCTGTTCTTCCTGCTGGTCTCCCTGTGCTTTATGGTAGCTGCGGTTATTATGCCCGACAGAGCATCAATGTTTCAGGGTATGAAAAATATTCTGCTGTTGCCCTGCAAGGTGTCCACCAACTATTTTGCTCTGGGCGGCTATGCGGCAACCTTTTTGAACATGGGCCTTGTGGGTCTTTTCTGCTGGGCGCTGTGCCAGCTGCCCGGTGCGAAGGCAGTCAATGTCACCACCCTGGGATTTTTGCTCACGGTAGGTTTTGGTTCCTGGGGCATTAACCCCTTGAACATGATCCCCACCATTCTGGGTGTCTTTTTGTATGCGCTGGTGAAAAAGGAAAAGGCAAGCAGCCTTGTCAATGCCATGATGTTCTCCACCGGCATTGCGCCGCTGATCTCCGATCTGCTGTTCCGTTACCCCGGCACGGAATACATCGGCTTTAACCTGCTGGGCGCAATTCTTGCATTGTTTGTAGGCGCGATCATCGGCTTTTTCCTGCCTGCCGGTCTTGGTCATGCGCCCAATATCCACAAAGGCTATAACCACTACAGCGCCGCTGTTCCCATCGGCTTTACTGCATTTTTCCTTCGGGTCGTGCTCTACAAGGTGATGCTGGGGCAGGGAATTGGAGATGTCAGCGCCCAGAAGGTCTATTCTTCCGGTGTAGATTTCTTCTACGGCAGCAACATTTTCTGCATTGCGCTGTTTGGTCTGTGCATCGTGTTTGCACTGCTGATGGGCTGCAAGATGAAGGATTACTGGGCTCTTTTGAAGGATTCCGGCAAGGGTGTCAGCTTCTCTGAAAAGTATGGCAATGCCACCTTTTTGATGAATGTGGGTGTATACGGTCTGATGATCGTGGCGTATTTCAACCTTGCCGCCTTTATGGACGGCGGCTTGGAGCGGATGTCCACTGTCTGGACAGGTATGACCTTTGGCATCGTGTTCTGTATGCTGTGTACCTGCAACTCCGGTTCCCACCCGGGCAACGTGTGGCCGATCATGCTGGGTTATGTGGTGTTTTCCTACCTGTTCGGCGGCATTTTCAAGCTGCTGGGTGGCGAGACCTACGGTCTGACCATCAGCGCACAGGGCATTCTCATTGGCCTGTGCTACGCCAACGGCCTTAGTCCCATTGCCGGCAAGTACGGCTGGGCTCTGGGCGCACTGGCAGGCGGATTGCACTATCTGCTGGTGACGGCAGTGCCGGATATGCATGGCGGCTTCTGCCTGTATAACGGCGGCTTCACCGCTGCACTGATCTGCCTGATGCTTGTGCCGCAGCTGGAAAAGTTCTTTAAGACCAAAGAAGAGCGTGCTTTGGCAAAAGCTGCAAAATAAAAATGCAATAAAAATCCCGGGGAATTCCGGGATTTTTTGTTTGTTATTTCCCTTGCATTCTTCTGTTGACGGTGCTATGATAGGGCACGTAAATTCTTGGAAGAAGGCGAACGATATGGAACATTCATTGATCCTGTTGGCAGTTGCTGTGGTGGGCGGTCTGATGCTCTCCCGAGTGACGAAGCTGGTGAACCTGCCGGCGGTGACTGCGTACTTAGTGGCCGGTCTGTTGTTGGGTCCGTTCTGCTTGGGAGCGTTGGGGGTCAAAGGATTTGGTTTTAACTCTTTGGCACAGGTGGAGTCTTTGGGAATTCTGTCCCAAACGGCGCTGGGGTTCATTGCCTTTGCAATGGGCAGCGAGTTTCGTCTGCATCAGCTAAAGTCCATGGGATCAAAAGCGATTACCATTGGCGTTGTGCAGGCGGTTGCTACCACGGTGCTGGTGGATGCTGTGCTGATCGGACTGCATCTGCTGTTTCCCAAGGTGCTGTCCCTGCCTGCGGCATTGGTGCTGGGCGCCATTGCATCGGCGACCGCCCCGGCGGCAACCCTGATGGTGGTGCGCCAGTACAAAGCCGACGGTCCGCTGACCCGGCTTTTGCTTCTGGTGGTGGCCATCGACGACGCAGTGGGTCTTTTGCTGTTTTCTGTATCCTTTGGTATTGCCCATGCATTGGAAACCGGCGCAGTGAATGCGTTGGGCGTGGTGGTAGAGCCGATTTTGGAGATCCTGCTGTCATTGGGATTGGGCGCGGTCATGGGCTGGCTTTTGGATGCGGTGGAGCACCTGTTCCATTCCCGGAGTAAGCGTATGACACTGTCTGTGGCATTTGTGCTGCTGACGGTGGGTCTGTCCCAGTTGAAGTTCCGGATCGGTTCTGTACACTGTGGCTTTTCGCTGCTTCTGGTGTGTATGATGACCGGAACGGTGTTCTGCAATGTTTGCGACACCTCTCAGGAGCTGATGGATCGGGTGGAGCGGTGGACAGTGCCACTGAATGTGCTGTTTTTTGTGATCTCCGGTGCGGAGCTGGATCTGAAGGTGTTGGTCAGTCCGTTGACATTGCTGGTGGGCGTTGTGTATATCATTTCTCGTTCTGCCGGTAAGTACTTTGGCGCTTACGGCAGCTGTCGGCTGTCCAAATGCACCCCTGCGGTGACCAAGCATCTGGGCATTACACTGCTGCCTCAGGCAGGTGTGGCACTGGGCATGGCGATGACCGCTATGGAACTGGGCGACGGTGCGCTGATTCGCAATGTGGTGCTGTTCAGTGTGCTGGTGTATGAGTTGGTTGGTCCTGCGCTGACAAAACGGTCTTTGCTGCTGGCAGGAGAGATCAAACCGGAGGGCAAGACCAGTGCCCGTGTCATCGACAAACCCAGAGAGCATATTAGCATCCACTGATAAAAACTATCCCTCAAGCTCACTGCTTGAGGGATTTTTTATTTCATAAATTTGTCGATGGCTGCGCACAGGTCATCGATGGCATCCTCGTCGCCGACGGAAACAGCGTCTACCATGCAGTGACGCATATGGTCTTTGAGAATGACCTTACCGGTGTTCTCCAGCGCTGAGCGTACCGCTGCCAGCTGCACCAGCACTTCCGAGCAGTCGCAGCCGTCTTCTACCATGCGCTTGACCTTCTCCAGATGCCCCATGGCCCGGGCAAGGCGGTTGACCACCGCTTTTTGATTTTCGTGGACGTGTCCGTGGGAATGGGCGATACCGTGACTGTGCATATATGCATGGTCATGTTCGTGGTGATGGTGATCTGCCATAATGCGCCCTCCTTTTTCTGTTTCTCTTATGATACTCTATTTTTCTTCCTGTTGCAAGCCCCAGCAGGAGATAAATAATGGAGAATTGATAATTGAAAATTGAAAATTGTTGTTCAAATTCCAGTTTAATGAGCAGTTTCATTATTGGATGTAGGGGCGACCATTGGTCGCCCGTGCAGAGAAGCATTACGAATTCGCCCGCATTTTTGGCGCATACGCAACATTGTGCCGCCGGGCGAGCAATGCTCGCCCCTACGAATTCTATCGATAAACAACTCTATAAACTGGAATTTGACGGTATGCCGGTTTTCTGTTATAATACTGAAAATATGGTTTGTTGGGGGAATACCTATGCGAATGCGAAGAATGAAGAATCTGGAGCCCCGGATGGAGAAATGCGCGGACTACCGGATCCCTGTGCCGGAAGAAAAGAAGGGATGCTGGCACACCTTGAAGCCGGATGCCGTTGCCCTTTGGGTGGAGGTTGGCTGTGGCAAGGGGAAATTTACCGCTGAGACCGCCGCTGCCAATCCGGATGTGCTGCTGATCGCCGTGGAGCGCTGCCGGGAGGCTATGGTTGTAGCCATGGAAAAAGCCAAGTCCATGGCGCGGAAGAATGTATTTTTCATTGATATGGATGTGGAAAAAATCGAAGAGATCTTTGCTGACGGGGAGATCGATCGGCTGTTTATCAATTTCCCCGATCCGTGGCCAAGAAAGAAAAATGCCAAGCGTCGGCTGACCCACAGAGGCTTTTTGCATAAATATTGCCATGTGGTGAAACCTGGCGGCGAGATCCATTTTAAGACGGACAATGCACCGCTGTTTGAATTCTCTGTGGAGGAGTTTGCCGCCTGCGGTCTGCAGGTGAACAACCTGACCCGGAATCTTCACGAAAACGGCATCGTGGGTATCATGACCGGCTATGAGGGAAAGTTTCACGCACTGGGAACACCCATTAACCGCTGTGAAGTGGTGTGCAAGCCCTTTGTCATGCCAAAAGAGGAAAAGAAAGAAACTGTAGAAGAATAAATTCCAGTTTAGCGAGCTGTTTCATTATTGGATGTAGGGGCGACCATTGGTCGCCCGTGCAGAGAAACATTACGAATTCGCCCGCAATTTCGGCGCATACGCAACATTGTGCCGCTGGGCGAGCAATGCTCGCCCCTACGAGTTCTATCGATAGACAGCTCGATAAATCGGAATTTGAAGTAGGTGAAAGCTATGGAATATATTGCAGGAAGCTGCGATGTAGCGGTGATCGGCGCCGGTCATGCAGGCATTGAGGCGGCATTGGCGGCAGCCAGATTGGGCATGCAGACCATCCTGTTTACCATCAATATGGACGCAGTGGGCAATATGCCCTGCAACCCGGCCATTGGCGGCACAGGCAAGGGACACCTTGTACGGGAGCTGGATGCTTTGGGCGGTGAAATGGGCGTGGCTGCGGACAAGGCCTGCATTCAATACCGGATGCTCAACCGGGGCAAAGGTCCGGCAGTCCACTCTCTGCGGGCGCAGGCGGATCGACGCAAATACCAGCAGGTGATGAAGCATACTCTGGAAATCCAGGAAAATCTCCAGCTGAAACAGGCGCAGATCACAAAAATATTGACCCAAGCGGGCGCAGTTACCGGTGTGCAGACTCAGCTGGGGGCGCAGTATACCGCAAAAGCCGTCATCGTTGCCACCGGCACATTTTTGGACAGCACCATCGTCATTGGCGAGTCGGTGCTCTCCTCCGGACCGGACGGCATGCACGCCTCGGTGGGATTGGCAGATAATTTGCGGGAACTGGGACTGTCACTGCGTCGGTTTAAGACCGGCACGCCACCCCGGATCAACCGCCGCAGCATTGATTTTTCCAAAATGGAGCTGCAGCCGGGGGATGAAGACCCGGAGCCGTTTTCTTTCCGCACGGAAGAAAAACCGGAAAACCGGGCGGTTTGCTACTTGACCTACACCAATGAAACCACCCACAAAATCATTCAGGACAACCTGCACCGCAGTCCCATGTACGATGGCACGATCTCCGGTGTGGGTCCTCGGTACTGCCCCAGCATCGAGACGAAGATCGTCCGGTTTGCAGACAAAAACCGGCACCAGCTGTTTATCGAGCCCTGCGGCATGGACACAGAGGAGATGTACATTCAAGGCTTCTCCTCCAGTCTGCCGGAGGATGTGCAGCTTAAGATGCTGCGCACCATTCCCGGATTGGAAAATGCAGAAATGATGCGCCCTGCCTATGCCATTGAATATGAATGTGTAGACCCCACCCAGCTGTTGCCTACAATGGAAACAAAATGTGTTTCGGGTCTTTACGGCGCAGGACAATACAACGGCACCTCCGGCTATGAGGAGGCGGCGGCGCAGGGCTTGGTGGCAGGCATCAATGCCACCCTGAAGATTCAGGGAAAGCCGCCTATGATCCTGACCCGGGATACCAGTTATATCGGCACGCTGATCGACGATCTGGTGACAAAGGGCACGGAAGAGCCCTACCGGATCATGACCAGCCGCTGCGAATACCGGCTGCTGCACCGGCAGGACAATGCAGACCAGCGGCTCACCGCCATTGGCGCCCGGGTGGGACTCGTGCCCCAGACCCGGCTGCAGGCAGTGGAAGAAAAATATGCCGCAGTACAGCAAGAGATCGCCCGGCTGGAAGCGAAAGGCGTGGCTGCGTCGGATGCGCTGAACCAGATGCTTGCCGCCCGGAACGAAGCACCGGTTGCCAATTCTGCAAGACTTGCGGACCTTCTGCGCCGCCCCCAAGTGACCTATGAGGATATTGCGCCCTTTGACCCGGACCGTCCCCGGTTGCCTGTGGCGGTGACCGACGAGGTGCAGATCCAGCTGAAATATGCCGGCTATCTTGCCCGGCAGGAAAAGCAGGTGGAGGCGTTTCGTAAGGAGGAAGCACGACTGCTGCCTAAGGACGCAGACTATATGTCCATTTCCGGTCTGCGTGTGGAGGCAAGGGAAAAGCTGCAGAAAATCCGCCCCATGTCCATTGGACAGGCCGGACGCATTTCCGGTGTCAGTCCGGCGGATATTGCGGTGCTGCTGATCTGGCTGGAACAGAGAAAGAATTGAGAATTGAAAATTAAATTCCAGTTTATCGAGTTGTTTCCTTTCCCCCTCTGTCATTTCGACCGAGCCGCAGGCGAGTGGAGAAATCCGCTGCCCTGCAATGGAAATTACGGATTTCTCGACTTCCCCTTCGACTACGCTCAGGGTCCGCTCGAAATGACATATGTAGTTTGCA
>JAZRUM010000092.1:0-11542 GCA_045652545.1 Faecousia sp. | reverse complement strand
TTCCCCCTCTGTCATTTCGACCGAGCCGCAGGCGAGTGGAGAAATCCGCTGCCCTGCAATGGAAATTACGGATTTCTCGACTTCCCCTTCGACTACGCTCAGGGTCCGCTCGAAATGACATATGTAGTTTGCAACACCTCGCTAAATCGGAATTTGAAGATGGGTATAAAGAAATCTTAATATGGACAGATCGTCAAGGCTGTGCTATAATCCCTCCCGAAAAGGGAGGGATTATTTTGTCGTTTTTGCAAACAGTTCTTCGGATACTGGACAGTGACATGACAAAACCGGAGCTGTATGGCTGGTTTCATATTCTCAGCCTTGCGCTGACCGGATTGATCGCATTTCTCCTGTGCCGGTACGGCAAAAAGCTGCAACCCCGTAAGGTGGTGCTGCTCACCGCAATCGTTGTGACCCTGCTGGAAATTTATAAGCAGATCAATTTCAGCTTTTCTTACACAGAGGGCATCTGCTTTGATTACCAGTGGTATGCGTTTCCCTTTCAGTTCTGCTCCACTCCTATGTACGTGGGTCTTTTGGCAGGACTTTTGAAAAAAGGAAAGCTTCATGATGCTGCCTGCGCCTACCTTGCCACCTACGCGGTATTTGCCGGTGTGTGCGTCATGCTGTACCCTTCTACAGTGTTTATCGACACCATTGGAATTAATATTCAGACTATGATCTGCCACGGATCTATGATCGTCATTGGCGTTTATCTGTTATATACCGGCTATGTCCCACTGACCCACAGGACCATTTTAAAGGCAATCCCTGTGTTTGCAGTCTGCGTCGCCATTGCCTGCGCAATGAACGAAACGGCTTACCGGACCGGACTGTTGGAAACAGAAGCATTCGATATGTTCTTTATCAGCCCCTACGGAACACCGTCGCTGCCGGTGTACTCGTTGGTGCAGAATGTAGTTGCGTTTCCCCGGTGTCTTATCATTTATGTGGCGGCATTTACGCTGGCCGCCTATCTGATGCTGCTCATCGCCATGGGGATCGCCCGACTGACAAAGAAAAAGATCCAGGCGCTTGCATAAGCGCCTGGATCTTTTGTAAAGCAAATGGGAATTTTACTGCATTTGCTTTTTCCCTTGCTATTTTCGTCCGTAGGCGGTATAATTACTATGTATAATTATAGAAACAACACTTATAGAGGAATTTTCTGATTGATTTAGGAGAGGAGCTTTGTTTATGGATCCTATATATGTGATCGGCCATCGAAACCCGGACACGGATTCCATTGTTGCGGCTATGGCATATGCTGCCTTGCGCAATGCACTGGGCGACAGAGAATATGAAGCTGCCTGCTTGGGCCATGTGTCCGACGAGACCCAGCTGGTGCTGGATCATTTCGGATTTAAGAGTCCTAAGCGCATTCACAATATGTACACCCAGGTGAAGGACCTGGATTTCGACACACCGCCTCTGCTCAATGCAGGCGTAACGGTAGACCGGGGTTGGGAGACCCTGCAGGCCCAGGCAAACATCTCCGCTGTGCCGGTGACCAATGAGGACGGCACGCTGTACGGTATGCTGTCCCGGGAAAACGTGGCGAGATATAATATGGAGGCGGTAAATGCCGCCATTTTGGAATCGGTGCCGCTGTTCAACGTGCTTTCCGTGCTGGAGGGCAAGGTGATCAACAACGCCGGTGAGAATGTGGACACCATCTCCGGTGAGGTGACCATTGCTCTGCCCCAGAAGCAGGAGAACCTGCTGTTCCAAAACGAGAACTCCATCGTGCTGTGCGGTCACCAGCCGGACATGATCCGTCGTGCGCTGGAAATGAACGTGAACTGTCTGGTGCTGTGTCAGGCTGAGCTTTCCGATGAACTGCGCAATATGCCCACAAAGACCTGCATCATTTCCACACCCTTTGATGCTTACCGGGCAGCACAGCTCATATTCCGGTCTGTGTCTGTTGCCACCATGTGCAACACCGAGGGCATCGTCTGCTTCCATTTGGAGGACAGGATGGATGCAGTTCGGGAAAAGATGCTGCAGTTCCGTGCCTCCAGCTACCCCGTTCTGGACGCTGCCGACAAGGTGGTTGGCGTGCTGACCCGATATCACTTGCTGCGTCCTCGCCGTAAGCGGGTGGTGCTGGTAGACCACAATGAGATCGCTCAGTCCGTTCCCGGTTTGGAGGAGGCGGATATTCTGGAGATCATCGACCACCACCGCCTTGCAGATATCCAGACCATGAACCCCATTTATGTACGCAACGACCCGGTGGGTTCTACCAATACCATCATTGCCGGCATGTTCCAGGACAGAGGTCTGATGCCCTCTGCCAAGCTGGCAGGCATGATGGCGGCGGCGATTTTGTCCGATACGGTCATGTTCAAATCTCCCACCTGCACAGAGCGGGATATCCGAACTGCCGAGCGGATGGCGCGGATCGCCAATATTTCCTTAGAGGAACTGGGCAAGAAGATTTTCTCCAGCTCCATTGAGGGCAAAAAGGCCGAGGACTTGTTCTTTGCCGATTACAAGGAATTCCACATTGCCGGTCACGATCTGGCGGTGGCGCAGGTTACCTGTATCGACAGCGCCCAGATGCTCAGCCGGAAGGACGAATTCCTGGAGCTGATGACAAAGGTGGCCCAGGAGAAAGAATTCTCTATGGTGATTTTGATGCTGACGGATGTGCTGCTGGAGGGCACACAGCTGATCTATGTGGGCAGCGACAAGACGATCCAGCAGGCGTTCAATGTAGACCCGGAGGATTGCGCAGTATTTCTGCCCAAAGTGATGAGCCGTAAAAAGCAGGTCATTCCGATGCTGTCTGCTTTGTGGGGCTAAGTAATTGAGAATTGAGAATTAAATTCCGATTTAGCGATCTGTTTCGTTATTGGATGTAGGGGCGACCATTGTTTAATTTAGGTATGATTGCCCCCGGCAATCATTAATATTTTAGATTCGCTGCGCGGAGCACCACGCCCGTGCAGAGAAATATTACGGATTCGCCCGCAATTTCGGCGCATACGCAACATTGTGCCGCCGGGCGAGCAATGCTCGCCCCTACAAATTCTATCGATAGACAGCTCGCTAAACTGGAATTTGAAGACGTAACGTCACCGAGCGGGTCAGGGAAGTGGTAAATCACACTGCACTGTGCACGCATTAAAAAAGGGGGGATAAGAATGGGATTTGAACAGCTGCTGGGAAACAGCCGCCTGAAAGAAAATCTGCGTACTGGCATCGACCGGGGACGTGTGTCTCATTTTTATCTCATCTCCGGCCCGGCAGGCTCCGGAAAACGGACACTGGCGCAGCTTTTGTCTGCTGCTGTTTTGTGCGCCGGAGGGGAAAAACCCTGTATGACCTGCAACCCATGCCGTAAGGTGATGGCAAACACCCACCCGGATGTGATCACAGTCACAGATCCGGAACACAAAAATGTTGCGGTGAAGCTGGTACGGCAAATCCGGGAGGATATGTTTATCCGGCCCAACGAGGCAGACAGAAAGATTTATATTTTCCCTCAGGAATTGGGCATTGAGGGACAGAATGCGCTGCTGAAAATATTGGAAGAACCCCCCAGCTACGGTGTGTTTATTCTGCTTACGGACAATCCGGAAAAGCTGCTGCCTACGGTACGTTCCCGGGCAACGGAGCTGCGACTGCAGGCGCTGGATGGGGACGTTTTGAAAAACGAGCTGCGCTGCCGCTTCCCGGATGCAGAGGAAGCTGCGCTGCAAGCGGTTGCAGAGCGCAGCGGCGGTTATCTGGGACAGGCCATAGAGCTGTTGGAGCAGGGGGATGCCTTGAGCCCCCAAACAGAGGGATTCGTTGCCGCATACGGACAAAAGCAACCTTTGCAACTGCTGGGCGTGTTGGCGCCCATGGAAAAATGGGACAGAGACCGGCTGGTAAAGGAGCTTGAGCAGTGGCTGCAGCTTTTGCAGCAGGCGCTGATCTGCCGCAGCGGTGTCAATGTCACATCCCAGCAGGCGCGTCTTTTAGGCAAGCAGCGAAGCGACCGGGAGCTTTTGCAGGCATTGCGCCATTTACAAAAAACCATGGAATATGCGCAGGGAAATGTATCTACTGCCGCAATTTGCGGTTATCTGGTATGGGCCCTGCGTTGATATAGTGAGGTAACACAATGGAAAAAGAAATGAAAAAAGAGCCGGTGTTTGCGGAAGTGGTGGATATCCAGTTCCGCCCCGGTCAGAAGATATATTACTTTGACCCGGCGGGCATCCAGTGCCAGGCGGGTATGCACGTGATTATCGATACTGCCCGGGGTCCGGAGTACGGTTATTGCACCGGGGGAAATCACAAGATCCCCATGTCCGAGGTGGTTGCGCCCCTGCGCCCTGTGCTGCGGATCGCTACCCAGCAGGATGAAAAGATTGCAGCAGAAAATCAGGTGAAGGAGAAAAAAGCCTTTGACGCCTGCCTGCAAAAGATCGAAGAGTATCAGCTGGATATGCAGCTGGTATCGGCAGAAGCCTCTTTTGACGGCAGCAAGCTGCTGTTCTTCTTCACGGCAGACGAGCGTGTGGATTTCCGGGAGCTGGTAAAGGTGCTTGCCACCATGTTCCATACCCGTATCGAGCTGCGACAGATCGGCGTCCGGGACAAGGCAAAGATGGTGGGCGGTCTGGGCATTTGCGGCAGACCCTTCTGCTGCGCAAGCTTTTTGGATGATTTCCAGCCGGTGTCTATCAAAATGGCAAAGACCCAGAACCTCAGCCTGAATCCCACGAAGATATCCGGAACCTGCGGCAGACTGATGTGCTGCCTGAAATACGAGCAGAATGCGTACGAGGACCTGCTGAAGAACAGTCCTAAGGCGGAGTCCCTGGTGGATACTGTGGATGGCAGAGGCACTGTTGTGGAGGTAGACCTGCTGCGCCAGCGCGTAAAGGTCCGGCTGGAGGAGCAGGAGACCCTGGGGGTCTACAACAATGCAGACATTGCAGTGCTGCGCAACGGCAAGGCAAAGAAGAACGACCCGCCCATCCCCGACGATCTTGCTCCCATTTCCGGAAACGCAAAGCGCAAAAGAAGATTCCAGCTGGACGAGGAAGCCCCTATGACGCTGGAGCCCATCCGCATGCGCTACAGCGACGAGACCATTGCTGAGGAGCAGGTGATCTCGGAAGAACCGAAAAAGGAAGAACGCAAACCCGGCAGAAACCGCCGCCGCAGACAGAAAGCTGCTATCCGTCAGGAGAAACAGGAGCAGCCTAAAAACGGCGATTCGGAAAAAGAGCCTCAGACAAAAGAACCGGAAAAGGAAGTGCACAGACCCGGCAGAAACCGCCGCCGCAGACGTCGGCGCAGTCCCAACGCTCCCACAGAACAATAAAAATCAAGGCGCACTTCCTGCCGGAAGTGCGCCCTGCGCATTTTCCCATACACAATTAAAAGGGAAAAACAGGATAAAAATGGTTTTTTGTCCAAAAATTTATACAATGTTTCCGCAAGAATAACCCTTTTAATCCGGTAAAAAATGTGATATGGTATTTATGGGGTCATTCGACCCAGTGTATAGAGACTAAATGTATATCATTTTGAACATAAGGAGCTGTGAATATGTATTTTCAGAAGAAACGCTGTATTGCCATGCTTTTGGCAGGCGGTCAGGGCAGCCGCCTGAAGGTGCTGACAGAGAATACCGCAAAACCGGCAGTGCCGTTTGGAGGCAAATACCGGATCATCGATTTTCCGCTGAGTAACTGTGTCAACTCCGGTATCGATACGGTGGGCATTTTGACCCAGTATCAGCCGTTGGAGCTCAATGAGTATATCGGCAACGGTCAGCCCTGGGGTCTGAACAAGTCCCAGTCCACCGCAATGGTTTTGCCTCCCTACGAGCGGCACGATAAGAAAAGCGGCTGGTACAAGGGCACTGCCAATGCCATTTATCAGAACATGGACTTTATCCAGCGCTATGATCCGGAGTATGTGGTGATTTTGTCCGGAGACCATATTTATAAAATGAACTATGCTGACATGGTGGATTTCCATGAAAAAAGCGGTGCTTCCTGTACCATTGCAGTCCGGGATGTGCCTTTGAAGGAGGCAAGCCGATTTGGCATTCTGAACACCAATCCCGACGGCTCTATCTATGAGTTTGAGGAAAAACCGGCAAAGCCAAAGTCCACCAACGCATCTATGGGTATTTACGTATTCAACTGGCCGGTGCTGCGGGAGTTTTTGATTGCTGACGAGGAGAATCCGGAGTCGGCAAACGATTTTGGAAAGAACATTATCCCCAATTTGCTGGAATCAGGCCATAAGCTGATGGCCTACACCTTTCACGGCTACTGGAAGGACGTGGGTACTATCAACTCTCTGTGGGAGGCAAACATGGAATTGCTGGGCAAAGCACCGGAATTTAACATCCGGGGGGACGAAAAGAGCAAGATCTACGCTCGGAACAACGCGCTGCCTTCCTCTTATATCGATGCCGGGGCAGTGACCGCCAACTGCTTTATTGCAGAGGGCTCTGAAATTTACGGAACGGTTCGTCACAGCATCATCTCCACAGGCTGCACTGTGGGCGAGGGTGCGCTGGTTGAGGACAGCGTGGTGATGCCCGGTGCCGTGATCGAATCCGGCGCCATTGTACGCCATGCGATTTTGGGAGAAAACAGCCGGGTCTGCCGGGGCGCAGTGGTAGGCGGCGCCTACAACCAGGGCGACAAGAAAAAGATCAGTGTTACCAGCAAAAATGCAACTGTGGAAATGAACACCGTGCTTTTGCCCGGTGAAATGCTGTAAGGGAGGGACAAGACGATGAACGTAACCGGTATTATCTTCGCCAATGACGGCACCGTCAGCACCCTCACGGAAAAGCGCACCATGGCAAGTCTGCCCTTTGGCGGACGCTACCGCCAGGTGGACTTTGCTCTGAGCAATCTTGCTTGCGCCGGTATTCACCGGGTAGGTATCGTTACCCGCCACAGCTACCAGAGCCTTATGAACCATGTGGGCTCCGGTGAGGAGTGGGGACTGGAAATGGAGGAGGGCGGACTGGAATACCTGACCCCCTATTCCTCCTCGAATGTGTCGGACTACCGGGGTAAGCTGGAATCTCTGTACTCCGCCATGACGTTCCTGGAGTACGGCAGCGATGACGAACTGCTGATTATGATCGACTCTGCCATTTTGAGTAACATCGACCTGTCCAAAGTCATTGCTTCCCATGTGGAAAGCGGCAAGGACATCACACTGGTGACCAAATCCGGCATTGCCGATGGCAGCCGTCTGCTGGATCTGGCTGTAAAGCTGGACAAAAAGGGCGAAATTGCCGATATGGTGGTGGACTATGCCGCACCGGCGGACTATGAGGCATCTATGGACATCTTTGTGCTGAATAAGCGGTGGCTGATAGAGCAGGTGAAGGAGCATATTGCCCACAACCTGTACCACATGGACCGGGATCTGGTGCTGGGTCAGTGGCAGAAAAAAGCGCTGACCATCAACGTATACGCCTTTGACGGTCTTGCTATGTACAATGAATCGGTGGAGGAATATTTTGCCAATAGCTTAGCCCTGACCCAAAAGGCAGTGCGGGAGGATCTGTTTAGCAGAAACCATCCGGTGTATACCAAAGTCCGGGACCGGGTGCCTACTTACTACGGTGAAGGCTGTTCTGTTGAAAACTGCTCTGTTGCCGACGGTTGCATTCTGGACGGCACGGTCAAGGATTCTGTGCTGTTCCGGCAGGTGACCATTGCGCCGGGGGCAGAGGTGGAAAACTGTGTGATCATGAACGATACGGTTGTGGGCGAGGGAGCGCAGCTAAAGTATGCGATCCTGGATAAGGATGTGATCGTCCGGCCCGGTGCACAGCTGATCGGCACACCCACCAACCCGATCATTATTGGCAGAGGTGAAGTGGTATGAAGATCGCCATCCTTGCTTCCGAGGGCGCACCCTATGTGAAATCCGGCGGCCTGGGCGATGTGATGGAGGCGCTGCCTGCAGCATTGTCCCGGATCGAGGGCAATGAAGTGGTGCTGTTGCTGCCCTACTACAAAAAGATCCGGGAAAACCCTGCCTATCAGGTGGAACTGGTGAAGCAGTTTTACGTTTCGTTGGGTTGGCGGCAGCAGTATTGCGGCGTGCTGAAACTGACAAACCGTGATGACAATGTGCAGGTGTATTTTCTGGACAATCTGCAATATTTCGGAGACCGCTGCGGTGGGATCTACGGGGAACAGGACGATTCGGAACGCTTTGCTTTTTTCTCCAAAGCCTGCCTGGACACATTGGTGGCGTTGGACTTTATTCCCCATGTGATCCAGTGTAACGACTGGCAGACGGCGCCGGTGCCGGTGTATCTGGCTGCCCAGTACTATCCTCTGTTCCCGGGTACAAAATGTATGTTCACCATTCATAATGTGGAGTATCAAGGCTGGGCAAATGCCGACTTCTTTGACGATGTGCTGACGTTGCCCTGGGAATACCGGGCATGTCTGGACTTAAACGGCGGCGTGAATGTGATGAAGGGCGCCATTGAGACCGCCCATATGGTCACCACCGTTTCCGAGACCTATGCCCAACAGCTGACGGACCCCTATTTTGCCCACGGCATGGAGGGGATTTTGGCTAAGGCCGGTCATAAGCTTACGGGCATTACCAACGGCATCGACGTGAACACCTTTGATCCGGAAACCGATCCGGCGCTGCCGGAAAACTACAATGCCCGGACCTTTAAAAAGGGCAAGGCAGCCTGTAAAGCAGCATTGCAGCAGGAGGTTGGACTGCCCCAAAAGGCAGACACCCCACTGATGGTCATGGTCACCCGGCTGGCAGGGCATAAGGGGCTGGACCTTTTGTGCCATATCGCCAGAAGGCTTTTGTGGGAGCAGGATTGCCAGCTGCTGATCTTAGGCACAGGCGAGGCCCAGTTTGAGGACTTTTTCCGGGAGCTGGCAAGAGAATTTCTCGACAGGGTGGCGGCAAAGATCACCTTTGACCTGAAGCTGGCTGCCCGGATCTATGCCGGCGGCGACATCTATCTGATGCCCTCCAAATCGGAACCCTGCGGCCTGGGCCAGATGAACGCTATGCGCTACGGCACTGTGCCGGTGGTCCATGCTACCGGCGGTCTTAAGGACACCGTGCCCGGCGTGGACGAAACCGGCAAAAACGGTTTGGGCTTTACCTTCCAGAGCTACAATGCCGACGATTTTTACGGGGCGCTGCAGCGCTGTTTAGAACTGTACCATACCCGTCCGGAGGCATTCCAATCGCTGCAAAAAACAGATATGGAGCAGGACTTCAGTTGGGATAAGCCTGCCCGGAAATATATGGAGCTGTTCCGCTATATGCAGGAAAAGCTGTAGCAAACTGTCATTTCGACCAAGCCGAAGGCGCGTGGAGAAATCCGTAAAACCCAACGGAGGAACGGATCTTTCGACGCGCTTCGCTTGCTCAAGATGACATACGTTGATCGAAACTGTTTCACAAACAGGAAATTAAACGAAACCAGAGGGATTTTACCACATGCGCATTTTATTTGACTCTAGAAAAACAGAATATAAAGCGCCCTTTGGTTGCCTTGTGCCCGGGCAGGTCTGCCGGCTGACGGTGCAGATCCCCGTAACGGTGAAAACCGAAGCGGTAACCATTTGCGTGGAACGGGAGAATGGAGAACCCTACCAAGAAGCTGCCATGACCCGAGAAAGAACAGCAGGGGACTATGACCACTGGCAGGGAGAATTTTCCCTACAGTCCACCGGACTTTTCTTCTATTATTTCCGGATCACCGGACACACCGGTACGTTCCGGCTGTTCAAATACGGCAGCGATACCAACATGGAGGACGGAGGAAAATGGCAGCTTAGCTGTATTCCGGAGGATTTCACCACTCCCCAGTGGGCAAAGGGCGCTGTGATCTATCAGATTTTGCCGGACCGGTTTTGCAAGGCAGGAACTTGCGACCTTACCGGCAAATTAGAGCCGTACGTTGTCCACGGGAACTGGGACGAGGAGGTTGCGTGGCAGCCGGATGAAACAGGAAAGGTGCGCAACAACGATTTTTACGGAGGCAACTTTCGGGGCATCACCGAAAAAATGGACTATATTGCCTCTTTGGGTGTGAGCATCCTCTATCTGAACCCTATCAGCAAAAGCTTTTCTTCCCACCGATACGACACCGGTGACTATAAGACCCCCGACCCTATGCTGGGTACGCAGGAGGATTTTAAAGCGCTTTGCCGGGCTGCCCATACCCGGGGGATCCGGGTAGTGCTGGACGGGGTGTACTCCCATACCGGCTCCGACAGTCTGTACTTTAACAAAAACGGTACATTTGGAAATGGTGGCGCATACAACAGCAAAGAATCCCCCTATTTCAGCTGGTATCAGTTTTACGATCACCCGGACAGCTACAAAAGCTGGTGGGGGTTCGACACGCTGCCCACAGTGAACAAGCTGGACCCGGGGTTTGTGGAATACATCATCACCGGGAAGGACAGCGTGGTTGCCCATTGGCTTTCTTTGGGCGCTGACGGTTTCCGGCTGGATGTGGCCGACGAGCTGCCGGATGCTTTTATTGCGCTGCTGAAAAAGCGCATCCGGGAAATCAAGCCCGACGCCCTTTTAATGGGCGAGGTGTGGGAGGATGCCTCCAATAAGATATCCTACGACACCCGTCGCAGATATTTTGTAGACGGGGAATTGGACAGCGTTATGAACTATCCCTTCCGCACCGCCATTTTGCAATTTTTGCGTACCGGGGACAGCCGGTTTCTGAAAGATACGGTGCTGACGGTGTTGGAAAACTATCCCCGGCAGGTATGGCAGTGCAATATGAATTTGCTGGGCAGTCACGATACGCCCCGCATTCTCACGGCGCTGGTGGATGATTTTGACGGCAGCCGGGAGCAGCTGGCGCAGCGTCGCCTATCCCCGGAGCAGCTTGCTCTTGCAAAGAAGCGGCTGAAGCTGGCGGCAGTTTTGCAGTATTGCCTGCCCGGATGTCCCAGTATTTACTACGGTGACGAGGTGGGCATGGAAGGGGGAAAAGACCCCTTTAACCGCCGCACCTACCCCTGGGGCAAGGAGGATGAAGAACTGCTTGCCCATTTTCGTATGCTGGGTCAGCTGCGAAAAAACAACTTGGCGCTGCAGCTGGGTGACACAGAATTTTTCCATGCAGAAGACAGGGAAATCGGCTTCACCAGATTCTATCAAGGCAAAAGCGTTAAGATTTATGTAAACCAAAAAGATGGTACTTTTGCCATTACGGAGGCGTAAATGGAACAAGAAATGATTTTATCCGGCTACTGCAAATGCATTGACGGCAGCCGAACAGTGATGGTAGAAGAAGGGGAGGCAGACTGCTTTTATCCGGACTGCCCTCACGCACCGGACTGCCCCATTGCAAAAAGCATCCTGCAACCCACCGAAGAATAAATCCCAATTTATAGAGCGGTTTCGTTCTTGGATGTAGGGGCGACCATTGTTTAATTTAGGTATGATTGCCCCCGGCAATCATTAATATTTTAGATTCGCTGCGCGGAGCACCACGCCCGTGCAGAGAAACATTACGAATTCGCCCGCA
>JAZRUM010000091.1:0-14932 GCA_045652545.1 Faecousia sp. | reverse complement strand
ACTACACATGTCATTTCGAGCGGACCCTGAGCGTAGTCGAAGGGGAAGTCGAGAAATCCGTAATTTCCATTGCAGGGCAGCGGATTTCTCCACTCGCCTGCGGCTCGGTCGAAATGACAGAGGGGAAAAGGAAACAGCTCGGTAAACTGGAATTTAATTTTTCGTCTCTAATCCGGATAAGCCTGTGACCAAAATTCCCAGATTGTCCCGGTAAATTTCATCAAACTGGCTGATGGGCAGAGGGTTTTCTCCGCTGCCAGCCTCTATGGTGTAGCCGGGGCGACGGAAAAACCGGATAAACCAATCCTTGTAGCCGGCAAAGGAGGAGTTGTAGGGGGTGTCTGCTAAGGTGTAGCCGCTGAGTCTTGCAAATTCTTCTCCCAGCTCCCGGGCGCCGGGCACGGAAACATCCTCAAATTGCCAATAGATCTCTTTTCCCTGGGTATGATAAGCAAGCACCAGTGCCGGGTCCACGATCTGCGTGAAGTTTGCCAATGCCCGTGCCTCTACCTGCGCCAAAGGCGCGCGGCCTACGTAATCCCGAGGTCCGGGAAGGGTGTAACCCTGAGAGAATTTGATCTCCCGGGCCTGCAGCCAGCCGGCTGGGTACTGCAGGTTCAGGTCTACCCCAAGAAGATTTGCTTTCCAACCTTGGGGAAAGGGTATGTTTGGATAGTTTGCAGAAAGCCGCTGGGCCTGCAGATACTGCTCTGAACCGGGGGCAATGGCACCGGTGACCAGATCCACACCGTCCGGATTTACCAGCGGTACAAGATAAAGGGTAGTCTGCTCTGCCAGCTCCTGAGCGTTCCGGTCAAAGATCTGCCCGCCCGACTCTATGGCGGCGGCGTAATCTTCTGCGAATTTCAAAAGCACCAGCGCAGTGATCCATTCGTTGGCATGGTGGGCGGCGGTATAGAGAACCCGCCGAGGACCGGAGCCGATGACCAGCGTACGCACCGGGCGACCGAACACGGTGGTTGCCAGCAATTCTGACCGGCAGAATGGATAACGCTCCACGATTTCCAGGATCATGCGGTTGCCGCTTTCGGATGTGATGGGTACAGCGGTATTAACGATTGCCACAAGTAATCACCTCCAGACAGACTATGCAAACAACCGCCCCGCTGTGCAAAAAACAAAACTTGACCTGCTTTACATTTTGGCGGAATGTGGTACAATACTTATGATAAATTGCAGGAGTATGGGATATGCTGGATAAATTGGCGGCGGTGGAAAACCGCTATGAGGAAATATGCGCCCGGTCAGAACAGCCGGATTTTTACGCAGACCCCAAAAAAGCCGCGCAGATTTTGCGTGAGAAAAACGATTTGGAGCCTATTATCGAGGCCTTCCGTGCCTACCGGTCTGCCCGGCAGGATATGGAGGAAGCCCAGGAGCTGATGTCTGATCCGGAAATGCGGGAGCTGTGTCAGCAGACCTATGCAGAGGCAAAGGAGCAGACGGAGCAGCTGTACCGGCAGTTGCAGATCTTGCTGCTGCCCAAAGACCCCAACGACGAAAAAAGCGTCATTATGGAGATCCGGGGCGGTGTTGGCGGTGAGGAAAGCGCACTGTTTGCCCACAGTTTATTTCGTATGTATTCTATGTACGCTGCCCGGATGGGCTGGTCCATCGAACTGATGACCTACAATGATACGGAATTGGGTGGCATTAAAGAAGCGGATTTCGTCATCAACGGCCGGGGCGCATGGTCACGGCTTAAGTACGAATCCGGTGTCCACCGGGTACAGCGTGTGCCGGAGACGGAGTCCGGCGGCAGAGTCCACACCTCCACCGCCACGGTGGCGGTGCTTCCGGAAATGGAAGAAGTGGGTGTGCAGATCGATCCTGCGGGTATTGAGATGCAGGTGTACCGGGCCTCCGGCGCAGGCGGTCAGCATGTCAATAAAACCAGTTCTGCGGTGCGTCTGATTCATAAGCCTTCCGGCATTGTGGTAGCATGTCAGGAAGAACGCAGCCAGCTGCAAAACCGGGAAAAGTGTATGTGTATGCTGGCATCCAAGCTCTATGAGATCGAACAGGAAAAGAAGGAATCGGAGCTGACCGGTATGCGCCGCAGCCAAGTAGGCACAGGCATGCGCAACGAGCGCATTCGCACCTATAATTTCCCTCAGGGGCGGGTAACGGATCACCGGATCGGCCTGACTCTCTATAAAATTGACGCGGTGATGGACGGCGGCATCGACGAGCTGATCGACGCCCTTGCCACTGCCGACCAGGCGGAAAAGCTGCAGAACAGCCAATAACTAAATTCCAGTTTATCGAGTTGTCTATCGATAGAACTCGTAGGGGCGAGCATTGCTCGCCCGGCGGCACAATGTTGCGTATGTGTCGAAATTGCGGGCGAATTCGTAATGTTTCTCTGCACGGGCGACCAATGGTCGCCCCTACATCCAATAACGAAACTGCTCGCTAAATCGGAATTTGAAGAATGACAAGGAAGAAAACTATGATCTTTTACACACATTCCCCGGAGGAGACGGAAGGCATCGGACAGCGGCTTGCGCAAAAGCTGCTGCCCGGCACGGTGATCGCATTTCGGGGGGATCTTGGGGCAGGAAAGACCGCCTTTACCCGGGGGCTTGCCCGGGGTCTGGGATCTACAGACCGGGTCACCAGTCCTACCTATACCATTGTCAACGAATACTTAGGTGGGGGAATGCCCCTGTTCCATTTTGATATGTATCGTCTCGGTTCTTCTGATGAGCTGTTTGATATCGGCTGGGAGGACTATCTGGAGCGTGGGGGCATCTGCGCTGTGGAATGGAGCGAAAATGTCAGCGATGCAATGGAAAATGCGTTGATTGTGAAAATTGAAAAAACCGGAGAAACATCCCGGACAATTACCATAGAAGGAGGCAGCTTGTATGCTGATCTTAGCCTTTGAGACCTCCGCAAAAGCAGGGTCTGTTGCGTTGCATGACGGGCAGACACTTTTAGGCGAAAGTTACTGTAATACCGGTCTTACCCACAGCCAAACGCTGATGACCATGGCGCAGGATCTGCTGAAAAGCTGCGGAAAAAAACCACAGGATGTAACCGCTGTAGCGGTAGCCGCAGGTCCGGGCAGCTTCACCGGTGTGCGTATCGGTGTGGCAGCGGCAAAGGGCTTTGCATGGGGCAGGGAGATCCCCTGTCACGGCGTTTCCACCCTGGAAGCAATGGCGCTGGGACTTGGCGTGCAGCAGGGCTATGTGCTGCCGGTGATGGATGCCCGCAGAGAGCAAGTTTACAACGGGCTGTTTTATTTGGAAAAGGGAAAGCTGCAGCGCAAGTGCCCGGACAGAGCCATTTCTCTTTCTGATTTGGCAGAGGAGATAAAAACGCTGGAAGGACCGATTTTCCTTGTTGGCGACGGCAGCATTTTGTGTTATAATACCCTCAAAGAGCAAATTCCCGCATTGGTGTTGCCTCCGGAGCATCGGATGCACCAAAGGGCATCGGGCGTTGCTTTGGCGGCGCTGCACAACCCCGGTGACGGGGACGGCAATGCTTTGACACCAAACTATTTAAGACTTTCTCAGGCAGAGCGGGAGCGCCTTGCCCGGGAGAAAAATAAAGGAGATAAATAAAATGGGCATTGTACATGTATTGGACCATCCTTTGATTCTGCACAAGCTGGCGATCCTGCGCAGCAAGAACACAACCGTTAAGGAATTCCGTGAGCTGATCAGCGAGATCTCCGGTCTGATGTGCTATGAAGCCACCCGGAACCTGCCCACCAAAGAGGTGGAAGTGCAGACTCCCCTGGCAACGGCAAAGTGCTACCGTCTGGCAGGTAAGAAGCTGGCAATCATCCCCATTCTGCGGGCCGGTTTGGGCATGGTGGATGCAATGGTGGATCTGATCCCCTCTGCAAAGATCGGTCACATCGGTCTGTATCGCGACCCCGAGACACATATGCCTGTGGAATACTATTGCAAGCTGCCGGAGGATATCAGCAATCGGCAGGTATTTGTGGTGGATCCTATGCTGGCAACCGGCGGCAGCGCTGTGGCGGCCATCGATTTTCTGAAGCAGCATGGCTGCAGAAACATCGTAATGATGAATATCATCGGTGCGCCCGAGGGCGTTAAGGCAGTTCAGGATGCCCACCCCGATGTGGATATCTACCTTGCCGCTTTGGACGAGAAGCTCAATGAGCATGCGTATATCGTGCCCGGTCTGGGCGATGCCGGCGACCGTATCTTCGGCACAAAATAACAAAGCCTATGCGCAAGGAAGACTATATTGCGGTGTTTGATTCCGGCGTGGGTGGATTGAGCGTGCTGCGGGAACTGATAAAGCAGATGCCCGGGGAGAACTATCTCTACTACGGGGACTCAGCCCATGCACCTTACGGAAAACGCACCACCCAGCAGGTGCGGCAGCTGACGATGGATGCTGCCGAAATGCTGCTGCAACGGAACGTGAAGGCGTTGGTCATTGCCTGCAACACCGCCACCGCTGCTGCGGTCAAGGATCTGCGCGCTGCTTACCCCGACCGAATTATTATCGGCATCGAGCCGGCGCTGAAGGTAGCCGCCGACCGCTTCCCCGGGGGCAATATCGGCGTAATGGCCACCCCGGTCACGCTGCGGGAGGAAAAATTCCACCAGCAGCTGGAACGGTTTCCCGGTGTGACGGTGCACACCATTGCGGTGCCGGATCTGGTGACGCTGGTGGAGCAGGGACACACCGACGATGAACAGGTGGAAGCGCTTTTGCGTCCGGTGCTCTCTGACTATGCCGGAAAGCTGGATGCGGTGGTGTTGGGCTGCACCCACTACCCCTTTGCAGCGAAGGCCATCAGCAAGCTTTTGGGGGAGCATACGGCAGTATTGGATGGCGGCGAAGGCACTGCCCGTGAGACCTGCCGCAGATTGACCCTTGCAGGACTTTTGAACCAGGGCGAGGGTTCTGTGCAAATTGAAAACAGTACCAATGACCCGGAAAAGATCCGGCTGTCTATGGCGCTTTTGAGCAAGCATTGACTACTTGTTTTAACCAAGAAAGAAGGAATCTGGTAGTATGAGTATCCCCATGAACAGTTTGTGCGTGGAGTGTCATTTGGGCAAACGAATTGCCCTTGCCCGGGAGCTGGGTGATGAAACGCAGGTTACCGCCTATCTGAAACGGATGATGGGTACGATGGCCGATGCGCCGGAGGACATGGACTCCGCATGGCTGGGCGCCATCAGCGATGAGTATATGCAGGAAATATTCGGTCTTGATCCCAACCGGTTGAAGGAGGAAAAGGAATTTTCCAACCGCTTTGTGTTGGACCGTCTGGAAGATATCCAAAGACGGATCGACGGGGCCTCTGACCCGGTGTATGCAGCGCTGCAATTTTCGGTGCTGGGCAATTATCTGGATTTTTCCGCGCTGCAGGGGGAAATCAGCTTTGAAGCGCTGGAAAAGATGCTGGATTCGGCTGTGGATCTTGATTTGGACAAGGACTGCTATGGGCAGTTCTGCGCAGATCTGGCTGCCGGTAAAAAGCTTCTTTACTTAGCGGACAATGCGGGAGAGATCGTTTTTGACCGCCTTTTGGCAGAACGGCTGCAAAAAGCCTATCCCCAGCTGGACATCACGTTCTGTGTGCGGGGCAGCGCCGTTTCCAACGATGCCACCCGGGAGGATGCGGCAGTGGCCGGTATTACCTTCCCCTTGATCGATAACGGAACAGCCATTGGCGGTACGGTTTTGAGCATGGTATCACAGGAATTGAAAGATGCCATAAACAGCGCTGATGTGATCCTTGCCAAAGGCATGGGCAATACCGAGTCTATGTACGGCTGCGGTTATAACGTGTATTATGCTTTCTTGGTCAAGTGCCAGCGGTTTATTCAGGTTTTTAATAAGCCGAAACTGACACCTATGTTTATCCGGGATAAAGAAGTATAAATAAAAACCTCGTTCTTCAAATGCAATATCATTAAGCTAGTGTCATTTCGACTGAGCGGAGCGAATGGAGAAATCCGTGCTACCAAAAGGAACGGATCTTTCGACTCCGTGCTTTCAGCACTCCGCTCAAGATGACATTTTCTTAACTGTATGACATTGCGTTTGAAGAACGAGGATTTTTTGTCAATAGCATTATTTTCGGTAAAGAACGTCGTCATCTACCGGGATGCTGCCATTGGAGGCTTCATATTCCTTGACACAGATTTGCGCAAGGTATTCCAACTGCGCATTCAATGATCGCTTGTTGTCTTTGGCAACATATGTGATTTTGTATAGCAGCTCCGGATCAAATCGGATGCCGGTTTGAATTTTGTTTGTTGCCATGATAACACCTCACTAAAATTATGATAACAGTATAGCAACAGGAGTATTGAAATTATACAAACAAAGTGTTATCATAATATAGGTAACTTTCGGTTAGTGAGGAGGTGGCGAAGAATGTTTGACCTAGTTGAAGAAATTGCACAGGCAGATGAGGTTGAGAAGCTTTTAGAAGCGGTACTGCGGCGTTATGCCCAGTTGTTCCCCGATTGGGAAGTCAGTACAATTTCCCTGGAGAAAAGTTCAGACCGAAATGAGCAGCTTGACAGGATTATTGAAATGCTGCAAAAGATGAAAACCCCCTCTTAGGGTATTAAACAGAAAGAACTGGCAGGTTATTGTAACCTGCCAGTTCTTTCTCCGTTATGTGCAGCTTTTGAATATGTGCTTTAACGGAATTGGGAGTGATACAAAGAACAGTAAAACCCACCCTGCCGAATTAGTTCATCGTGATTTCCCTGTTCAATGATCGTGCCGTCTTTCACCACAAGAATCGTGTCAGCGTTCTGAATGGTGGAAAGCCGGTGCGCGATAATAAAGCAGGTCTTATTTTCCATCAGCGCCGTCATTGCGTGCTGGATTTGAATCTCCGTACGGGAGTCAACGTTGGAGGTTGCTTCATCCAGAATGAGGATCGGGGCTTTGGAAAGGAATGCTCTGGCAATGGTAATGAGTTGCTTCTGTCCCTTTGAAATGTTCACACCGTCGTCCGAAAGGATCGTGTCATAGCCGTTGGGAAGACACCGGATATAGGAGTCGATCTTCGCCGCTTTTGCTGCCGCATAGACCTCTTCACCAGTCGCATCCTCTCTTCCGTATACGATGTTGTCATATATGCTGCCGCAAAACAGCCACGTGTCCTGAAGCACCATATTGAACGCCAGACGCAGATCCGCCCGCTTGATGCGGATGGAAGGTATTCCATCGATCTGTATTTCACCGCTTTGGTGATCATAAAAGCGCATCAGCAGGTTGATGATCGTGGTCTTGCCGGCGCCTGTGGGTCCGACGATCGCCACGGTCTGTCCTTTTTTGGCCGTTACGGATACGTTCTTCAGCACCGTTTTGTCCGCCGTGTAACCGAAGGTCACATTCTGCAGACAAACGTCGCCCTTTACGTCTTTCAGATCCTTTGCGTCGTCCATATCCACTTTTTCAGGTTCTTCGTCCAGAATGGCAAACACACGCTCTGCCGCTGAAAAAGCAGACTGAATTTCATGAAGGATATTGGAAAACTCATTGATCGGTCCTGCGAATTTTCTGGAATACTGGACGAATTGGGCCACACCGCCAAGGGTGATAAAAAAAGCAGAGGTGGTCAGAATCGTGCCGTTTTGTGAGTACATATACAGAATACCGCCCAGGACAGCCACCAAAGCAAGGGAGATGTTGTTGATGAGATTGATGGTGGGATACAGCAAGGCGGCGTTGTACTCCGCTTTGTAGAAAGCATCCATGGCTTCGTCATTGATCTTGTTGAAGCGTGAAGCGATCACATCCTGCCGACCGTAGGCAGAGATGGTGCGCGAGCCGGTGAGCATTTCTTCCGCAAAACCGTTCAGCTCACCGTATTTTTTCGCTCTTTTTCTGAACAAGGGACGGACTTTTTGAGAACGGTACCGTGTAAATAACAGCGATACAGGAACAGTCAGAGCAAAAATCAGGATCATTGGTTTGGAAATCTGCCACATAAAGAGCAGCGAACCTACAACGGTATACAAACTGGTGAGAATCTGCACCAAATCATGGGACAGGGTGCTGTTGATGGTGTCGATGTCGTAGGACAAGTGGCTGATGATGTCGCCGGTGGCGTGGGTGTCAAAAAAATTCACCGGGAGCGTCATCAGCTTCTCAAAGACCTGTTTGCGCATTTTGTAGATGATTCTCTGGCTCAGGCGGAGCATCACCACAGCCAGTACGTAGGCCAGCAGCGCCGAGATCAAATAGCAGCCCAGCATCCGCCCGATATTTTCCCAGACCGTAGAAAAGTCCACGCCGCCTTCCAGTTCAATGGCATCAATGGCTGCGCCGGAATACCGTGGTCCTAACAAAGAGAGCTGATTGGAACCCAGCGTCAGCAACAATGCTACGAGAAACAGCGGCCATTGTTCCAGGACATACCGGCTCAACCGGATAAAAATCGCTGTTTTATTTTTGGGCTTTGTGTTTCTATTCGTCATGGAAGGCACCTCCCATCTGCGAGTCACTGATTTCCTTATATTCGGCGCAGGTTTCCATCAGCGCCTCATGCTTTCCGCAGCCGATGATCGCACCTTCTTCAATGACCAGGATCAGATCGCAGTTTTTTACAGAACTGACTCGTTGCGCCACGGTGATCACCGTAGAATCCGGAAGGGATTCCGCAAGGGCCTTACGCAGATTGGCATCGGTTCTGTAATCCAGGGCCGACGAGGAATCGTCCAGGATCAGGATTTCAGGATTTCCTGCAATGGCCCGGGAGATCAGCACACGCTGACGCTGACCACCGGACAGATTCGTGCCCCCCGTGGAGATATTGTGGGCATAGCCGTCGGAAAAAGAGGAGATAAAATCATGGGCCTGTGCGATTTTTGCCGCTTTTACAATATCCTCGCTTTTGATCTGCCTGCCGAAACGAATGTTTTCTTCGATGGAATCCGCATAGAGAAAATCGTTCTGGAATACGATTCCGAACATGGCGGTAAGTTCTTCATGGGTGTAGGAACGCACATCCTTTCCCTTGATACGAATAACGCCTTCGTTTGCATCGTACAAGCGCATCAGAAGCCGCAGGATAGTAGATTTTCCGCTGCCTGTGGCGCCAATGATTCCTAAGGTTTCACCCTTTTTCAATGAGAAGGATACATCGGTTAGGTTGTTGCTTTTTCCCAGATAGGAAAAGGATACGTTTTCATAGGAAATGTGAAAAGAAGGATCTCCTTTGCCGTCGTCTTCACAAAGGGTAAGCTCGTTGGTTTCTTCCAGGACCGATGCGATACGCTTTGCCGAGGCGGCGCATTTGGTGTACATGACGAACATTCGCGACAGCGACATCATCGCCATAGAGATCAGCGTAAAATACTGCATAAACGCAATGACCGTTGTGACAGAGGATTGGTTTTGGGATACGAAATAGGCGCTGACGGCGATTACCGCAACGATACCCAGGTTCATCAGCAGCGTCATCACGGGATTGACTACCTTCATAATGGTCCCTGCCCGGGTTTCGTTTCGCCGCAAGGCCATATTGGTTTTGTCATAGCGGGCGTTTTCGTAATTCTCCTTTGACAGCGCCTTGATTACCCGGATTCCCTGGGCATCCTCGCGGACCACACGGACCATTCCGTCCACCGACTGCTGGACCTTGGAATAAAGAGGGACACCCATCCGGGAAATGCTGTAGACCACAATGAAGATCAGCGGCAGGGTGGCAATCATGACCAGCGCCAGCTTGCTGTCCATTAAAAACGTGATAATGCTGCCGCCAAGCAGCAGAATCGGCGCGCGGATCCCCATTCGCTGCATCATGCCAACAAAATTCTGCACATTGTAGGTATCCGATGTGATTCTGGATTCCAAAGAGGGAATGGTAAACCGGTCTGTGCTCCTGGCAGACAGATACAGGGTTTTGGAAAACAGAGCCCTCCGCATCTGTGTGGAGAACAGCATTGTGGTTTTTGCCGCCATTCTGTTTGCAATGATATTACCCAGGCAGGCAACAGCTGCGCAAACCAACATCAGTCCACCAAAGAGCAGGATTTTCACCACGTCATTGGATGCAATGACGTTTTCAAGAATGTAGCTGAGCAAAAAAGGAATATACAACTCTGCTACGGTGCCGATGATCTTTATCGTAATGCCTCTCGCTATTCTTGCTGTTAACGGTTTGATATATGTAAATACCCACTTCATTTGCTAACCTCTTGTTGTTCGATGATCTGTCTTGCTTTCTCTTGCATACGCTTTAGCACCGAGTTAAATGTATCCAGCTCAGATTGGGAGATCCCCTCGGATAAAAGCCGCATCCATTGCGAGGAAGCAGCCCTTATCTCCGGCAAAACACAAAGCGCTTTCTCGGTGGGAAAGACCGAAAATTGCCGCTTATCCTGGGGCAGGGGGGTTCTTGTAACATACCCCTTTTCCTCGAGGCAATTAACGTTTCTTGCCACCGTGCTTTTGTTGACGCAAAGCTCCCGGGCCAAATCCTCCTGGGAGCGGCCCGGCTCACGGCAGATGGCCAGCACAAAGGCATAGTGACTGCTTTGTAAATCATCCGCCAAAATTCTGCTGTGTCTGTATATAGCCTGGGAACGGCAGATATTGTTCAACATCTTCATAAATTTCGGCATGGCATCCTCCGCAAATCGAAATTGTTGCTTGCGCAACTGTTTCCTCTGCAACTATTATAAATAAAAAAACAGCTATTGTCAAGCTGAATGACAAAGGCTCTGTTGCAGAGCAACAGAGCTTTTCAGAGTGTCACAAAAGGCCCAAACCGTCAAAACCATATTTGGCGGTTTGGGTTTTTCGTTTCTAATGTAATTCATCTATATAAGGCATGCTGCAAGACTAGCAAATTAGAAAAAGCTTGCTACGCAAGGGTTTTGACTTACTGCGCAAACCGGTCTCTACCGTACCTATGTACGCTGACGAGTCCGGTTTGCTTGTCTTTGGACCTTTATTGACCTCTGTCAGTCTGTCAAAAACCTTGTTTTTTGACAGACTGAAAAGCTCTGTTACAGAGTAACAGAGCTTTTGTGGTGAGGCAACCGGAATCGATTTGCATTTTTGCCTTTGGCAAAAATTATTGTAGCCACCAGTTTTTTGAACTGGTGGCAGCAACACCCCACTGGGGTGTTGCCTTTAGATGGGTTCGATTCCGTTTCGCCTATACATAAAAACATCCCGCCCCTTAGTGGGTTCGGGATGTTTTTGGTGCCGGCAACCGGAATCGAACCGGTACGGATTTTACTCCGAGGGATTTTAAGTCCCTTGTGTCTACCTATTCCACCATGCCGGCGTATAATTGGATTTATTGCGTTGATCGTCCTGTTGCGGTGACATATCGTCAGACAAAATCAATGTATAGCACATAGTAACATATTTTAAAGGGTGCGTCAAGGGAAAGGAGGAAACTTTTTGATTTATGCGCTCACAGATGTTTTGGGTTGGGGAAATGGGTATTACGGATTTCTCGACTACGCTCGAAATGACATAGGAGTATCATACTTTTTCTGTCATCTTGAGCGGAGCGGAGTAACACGGAGCGAAGTCGAAAGATCCGTCTCTATGGGGATTGCGGATTTCTCCACGCGCCTTCGGCTTGGTCGAAATGACACGAACTTAATGACATTGCGCCCATTTTTATACAACAAAAGAGCAGCCGAGGCTGCTCTTTTGTTTTGCATAATGAAAATTAGAAAACGCCCTGCTCCACCATAGCGGTAGCCACCTTCTGGAAACCTGCCAGGTTAGCGCCGGCCACCAGATTGTAGCCCAGACCATATTCCTCAGCAGCCTCCATGGATGCATTGTGGATGTTGATCATGATGTTTTTCAGGTGGTTATCCACTTCCTCAGCGGTCCAGGCCAGACGCTCGGAGTTCTGGCTCATTTCCAGCGCGGAAACTGCCACGCCACCGGCATTGACTGCCTTGGAGGGAGCGACGATGATGCCCTTTTGACCCATCAGGTAAGCCAGAGCCTCGTTAGTGGTGGGCATGTTGGCCACTTCGATGTAGTACTTGACACCGTTGGCGACGATTTTCTCAGCAGAATCCATATGTACGTCGTTCTGCGTTGCAGAAGGCATCACGATGTCTGCCTTGACACCCCAGGGCTTTTCACCGGGGAAGAACTGAGCACTGGGGAATTTGTCTGCATAGTCCTGTACACGGCTGCGGCCGGAACTACGCATCTGTTCCAGATAGTTCACCTTTTCCATGCTGGAGGAAATGCCCTCGGGATCATAGACATAACCGTCACGGCCGGATATGGTGAGTACCTTTGCGCCCAGCTGGTACGCTTTCTTACAGATGCCCCAGGTGACGTTGCCGTAACCGGAGCAGACGATGGTCTTGCCCTCAATGCTCTCGCCTTCGTGCTTCAGCACCTCCTGCAGGTAGTACATAGCGCCGTAGCCGGTAGCTTCGGGACGGGTCAGGCTGCCGCCGTAGGTCAAGCCCTTGCCGGTGATTACACCGCTTTCCCATACGCCCTTGAGCTTACGGTACTGGCCGTACATGTAGCCGATCTCACGGCCTGCAACACCCATATCACCGGCGGGAACGTCGATGTCCGGTCCGATATAACGGTAAAGTTCACTCATGAAGGCCTGGCAGAACCGCATGATCTCTGCATCGGACTTGCCGGCGGGATCAAAATCTGAGCCGCCCTTTGCACCGCCGATAGGCAGGCCGGTGAGGCTGTTCTTAAAGGTTTGCTCAAAGCCAAGGAATTTGATTACACCGGGGTAAACATTGGGCTGGAAACGGATGCCGCCCTTGTAAGGACCAATAGCGCCGTTGAACTGGCAACGGTAACCGATGTTGGTATGGTACTGACCGTTGTCATCCATCCAAACCACACGGAAGGTGAACATACGCTCCGGCTCTACCATTCGCGTAAGGATGTCGTACTTCTCGTACTCGGGATGTTTATCCACCAAAGGGGATACAGAGGAGAGAACCTCCTCCACGGTCTGCACAAACTCCGGCTCGTTGGCGTGCTTTTCTTTCACGCGCCGGATCACCTTTTCAACATATGCGTTCATTTTCATTTACCTCTTTTCTCGTGATTGCGTAGGGACACGCCCTGTCGACAGATTTTAACAAAATTGATTTCTCTATTATACACTGGGAAGCGACGGATGTAAAGGTTCTTTTTGAAAACTTTTGAGAAAAATTAAGAAATATTTGATACATTTCTAAACGTATGAAAAAACCGGAATGCACGAGGCATTCCGGTTTTATTGTATGAATTTACATATCGAAGGGTTCCATGCCCAGAACAGGGTGGCCAACTTCGCCCAGGTATTCCAGCAGCTGCTCGGGATCTTCCTCACAGATGGTCTCATCTGCGATCATGTCGGTGAAGTTTTCAACACCGTACATTTCCAGAATGGTAGCATCCAGACGCTCGCGCATCTGATCCTTCAGCATCTTGGGCATCCAGACGATACGGCCGGGGCCGCCTTCGGCTGCGATGAACTTCTTGGAGGAGATGAAGTGCTTGCCGTGACCCATGAAGCCGGGAGTCTGCACACCGCCACCGGTCATAGAAGCCATTTCGGAGAAGCTCATGCCCAGAGGGGTAACGCCTGCGTGCTCACGGCAGGTGATGACAACGCCCATGGAGCAGGGTTCCACACCGCAGATACACTCGAAGCAACCGCAGGAGGTCATGGGATCCTGGAACAGGGAGTACAGAGTGATCTTCTCAACAGCACCCTGAGAGTACTTGTTGACAGCCTCGTCCATAGAATCGTAGCGGCCCAGCTTTTCGTCCTGGCAGCCGGTCTTGAGGATGGGCTGGCAGGGACCGGTGGGATCCAGCTCCTGGGTAGCCTTAGCATCCAGCCAGGAAACAGCGCCACACAGACCCAGACGCTCGGGGGTAACGATACAAACGTGGCTGGGGGAGAAGGCCTGGCACATGATGCAGGTGTAGAAAGCGTCAACGGATTCGTCGGTCATGGAAGCCAGACGTGCGTCACGCTTGTTGAAGATTTCGTTAGCTTCAGCACGCAGCTGAGCGTTCTTCTCGGGATCGACGACGATGGTGACCTGGCACTTATCGACGACAGCCTCGAACTCGCTCATAACCTTTGCGTACAGAACTTCGCCGATGTGAGCGAACTTGAAGCCTGCTTCGTAGTCAGCCTTGCTGATACGGACGCGGATCATGTCACGCTGACCGGTGTGCATAACGCCTTCGATGCAGTTGATCCAAGCATGGATCTTACGTTCCATAACGGACTCGAAGTCGGGCTGCATAGCCTTGCCGGCAACTTCGATGGTGTAGGACAGGGAGATCTTGGAGCCAACGGGGACTTCGTCGATCTCGGGACCGATAACGGTGATCTTGTGGTCTTCGACCTCGGCAGCGGTTCTGGTCTGAACCAGCTCGAAGCAGTCAACACGAGAGCCGTCCACTTCAACCTGCATATCGCCGCGGCGGATGATTTCGCCTTCGAAAGCGGTAGCGTAGGAAACGGGGATGTCGATCTTGGTGATCTTCAGCTTAATGCCGCGAGCTTCCAGAGAAGTAGCATTCCACTTCTCGGTGTCCAGCTGCTGGATCAGGGACTTGGGAACACGGAACATGTTCTCGGTTTCGTTGGAGATAACGGGGAAGCCCAGCTGGATAGCGCCGGCACCGTAGGAAACGATCTCGTCAGTCAGACCCTTGTAAGCGTTAACGAAAGCACGGACACGCACCATGGTGTAAGCGAACAGAGCCTTGGTGTCGCCGGGGGTGATGTTACCGAAGATCAGCGCAGCACGCAGAGCGACGGAAACAATGTGGATGACGGACTGCATCTCGTAACCCAGGGGAACAACACGGACGCCTTCGCCCAGGTTCATGCCAGCTTCGTAGCAGTGACGGATACACTCACCGGTCAGGGAGACCAGAATACCCTGATTCTGGTAGGACTTAACCA
>JAZRUM010000090.1:0-30214 GCA_045652545.1 Faecousia sp. | reverse complement strand
TTCTGGAAGCCGCGCTCTGCGTAGAACTCCTGCTCACCGGCAGTGAAAACGAATTCGTTGCCGCACTCTTTGCAAACTAAAGTCTTGTCTTCGTACATTGTGTTTACCTCTCTTTGGTTAGATAATGCCCCGTGAATAACCTATCAATCGATGAATTAACGCAGGGTTTGAGATTTATATGGTGCAACTACACCACTTATGCGATTATACACACATTGGTGTATTTTGTCAATACTTTATGAATTTTTTCTGGCAGTAAAACCTGTTTTGTGCAAGTTTCCAAATTTTCAAATGGTAAATTGTGCTTGTCCGTCATAGGGAATATGCAGGTGTTCGTAGGCAAGGCCCGTCACGCAACGGCCCCTGGGCGTACGGGACAAAAATCCCAGCTGCATCAGGTACGGCTCATACACATCTTCCAGCGTCACAGCCTCTTCGCCGATGGTGGCAGCCAAGGTTTCCAGGCCTACGGGGCCGCCGCCGTAGTTACGGATGATGGCCGTGAGCATCCGGCGGTCGATATTGTCCAGGCCCAATTCGTCCACTTCCAGGCGGTCAAGGGCCAAATCGGCAGCTTCCTTGGTAATGGTACCGTCGCCCATAACCTGGGCAAAGTCCCGGACACGGCGCAAAAAGCGGTTGGCAATACGAGGGGTGCCCCGGCTACGGGAGGCAATCTCCATGGCGCCTTTGGGATCGATATCCATGCCCAAGATGGTTGCCGAGCGAGTGACGATCCTGGCCAGTTCCTCGTGGGTGTACAGTTCCAGCCGCAGGCTGACGCCAAAGCGGTCACGCAGAGGCGCAGACAACTGACCGGCTCGGGTGGTGGCGCCCACCAGGGTAAACTTGGGCAAGTCCAGGCGAATGGAATTGGCGCTGGGACCCTTGCCCACGATGATGTCGATGGCAAAGTCCTCCATGGCCGGGTAGAGGATCTCCTCTACCACCCGGTTGAGCCGATGGATCTCGTCGATAAAAAGAATATCGCCGGGATTCAGGTTGGTCAGCAGTGCTGCCAGATCGCCGGGTTTTTCGATGGCCGGGCCGGAGGTAATGCGGATATTGACGCCCATCTCATTGGCAATGACGCCAGCCAGAGTCGTTTTACCCAGGCCGGGAGGGCCGTACAGCAAAGTGTGGTCCAGGGGTTCGTTGCGCTTCCTGGCTGCTTCAATGTAAACGGACAGATTGCCTTTTGCCTTTTCCTGGCCGGTATAGTCCGCCAGCATTTTGGGGCGCAAGCCGATCTCTCCTGCGTCCTGGGGTGCGAATGTGGGAGAAATAATCGGCGCGATCTGTTCTTCAGAAAATTCTAAACTCATTGGAAATCCTCCAAGATTTTATCTTAACCCTTCATGACCATGGCCCGCAGAGCATAGCGGACCATTTCTTCCGTGGTGGCGTTTGCATCCACGCCTTTCAGGGCCGCATGGACCTCGGCCGCGGAATAACCCAATTCCTGCAGCGCAGCTGTTGCCAGGCCTACGTTGTTATTCTGCTGGGGTGCCGGTGCGCTGACGCCGCCGGAGAAATCGATCTCCATGCCGGAGCCACCCATTTTATCCTTCAGTTCCAGGATGATCCGCTGGGCAATTTTCTTACCCACGCCCTGGGCTGCTGTCAGAAGCTTCTCGTCGCCGGTCATTACCGCCAGCGTAAAATTCTGGGGGCCGGCTGCCAGGATCGCCATGGCGGCCTTGGGGCCTACGCCATTGACAGAGGTCAGCAGCTCATAGCACCGCTGCTCTTCCCGGTCGATAAAACCGTACAAATCAAAGGCATCTTCCCGTATGGATTCTGTGATAAACAGTTTCGCCGGCTGACCCAACTTCAGTTGGCCGGCAGTATATGCAGTCACGCGGCAGCCGTAGCCGACACCGCCGCAATCGATCACCGCAAGACCCGGCTCCAACAGAGCCACCGGGCCGGAAACGTAATAAAGCATAGCTCTACCTCTTACTTCTGTTGTAATTGCGCCAGCAAAGATGTGCTGGAACGGGCATGGCACAAGGCAATAGCGATGGCGTCCGCCGCATCATCCGGCTTCGGCATGGCCTGCAGCTGCAGCAGCCGCTTGGTCATATCCTGGACCTGATGCTTGGTGGCGTTGCCGTAACCCACCACAGCCTGCTTGACCTGCATAGGCTTATAGGAAAACACCGGCACACCGGCCTGCCGGATAGCCAGCAGGATCACGCCACGGCTCTGGGCCACCCCAATGCCGGTGGTGACGTTCTGTCCGAAAAAAAGTTCCTCGATGGCCACTGCATCCGGCTTTGCCATTTCCAAAAGCTTGCGCATATCCTCATAAATAATCTCCAGCCGGGCGGAAAAATCCATGCCTGCCGGGGTGGTGATGGCACCACACTGAAGGAAACGGTACTGCCCTCTTTGGGCTTCGATCAGGCCGAAGCCGGTGATCCCGTAACCGGGATCGATTCCCAGGATCCGCATTATCGGCCGCCTCCCGAGAACATGGTAAAGTAGTACAGCACCAAAAACAAAAAGAATATCACCAGGCCGATCCGCGCGCCCCATACCTGCCAGGCAGGTCTGGGAACATAGTTTTCCTGCTGATTGGACTGATCTTCCGGCTGCTGCTTGTCAAACTCTTGTTCCATGTTTCTCACCTCGCAAATATCATAGCACATTTGTTTTAATTTTGGTACTCTTTTTTTGCAAAAAGTTCCCCCGGATGATCGTGCATCCGGGGGGACTTTACTTTTACGGTCTGCTTGTGGTATGTACCGGTGGGTCTCCCCACCGGCTCGGGATTACTGCAGGCCCTGCTCGTAAGCCTCGATCATTTTCTTGCTCATGTGACCCGTACGAACCTTGAGCCTTTGCAAATATTTTTCGGTGGATTCACCGGTGAAAATCTTCACATCCAGCCTTATGCGGCCATCCTCTTCGATGGTGACGAAGATCTTATCGATGTACTGATCTACAAAGCTGCGGGTGATCACACCGGTTTTGGCGCACTTTTCTGCCTCACGGAGGGTGGTGCGAATCTTATCCATGTGCTTTTGAAACTCCTTGCCGGAGAAAAGTTGTTCTTCCAGTTCCTTCAGTTCTTCGGTTGCTTTTTTGACCTCAACGTTACACTGATCGGACATCTTGATAAAATCTGCGTCGGAGATTCGTCCGGTGACATTGTACTCCAGCAGCTTGGACTTCTTTTGCTCAGCCAGTTCGATGATTCGCTTCTGCGTTTCAATCTGCTTTGTCAGCGTCGCATCACCGGTCATCTCTGCGTACAGATCCGTATAGATCTTTATGAGGGCCTCAACCTCCATTTTGGTATCCTGGAAGACCTCAAGCAGCAGGGGTTTGATTTCTTCCTCATAGAGAGCGATGGATTCACAGGAAGCAGCTCCGTTTTTGATCTTTCCGGAGCAGACCCACTTGGATGTGAGGTTGCCTTTTCGGTCCTTGCCGTCTTTGCGGTAATAGGGTGCGCCGCAGCAGGTGCAGTAGAGCTTTGCTGTGAGCAGATTTTGGTAGTTACATTTGCCCTGGCGATTCTTTACATCTTCGCTGCGCTTTCGCAGAACCACATTGGCTTGCTCCCAAAGCTGCTCACTGACAATGGTGGGGACGATCTCACCGGTTTCGTCCTTGAACATTACCCATTCCTCCGGAGGGAGGAATTTCTGCTTTTTGGTAAACATATCAATAACTTTCACCTTATTGCCCACATAGTAACCCTTGTACTTGGGGTTAGAGATCATGCTGGACATGGTGGTGTGGGAGATCCTTTTGCCGTGGTTGTTGCGGTAACCGTCCTCCCAGAAGATGTTCTCGATCTGCTTCATGGAGTAGTTTCCGGTGGCATACAGTTCGAAGAGCTTTCTCACCATAGCGGCTTCCCGCTCATCGATGACTAGTCTGCCCTTATCCTTGATATAGCCGAAAATACGGCTGTTGCCCAAAACCACGCCATCTTTAATAGCCTGCTGGTGACCGAATTTGACACGGGACGAAAGCTTGCGAAGTTCGTCCTGGGCGATAGAGGACATGATGGACAGCCTCAGTTCAGAGTCTTCATCCAAGGTGTTTACACCGTCATTTTGGAAGAACGCAGCCACACCGGCGTTGAGTAGATCTCTGGTGTACTGGATGGAGTCCAGGGTGTTACGGGCAAAACGGGAGATCTCCTTGGTGACGATCAGATCAAACTTACCGGCCTTGGCATCATCCACCATCCGGTGGAAGTTCTCACGCTTTCTGGTGGAGATGCCGCTCAAGCCTTCATCAATATAGCCGGGTACATATTCCCAAGCGGAATTCTGCTTGATAAAGTCTTCGTAGTAGGTGACCTGGTTGTTAAGGCTATTCAGCTGCTCGTTGCTGTCGGTGGATACGCGGGCATAGAAGGTAACCCGCAGGGGAATTTCATAAATGCTTTTTTGGCGCAGCAATTGGCGCACGTTTAATATATCCATATCTATATCTCCTTTGGAGCGGTCACCCCTTGCAACATCTTTTTAGCGGAACAGCGGTCCTTTCCCTGCAATCCCTCATAGC
Source organism: Faecousia sp. (assembly GCA_045652545.1). Taxonomy (GTDB): domain Bacteria; phylum Bacillota; class Clostridia; order Oscillospirales; family Oscillospiraceae; genus Faecousia. The sequence continues at coordinate 25,684 of JAZRUM010000090.1, read as the reverse complement.
GAAAACTTGAAATACACAAAGTATTTCTGCGTTTTCGCTACTTGTCTTGCCGAGAAAATCCTCGCTGCCGCATAAAAACCTGTTTCTGCGGGATGACCGTTCGTAAAATCATGACCCTATTTTAACATGGTGCATACGAGAAGACCACTGTATAGATCTGGGTCTGCTGGTTAGTACCGGCAGACTCTGTCGATCTTGATCTTCATGCGGTTTCGTGCATCCTCGGTAATGACACCTTGCTGAAACAGGTACTCGTTGTAATAATTGAGCCAGATGTGTTTGGCGACACGTCTGCGTAATTCTTCGTTGGTCAGCTTTTTTGCTTTGGTCATTGGCATCCCTCCTGGATGCTATCATTCCCAATTTTTGCACATTTTAGCAGCTATCCCGATTTTGTTCCCGGCCGGCGATACCCGTAGAGCCGGTCATATTGTTGAATACATTGTTGCTGTCCCCTCCGAAAAATCGGAGGCATGTTATTAAGGCAAAAATCTTAAAAATCAAGATTTTAGGCATAGCACTCTCGCTCCCAAACAAGGACATGATTGGCAAGAAACATCCAGTCATGTCCTTGTTTTTTAAGGGCGATCTTGACTCACGTTGGGTAAAATGACGGATGGTATTTTCTTCGCAAGCATCGCGAAGTGGAGACAAATCCATTTCAGCACATATTGGGTCACCCCATACCCTTGCATATAGACTTAATATGCATATCAAATAACGTGATTTTTAGGGGATAAACCCAAGGCTAAATACCGCATTCTATGTCATGAATGGAAACTGTGCGTCATTTTTGGTACATAAAATGCAAAAGCTTGTTGCAGCACCGAAATTTTTGTTGTAATATATAAGAAATACTATAACAGGAGCTGATCTTATGAAGTATAGTCTTTCTAAATCCAGATATTGTTCGGGTTTGCAGTGCCCTAAGATGCTTTGGCTGAAGAAAAACGTTCCCGACGCATTTGATTCCTCTTGTATGAACCAATCTGTTCTGGAGACCGGCTTGGAAGTTGGTGACCTTGCTATGGGCCTTTTCGGAGATTTCATCGAGGTGCCTTTCACAACACCCGGAGAAATGCTCAAGGTCACAGAAAATCTTATGGCGCAAAAAACACCTGTTATCGCAGAGGCTTCTTTTTCTGTTAACGGTTGCTTCTGCAGTGTGGATATTTTGAAACGGCTGGACGATAAGAAAGTTGCTATTTATGAAGTAAAGAGTTCTTCCGGTGTTTCGGATATCTACCGCCATGATGCGGCTTTCCAATATTATATTTTACAGGAACTGGGCTACGAAATAGCTTCCTGCAATATCGTACATATCAACAACCAGTATATCCGGCACGGTGAGCTGGATCTGAATCAACTGTTCATTATTGCGGATGTAACGCAGGATGCAATGAATTTGCAGCCGTCAGTACGCGAGAATATCAAGTATCTGCAAAATTATATGGAACAGGAAACCGAGCCGTCCGACGACATTGGCATGCATTGTTTTGAGCCTTATACCTGCGGCTTCTTTGAATATTGTACGAAGCATTTGCCCAGACCCAATGTTTTTGATGTGGGCGGTGTGCACAAAGATAAGGCGATAGACTGCTATCGCAAAGGCATTGTTTCCTTTGAAGATTTGGATAAGTGCGATGTTCTTTCCGCAAAGCAATATATGCAAATAGAGCATGAGGTACATCCTTGCCCTCCCCGTATCGACGCCAAGAGCATTCGCCAGTTTTTGGGAAAGCTGACTTATCCCATTTACTTCTTTGACTTTGAGTCTTATATGCCGGCAATTCCGCCGTTTGATGATATTGGCCCGTTTAAGCAAATCGTGTTCCAGTATTCCTTGCATTACATTGAATACGAGGGCGGTCCTTTGCTGCACAAGGAGTTCCTTGCATATCCCGGCCAAGATCCTCGCAGAGCACTTGCCGAGCAAATGTGCGCAGATATTCCCAAAGACGCATGTGTTGTCACCTACAATATGACATTCGAAAAAGGTAGAACCAAAGAACTGGCAGCACTGTATCCCGACTTGAGCGATCATCTGATGAATATCCACGACCACATTGTGGATCTGATGGTTCCGTTCCGGAGCAAGTGGTATTACTGCCGCGCAATGCAAGGTTCTTACTCCATTAAATATGTATTGCCTGCACTGTTTCCTGATGATCCGGAGCTTGACTATCACAACTTGGACGGCGTTCACAACGGCGGCGAAGCTTCTGCCGCTTTTGGCAATATGGCAAAGATGACTCCGGAGGAGTTGGAAACCACCCGTAAGCAACTCCTGGCCTATTGTGGTTTGGACACTTATGCACTGGTTAAGGTATGGGAGAAACTGAAAGAAGTTTGCGCGTAATGCGCCAAAAATATCCCGTTCGTTTGTGGGACAGTCAAAACAAAAAGGGTTGACAGAAGAACAATTTTGGCTCTACGAGACAAAGTAGCAGGAGCGATGTTAGAGTATTTTCCTATTCCGGAACACTATGCTTTGCCAGCCAGCACTTGCGAACTGCAATGCGAAAAGCAGTTGACGCACACAGCGAACACCCCTCTATGGCAGGTAAGTATAACCGCATCATTTTGGCCAATGTTTTGAACGAATTCCCGCCTGAGTGAAGCCGGGATGAGAGAACACGGGAAAAATACATTGCCGCATTACACCAAGAACAAAGTGAAGCAAGATGCTTCATGGATAGCATCCGTCATAGTGAGATCCCAAACCTGTTTGACAACAACTGTAATGTCGGAATCGAAGTAAAGTATATTTCTGCAAAAACCTTTGCAGATTGCTTGAAGATAACGGACAAAAGAAGAGATTATTTAACGCGATATTTCACATAAAGGAGAGATCCCTATGGATAGCTTAGAACCCAAGAAATTAGCACTGATCCGTATTTGGCAGATCCTGCAACAATACAGTGACTTCAATCATCCCCTTACGCAGGATGATATTGCTGAACATTTGGATCGTGACTACGGCATTGTCATTGAGAGAAAAGCTATCAGCCGTAATATTTCCCTGCTGAAAGAGGCTGGAATTGAGATTGATTCCCGCCGGGCCGGCAGCTATCTGGAATCGCGGGATTTTGAGGATTCGGAGCTGAAGCTGCTGATCGATGGCATTTTGTGCAGCCAGCATATCAACCCCCGGCAATCTTCCGATCTGATTGAGAAGCTCTGCAAGCTGTCCAATAAGTATTTCCGCTCCCATGTGAAGAACATCCACACAGTGAAGGATTGGAACAAGACCGAGAATCCGGCGCTGTTCTATAATATTGAGATGGTGGACATGGCCATTGAGGAAGGCAAGCAACTGCAATACGATTATAATAAATATGGTCTGGACAAGCAGCTGCACAAATCCTCCTTCCAGCGGGTCACGCCTTACCAGCTGATCCTTCATAATCAGCGGTACTACCTGATGGCCTATAGCAGCTACTGGGGCAATATGGTGTTCCACAGACTGGACCGCATCAGTAATATCAGTCTGTACGATAAGCCGGCACACCCCATTCGGGAAGTTCCCGGTTATGAAGGCGGCATTGATTATAAGAAGATCTCCTCCACTATGCCCTATATGTACACCGACGAGCCGGAGCGGATCGAATTCGCTACGGAGCCCTGGATGGTGGATCAGGTGATCGATTGGTTCGGCAAGGACATTGCCGTTCGGAAAACAGAGGATGACAACAAAGTTATCGTATCCCTCTGGGCCAGCCCCAACGCCATGGAACATTGGGCACTGCAGTATTTGAACTATGTAGAAGTCATTGCTCCTGCACATTTACGCGAGAGTATCAAAAACAACTTACACACCGCTATCGGCAAATACAACAATAAATAATGACAAAGAACCGTAATTCTTTCTGGAATTACGGTTCTTTTTTGCGCTTTTTGATTGGTACCATTTTTAGGACATAACTTTTATTACAATAACCTCACGAATCACTCACCCATACTATACACATTTATAAATTTGGAGGAAATGAGCATGAAGAATTACGAGTTGACGATTGAAAATGGTGTGATTACTTGGGTTGAAGATACCGATGCGAATGGAAACCGCATCCCCGGTATTCTTTACATCCCCAAGGAGGCCATATCTTTCTCCCCGGATGCATGGGTCAACCTGGGTTGCGACATTGACGGCATCGTCGTCCACCAGGACAACCCGGAATTTTCCTCCGCCCATAACTGCCTGTTGAGCAAGAATGGCAAGAAGTTGATTAAGATTTGCAAGAACAGTGACATTTCCAAGTTGACCGACCTTAAGGTAATTGGCCGAGATGCTTTCCAGACCTTGGGTGTGGATTTTGATGAATTTGTTTTCCGGATTCCCGACGGTGTTGAAGTGCTGGATTACCGCGCATTTGCCGTCACTGCGGAAAAGGTTGAGATCACCGTTCCTGCCTCTGTGCTCTATGTAAATCTGCTGGCCTTTATGATCCACAGCCAGCATACCCATATTGTATTTGAAGGTGACCCCCACCTGCGAATCGGCACCTTCGGTACTGCCGCAGAGGCAACCGACTCCGGTTTCGAGATTTTCCAATCCATGCCCTCTATTCTATATCCCAAAGCGGAGAATATTTCCATTACCTGCCAGTCCGGCGGCAAAGTATCTCAATACTGTAAAGAATATGGCATTCCGGAGGTGTAATTATGGCACACAAAACTACTGACACATCAAGCAAAGATTCGGCACAACTTTCCTTGTTTGATGATTTGCTGGCACAGTTGAATACTGCCGGCGGAAAAATCTCTTCCGATCAGATCACTGCCGTAATCAGCAAACTGACCTCTGCACGTGATCGCGCCCAGAAGCGTGAGGAGCAGGAACGAAAGAAAAAAGAAGAGGAGGAAGCTGCCCAAAAGAGAATGGAAAACCAAGCTCGCGAGACAGAGCACATCAAAGAGGTTACATCCATGGACCTGCCTTTGGATTGGGAGAATCTCTTTGCCGGTGATTCCAGAGTGGAGGGCATCCACGCTGACAGCATTCCCGATGGTCTTATTCTTTCTCTTACCAACCTGGGACGTGTGGATATTGAATATATCGCCTCCGTAACCGGTGCGGACCTGAAAACGGTAATCATGACCCTAAAAGGGGCAATTTATCAGAACCCGGATACATGGAACGAGTGCTTTTACAAAGGCTGGGAGACCGCCGAGGAATATCTGTCCGGCAACATGGTGCAAAAGTGGAAATCCGCCAAAGCGGCAAACACCAAGTACTGCGGCTATTTTGCAGACAATGTAACTGCCATCGAAAAAGTCCTGCCGCCTACGCTTTCTGCGGAGGATATTTATATTACCCTTGGTTCTCCCTGGGTGCCCGAAGATGTCATCGATGATTTTATTCGCCACATTTTGAAAATCAAAGATACTTACAATTATACCACCCATGATCCTTACACCGGTAGCTGGGAGATCTCCTGCAAAAGCTTCTATAACAATCGTGTTGCGGCCAAATCCACTTACGGTACCGAGCGACTAACCGCACTATATATTTTGGAGCGGACGCTGAATATGAAGACTGTTTGCGTTACTGATGAGGTGGTATGCAACACCAACAAATCCGGCAAAAAGCGAGTCATCAACCAATCGGAAACCGTAGCCGCGTTGGAAAAGCAGAAAAAGCTGATCGAAGCCTTCCAGAAATGGGTATGGCAAGATCCGGACAGAAAAGCCAAGCTGGAAATGATCTTCGAGAATAACTTCGGTTGTGTTCGCAAGCGCCACTTTGACGGTTCTTTTCTGACTTTTCCCACCATGTCACCTGCGGTACAGCTCTACCCTTATCAAAAGGATGCGGTGGCGCGGATCCTTTTCTCTCCCAACACGCTGCTGGCTCACGATGTAGGCTCCGGCAAAACCTTTGTTATGATCGCGGCCGGCATGGAGCTGCGACGGATGGGGCTCTCCAAAAAGAACCTGTATGTTGTTCCCAACAACCTGGTAGGACAATGGCGTGATATCTTCCTGCGCCTTTATCCCAGCGCCAACATTTTGTGCGTTGAACCAAAATCCTTCACGCCTTCGAAACGTGAAAGTGTGCTGCAATCAATCCGGGACAAGGACTATGACGGCATTATCATGGCTTACAGTTGCTTCGAGCAGGTGGGGTTGTCCCAGGAGCATTACATCAAGGAATTGGAGGAAATGCGGGACGAGGTAATGAAGCTCCTGAAAACCTCCGGGAGGGTAACAAGCAAATTGCGCCGCAAGGCCAAAAGCGTAGATGAATCTCTGTGCAAAGCGATCACCAATGTATTGAAACCCAACTCCACGGTATTCTTTGAGGAATTGGGCATTACCCGATTATTTGTGGACGAAGCCCATAACTTCAAGAACGTTCCCATTGAAACCCAGGTGGGGCACGTATTGGGCATCAGCCCCAGCGGTTCCCAAAAATGCCAGGATATGATGGACAAGGTTCGGCTGATCCAAAAACAGAACGACGGTGGCGGTGTCGTGATGGCCACCGGCACACCCATCACCAACTCCGTTACCGATGCCTATATTATGCAAAAATATCTGCAAAGCGGTGAGCTGGCTATGCTGGATCTGCAGAGTTTCGATAGCTGGATCGGCATGTTTGCGGAAAAGGTCACGGAATTTGAGATCGATGTGGACACCAGCAGTTATCGTCTGGCCACACGTTTTGCCAAATTCCACAACTTACCGGAGTTGACCACATTGCTGGCCTCCATTGCGGATTTTCATCAAGTGAATCAGGCAGACGGGATTCCCGAAACGGAGGGCTACAGTGATGCGCTTATTGGTAAAACGCCTGAGTTTGCCGACTACTTAAAGATGATCTCCAAACGGGCCGACGATGTGCGTCACGGACGGGTACCTCGCACGCAAGACAATATGCTGAAAATCACCACCGATGGCCGGCAGGCCGCATTAGATCTGCGGCTGGTAGATCCCAAGGCGCGGTTTGTCTATCAGTCCAAGATTGCGCGATGTGCGGAAAACGTGTGGGATATCTATCAAAAAACCTCTGCGCAAAAGAGCACACAGCTGATCTTCTGCGATAGTTCCACGCCCAAGAAGGGTTTTAACATGTACGACGAACTCTATGCGCTGCTGTTCAGTATGGGTATTCCCGCGGAGGAAATCGCATTTATCCATAACGCAGACACAGAAAAACGGCGCAAGACATTGTTCCGTCAGGTGCAGACCGGACAAGTCCGTGTGCTGATCGGCTCTACCTTCAAGCTGGGCTTGGGTGTGAATGTCCAGGACAAGCTGATCGCAATTCACCATTTGGATGTGCCCTGGCGACCTGCGGATATGACCCAGCGTGAGGGTCGTATTCTGCGGCAGGGCAACGAAAACAAGACCGTTCAGATCTTCCGTTATATTACCGAAGGCAGCTTTGATGCTTACTCCTGGCAGTTATTAGAAACGAAGCAGCGGTTTATTGTGGGCCTTCTGTCCGGATCTTTAGAAGATCGCACCGGCTCTGATATTGAAGATACGGTACTGGATTACGCAGAGGTAAAGGCTCTGGCTGTAGGCAATCCCTTGGTTAAAGAGCGTGTGGAAACCGCAAATGAACTGTCTAGACTTCTGACCCTCCAGCGCAAAGCAATTGAGACCTATTTTGCACTGGAAAAGGAACTGACCGAGCTGCCGGGGAAAATGGAACGGCAGCGAGATTTGATCCAAAAGTGCCGGGAGGACGCAGAATTTATGCTGCAGACCTTTGCAGTGCAGGACAAGGAACTTCGCAGGCAGATTCGTAAAACCATATACGACGGGGTTTGCGCCAACGCCCTGGCAACCAAGGAAAGCGTCCTTATGACCTATCAGGGCTTCCAAATCGTACTGCCTACCAATATGAGCAAAGAAAAGCCTTATGTTTGGCTGCAGCGTGAGGGCCGTTATTATGTGGAATTGGGCGATTCCGAGGTTGGCTGTCTGATCCGCCTGGACAACGCCTTGGAAGGTCTCCCCGCCCATTTGGAGAAGCTGGAGAAGAATCTCACTGAAATGGGACAGAGGGAAATTGCTTTGCAAGCCGAATTGCAGAAGGAAGAGAATTTTACTGATCAGATCACTGCTTGCAAGGAAAAACTTGCCATAATCGACAAGAAGTTAGGAGTGGATAAGAAATGAGCGACGTAAAGATGTCCAACATTCCCACCATGAATGTAAACCGTATTATTGATACTTTAGGAAAAGCCTACTGCACCATTATCAATCAGCACCAGCCTTTAAAATTACTGCCCTCTGTTATGCTTTGGGGTCCTCCCGGTGTGGGTAAGTCCCAAGCCATTGGGCAACTGGCCAAGGAAATTGAACGCAATACCGGCAAAAAAACGGTAGTAACGGATGTGCGGCTTCTGCTGTTTAACCCCATTGATCTGCGCGGTATCCCCACTGCCAACGCGGATAAGACTCTGGCGGTTTGGCTGAAACCCCAGATCTTCCAGATGGACCCCAGCGAAGATGTGGTAAACATCCTGTTTTTGGACGAGCTGTCTGCTGCACCCCAATCGGTGCAGGCAGCGGCTTACCAGATCACCCTGGACCGGGTGGTTGGTGAGCATAAACTGCCGGAAAACTGCATTGTCATCGCTGCCGGCAACCGGACAACGGACAAATCCGTGGCTTTCAAAATGCCCAAAGCACTGGCCAACCGTCTTTTGCACATTGAGGTCGAGGGCAGCTTCAAGGCTTGGAAGCAGTGGGCCATCCGCAGCGGTATCCACCCCAAAATTCTGGGTTTCTTGACTTTCCGGCAGAATTACCTAATGAAGTTTGACGGTGCTTCCGAAGAACTGGCTTTTGCCACGCCCCGTTCCTGGGAAATGGTCAGCAATATTTTGAATTTTGTTGATGACGACCTGACCAAGGTCCACCACTTGGTTGCGGGCCTTGTGGGATTGGGTATTGCTGTGGAATTGCGCAACTGGGATAATATTTATAAAGATCTTCCCAAGTTGGATGACATTTTTGACGGAAAAATGCCGCCCGTACCGAAAGGCAACGATGCGCTGTATGCGCTCACTTCTGCAATGACCGCCTATGCCAAGGATCATAAAGACGAATTGGAGAAGATTGCCAACTCCATTGTCTACGCAGAACAATTCCCACCGGACTTTGCCGCAATGCTGCTGAAGGACTATCTGTATATCGAAAAAGGTTACAAAGAAAAATTGCTGAAAGTACCGGCGTTTTCCCGGTGGCTTTCCACCAAAGGGAGGCTTCTGAATGGAATTGTCTGAAGAAGATAAGCGTGCTTATACCAAACGGCTGCTATTGTCCCGTTTGCGGCTGCTGACCACCAATGGCCTTTTCGGCTTGCTGCTGATGCACGCCCGATTCGGATTGGACGAGGATTGCCAGACTGCCTACACCGACGGACGCAGCATCCGGTTTTCGCCCCGTTTTCTGCAGGAGCTTTCAGACAAAGAATTAGATTTTGTTTTGATGCACGAGGTCATGCATATGGCGCTACGGCATTGTTTCCGCGGTCAACATTTGCAGCACGAGCGATTTAACATAGCTTGTGATATCGTGGTCAATTCCAATATCTTACTTTCTGCCGACATGGACGAAAGCAGCATTACTTTAGCAAAATACGGTGTTTCCATGCACATCGCCCCCAACGGGAAAGAGGGTTATGAGTACACCGCTGAACAGGTATATGAAATGCTGCCGTCAATGCCCGATAAGCCGAAAAGTGGCAAAGGAAAGAACTGTGCCTCCTCCTGGGATGATCACGAGAAATGGGAAGAACAGCCTAACGATTCGTTTGAAAGCGAACAGTGGGAACATTTGCTGGAATCCGCCTGCGAGGTGATCTCTATACGGGAAGCGACAAAGACCTACGGCGGTGGTCCTATTATGGCGCAGCGACTGTTGCGGCTGGGACGGAAGTCCGAGATCGATTGGCGCACGGTTTTGCAGGAATTTTTACAAGAGGAGATCAACGATTATTCCTTTTCACCACCGGATCGCCGTTTTTCCGATAGTGATTTCTTTCTGCCTGACTATAACGAAAAAGAAGAAGTCCCCGGAAAGGTTTGGTTTTTGATCGACACCTCCGGCTCGATTTCTGACAAAGCAATCAATGCCGCCTACGGAGAAATTTGTTCAGCCATCGAGCAGTTTGGCGGCAAATTGGATGGCCTTTTGAGCTTTACAGAAAGCTATGTCACCGAACCTGTTCCGTTTCAAACCATCACCGACCTGCAATCGATCAAACCCGTCGGCGGTGGCGGCAATGATTTTTCAGACATTTTCCGTTATATGCGCAATCACATGATGGAGGATCTGCCGGGATATATTGTCATCATCACCGACGGTTATGATAGCTTTCCCCCTGAAAGTGATGCCATGGGCGTGCCGGTTCTGTGGCTGATAAACAACGAAGATCCTGATGCTACCCCACCCTGGGGCAAAGTGGCAAGAATAAAAGTGTAATTTGGAGCAGGAAAGAACAATATATCTTTCCTGCTCTATTAACATCCCTTTTTTGGTACATCGCATATGGTTTAATACTGGTGTAAGGACGAATGCATGCAAATTTGCTATGGAGGATAGAGATATGCTGTTTTATAAGATGGAAGGTATGTTGGTGGGCGAAGGCGTGGAAAACGAGGAAAATCGCCGTGCTCAACGAGAGAATATCAGAAAGATCTTCATGAAAAGCGAAGAGTTTAATCGTAAGCGCAGCATGGATTCCTATTGTTTTGTAGCAGGCTCTTCTGACGGCCTTTTGACTGCCGGTATGATTACGGATCAGGCAGAAAACGCCCAGAACATTATGTGCGCATTTTTGAAGCACATTGGACGTGAACTGAAGGATGTCACTTTCACCGAGACTACGATTGGCGGTATTCAGCAGCTTTTGGGGCGAGCTAACCACTATGATTTCATCGAGGACGATGACCAAATCCTTGAAAAATGCGGTATTGATAGAGTTGTCGGCAGACGAGGCCGTGGCATTGAATTCGGAGAGAATATTATTGCCGATTGTAGCCAGAAGGATATTCTTCAGAATGTAGAACGCTATTTTATGAACGAAACGATGCTGCCGGAATTGGATCGCATCTATGCAAGTAAGCCGAATACGAAGGTACAGGGCCATCCTGTGCACTATATGCTCCAAACGGATAATGTGGATACACGCCGGGAAGCCAGCAAGTTGCTTTTGCAGGCACTTTATGCCAATAGCAGACTTCGCAGCAAACGGTATTGTTTCCTGAATTTCCGCCCCGGCGAAAACTTTTCTATGATGGCTTACGACAGCTTGTACCATGTCTGTGCAGGTGGCGCTATGGTCGTGCGGTATTTTGCAAACGACGATTCCGAGGATAGTGGCGTTGCCAACAGCGAAAGGGATACCATCGAGCAGATTTGCGAGATCGCCAAGCGGCATCGCAACCAGGTGCTGACTATTTTCTGCCTGCCCCGGGATTGCAAACACATCAAAGCTATGTTCCATGAGGAATTGGGAGCTATGACTTTGGTAGAACTGCAGGAAGATTATAGTGATCACACTCGCGCTCAGGACTTCTTGAAGCTGCTTGCAAAGGATAACCATATTCGCACGGATAAAGCGCTCTTTGCTAAACTGGATCCGGATAAGGGGTATTTGGCAGCGGAGCTTCATGATATGTTCGATGATTGGTACAATGCCAAGCTTAAGACCAGCATCTATCCCCAGTATAAGGACTTGCAGGTGGCAAAACAGGAAGTCATCAAAGCTGCGCCCAAGGGTTCGGCTCACGATGAACTGCAAGAGATGATTGGTCTTACCGAAGCGAAGGCAGTAATCCGCAAGGCGCTGAACTACTATAAGATGCAGAAGTTGTATGAAGACAAGGGCGTGAAGCAGGACTCTCCTGCTATGCACATGGTATTCACCGGCAATCCCGGCACTGCAAAGACCACGGCGGCACGGCTCTTTGCCCGGATTATGAAGGACAACGGTCTTCTGTCCAAGGGTCAGCTTGTAGAGGTTGGTCGTGGCGATCTGGTGGGTAAATACGTCGGTTGGACAGCGCAGACCGTGCAGGCCAAGTTCAAGGCAGCCAAAGGCGGTGTGCTCTTTATCGATGAGGCTTACTCCCTGGTAGACGATCGCAGCGGATCTTTCGGTGACGAGGCCATCAACACCATCGTCCAGGAGATGGAAAACCATCGTGAGGACGTAGTGGTGATCTTTGCCGGTTATCCGGACGAGATGGAGAAGTTCCTGCAGAAGAATCCCGGCCTGCGTTCCCGTATTGCCTTCCATGTTCCCTTTGCTGATTACAATGCGGAAGAACTGTGCCAAATCGCACAACTGATGGGTAAGAGCAAAGGCGTTCACTTTGAGGTCGAGGCGCTTGAAAAGCTGGGCATCGCATTTGAGGCAGCCCGGAAGCAGAGCGATTTCGGTAACGGCCGCTATGTCCGCAACATCTTGGAGCAGGCGAAGATGAACCAGGCGACCCGTCTGCTGGAATACGATTTCGATGATATCACCACCGAGGAAATCAAAACCATCAAGGCTGTGGATATCGTCATTCCCGAAATCAAGGCCGAAGCAAAGCGCACTATCGGCTTTGCTTGTTAGGCGCCAGCAGGTTACGGTCATGTACATTGAGCATATAACCATCGAAAATTTCGGGGCGATTCTTTTCTACGATGCGGATTTCACGCCGGAACTGAATTTGCTTGACAGCCGCTATGCTTCCGAAATATCAGCCGCCCTGGCATTTTTGCTGTGCAACAAGAAGTCCCCGGCGATCCCGGAACCGTGGTTACGGGAATGTACGCAGATTTCTGCCAGAATCCGTTTGGCGGATGCTGTCTATACGGTCTGCGCAAAACCCCAGTTGGGTCGGCTACGCCTTTGTGTAGCCGATCCATCCGGGGCGGATGCAACCGCACGCTATCAATATGCGCTGTCCCACTGCCCGGAGCAGGATGCCATCGAGGCCTTTGACGGGCAGGATAAAACCATGCCTTCGCGCCTCTGCCGATACCTCGACCAGGCAGACCGGGAGGGTCTGTCCTTCCAAACACAGCGTCTTGCAGACACAAGAACCTTCCGGAGCCACATCTTCCGGTACATTCACGCCTTTTGCCCGGAGCCCATCAACTGTAAAAAGAACTATTTGACGACAATTAACGCCCAAGGCAAATTTGAAGTGTTTTATCCGGGCATATCCGGAGCTGTCTTTTTAAGCGAGACAGAAGAGAAGCTGTTTTTATATATCTGCTTCTTGAATATTGCGCAATTTTGGGCCGATATCGAACAGACTCGGGATCTGCACCACGAAAAAAAGCCTCTGTTGATCCGGAACTTCCTTGAGTTTTTAGACGAATCTGCGGATATGCGCAGCCTGATCGCACGAACGCAGCGGCTTAAACGGCAAATCATTATATTAACAACGCCTCTGGACAGAGGATCTAAAAGAAAATGGTTTGGCCAATGCAATGGGGAATTTTTCTAATCTTGCGGCAGATGTCGCAACCGCCATTGAGCTTGTAATCCGCGAGCTGGCAGATCGGCATGGCATTTACAGCCGGAAAGAACCTGCAAAGGAGATTCCTGCGGAGGACGAGATTACCGGTATGCAGATTTCGTTTTCAGCCGTTCTTTCGGGCAAGCCTATTTTTCGTCACCTGTGCAGCGTAAATAATCTTCAGGAGGAGCTAACCGTGAAAATTGAAATCTATTCCAGAACGGCGATGGAGAAGCGTTTACAAGAAGGTCCGTTGTATGATACTGCGGTCATCAGTTTCTACGACCCACCCTCGTCCAGAACGCCGGGAGACTATGGGCCATTGGATTATGGCCAAAAGTGTTCCGCAGTCTATCCGATCTGCGTTCCCGACATTGATTATGAGGTCCTGCCGGAATACGGTCTGACATTTGAAACCTATCTTCCGGAAGCAAAGCAGTTGGCGCTTTATATTAAAACCGCAGCAGCGCACCGTTGGGATATCGTGTGCCAGTGCGAGTATGGCCAAAGCCGCAGCGCAGCCTGTGCCGCCGCAATCAAGGAGTACTATGAAAAAGACGGCATCTCCATCTTTGCCGACTATCGGTACTACCCCAATCAGCTGATCTTCAACAAGGTGCTGGATGCCTTAAAAACTGTAAACAGTGCGGAGGATGTACAATGCGCAAGCTTGTAGAATCGGCAGAAATCACATTTGAAAATCCGGAATCGAAGAAGGACTTCACAATAGATTGCTTCGGAGTTTACTTCAAACGAAGCGATGCAACAAGGAAAATCTAATGATAGCTGCATGAGACTTATATGGTACATCGTCTGTGTTAAGCTATTCTTGTAAAACAAAACAAAAAGGAGATTTTAGTTATGACCTATACCTGGAAAGTTGTTTATTTTCTGCCTGGCAATCAGTGGTCCGGAGGCAGCATCCGTGGCGTAGCCTTTGTGCAGGCTGCGACCCGACCGGAAGCATCCTTTGCTTTCAAGCAGCAGTACGCCGGCCAGTTCTCTACTATTGAAAAAATTGAAAAGTTCGGATAATCCCAGGTGGGGGCTTGCTGCGCCCCCTTCCCTGTGATACTATTAAGGCAGAAAGAGGCGAGGACATGACACTCAATGAGCGAATTTTGGAAGCTGCCATTATGCATGAACTTGTGCGAGATAAAGTACCGGTGACGGTAGCGCTGACGAACGGTGCTGAATTTCAGGGAGTTATCGTTAGATACGATGTTCTGGTGATTGTACTGGTTGCAGAAGGTGTTCAGAAAGTCATCTATAAGCACAGCATTGCTTCCATTACTCCGCAGATCGCACTGAAATCCGCACAACCCAAAAGTTAACCATTTTACAACACAAAGGAATAAAGAAAACGACAACGAAAAAACGCGAATGAACTTCAATATGATCTGCAAGAAGAAGGCGATATGGCCGTCACGCTGACCTTGGATGACGAAGGTCTGATAGATCTTACAGACAATGTATAACTGAAAGGTGTTGCTATGAGCAAAATCGTTTTGATAAATGCTTCCTGCGCTGACCAGACGGTAGATGCAGTGGTAAATGCAGCAAATGATGGTTTGTGGGAAGGCGGTGGTATCTGCGGAGTGATCTTCAAAAAGGCAGGATCGGCTGCGCTGACTGCAGCTTGCAAACAATACAAGACACCCTTGAAGGACGGCTCTGCGGTAATCACACCAGCATTTCAAATGACCAATGCCAAAGCGATCATCCACGCAGTAGGCCCGGATTTTGGCGTAACCCCCAAGGCCTTCACGGAACTGTTTGATGCCTACTATAATTCTTTGTGTGTACTAAAGGACAACAGTCTGCACAGCATTTCTTTTCCGCTGATCAGTTCCGGTATCTTCGGCGGTTCGCTGGCTGATCCCGCCGGAGAATCCACCAAGCAGTGCTGTCGGGCATACTTAAAATTCACAGCAGACTATCCGGATTATCCGGTAGATATAAAACTCTGCGCATTTTCCACACAAGAGATGAAAGCTGCACAGGCAGTTTTCGCCACCATAATTACTAAATAAATAAGGGGAGGATACTTATGAAGACTTATGAATGCATTGCCCACAGCGGCAACACCGGCAAGCAGATCGTTATTTTTGTCAGAGCATATAGCGCTACCAGCGCAAGTGCTGATGCTTTGAAGCAGGCCAGAGCGCAGTTCGGTCCCGGCGCCGGTGCGGTTACCATTGTCAGCGTGAAGGAAGTTTGACCAATGGGCCAATAGATCGAAGCCTTTTTCGGCGACCTTTACTCCGTGCAAATGAAAAGGTCGCGCCAATGGCGAAACAATTCGGTAAACTGCGAAAAAAACGAAATGTAACAAATGCGCGTGTCACGCAAATAAAGAACTGCTGCTATGGATATTTAATCCGTTGCAGCAGTTTTCTTATACGCATTGCTCGTACCAAACGTGGGACATCGTAGGTGATATAATGTGTTTGTAACAAATTCAGGAGGTATGAATTGTATGGAGAATCAGAATGTAGTTATTATCAAACATCATCCCCGTCCGCTTCGTTATTCCAACCCGTTTTATATCAACCAGTGTCCCGATCTGGAGGAGAGAGTAATTATCGATCTCACCTCAAGAAACCCGGATAAAACTTTCGCCCGTCAGGTGTCTCCCTTCTATGTTGGTCCGGTGACCGGTCCCGATGGTGCGTGTGCCAACAATCTGGAACTGTTCTGGCAGTCTGCGAAGGTGTTCCCCCACCACGATCGTGGTGGTCAACCTAATGAAGAGTACTTTACTTACCGCAAGAAGATGTACAACTCCAAACCTGGTGAGATCCCCAAACCGGTTCTGCGTCATCCCTACCGGGAGTTTGGTTACGAACCGGATGATATGTTGTACTGGCCCTTCTGGAATGAGGAAAAGGAAGTGTATGAACCGCTGTCCTACCTGGCTGCCCGGAAAAAGGTGTATGTACCGGAGTATGCAAAACTGGTTGCCGGTACACCGGCACTTCGGTATCTGAAACAGTTGTTGGATCAGGGCAAGAAACTGGCCCTCCTGGATTTTGATGGATTTAATTATTATAACGAGGAATCCATGAAGGTTCGCTACCGTGCCTATGTTTTGAAGTGCAAAAAGGAGAAACGGCCAATTTCGGTGAGTGAAAAGGATTTTACCGATATTAAGGATATGAGATCCGCAATCGATTTCCCCCATACTCCGGTGGGCCATGCTTTTGTGGTAAAATCTCTTCTCCAGGGTGACCTGGAGGTGGTGGACGGTAAGGTGATCGATCACATGGGATTGGTGGCTTAATCGAGGGGGGATCTCCCCCCCTCTTCCTTGCATACCAAATGATATCATGATAAAATGAAAGAAAAAGAGGTTGCTGATATGGAAGAACTATTACAAAAAATCGAGGGAGCCTGCGAACAATATCTCATTGAAGAACTGGATGATGCCGGCTTCCAAAAGGTAATTGACGAAATTCCGGCGGAAGTCTGGCAAGAGAAGGACTCCGCCTTGAAAATCGTCAAAGCTCTGGTGGAAAACGAGGATCTTTATGAGGTGTCTCTGGGAAAACCGGGAATCTTTGCAGAATTTATCTGCCGCTTACTGCCCCAAGGTTTTTTGAAAATCCAGACTATGCGCTGGGCACTGCGAAGATCATTGCCGATTTCATGGCAACCTTTGACGAAGGTGCACGCTGTTGCGATTTGAACGCTGTCTTTTCCTTTATGCCGCAAACACTATGGGAAGATGATCAGTTTGTCACCGCTGCGGCCAATATAGTGATTGACCGTGCCTATTCCATGTATGATCTGAACTGCATCTCCGAAGTAATTCCCGAAACGGTGTGGAAGAATGAAGAAGAGCTGCGTTGGGTTGTGAGGCGCCTTTGCAATGAGGATGCGCGCAACATGGGTCATCTATCTTTATGCCCTCGGAAGGCTTGGGACTCTGCAGAGGTAATCTACGAGATTCTTTCTTGTTTACAGTTTGCTCTGGAGAACGACCGAGCCTGGGGAACGGTGTATTGTAACTTCCAGGAAAACAATGAACGTTATTTTGATGGTTTCCTTTACTATATACCTGATAAGTTCAAGTCCGATAAGGATTTTATCCTGGAACTTTTGGGATATGATTATTTCTTTGATGGTTTCAGTCAGGTATATGATTGGGTCGACGAGAGTTTGTGGTCGGACAAGGAATTTGTGTTGAAGATTCTGGAAATGGATACCTCTGCCGTCATTAAAGTTCCTGATCAGCTGGCGGCAGACGAAGAACTTATAGCATATGTAAAGGAAAATATAGATCTAGAGGATATTGTTCAGTCTGTTCCGGAAGAAAAAATGCCCCAATGGATCAAGGATTGGATTAAGTGACATTTATAGTACATCATCCTTGGTATAATAACATAGTAAGCACTCGATATATTGACAGACAGAAAGGAATGGTGCCCTATGAAAATCGCAGTTTTGTTTGGATCCTTTAATCCTATGACCAATGCCCACCTGGCGGCTATGAATACCGCAGTAGAAGCGCTGCAAGCCGACAAAGGTTTGTTTGTCGCTACCAACGGAAAATACCTCCGCCGCAAGACTGTCAAGACCGGCGACCCCTTCTACCTGACCGAGGAAGAACGCCGGGAGATCATCGAAAACACCTGCGCCGGTGAAGAAAAGCTCTCCTTCTGGGGCTTTGAGATGGGCGGTATCAATCCTGCCCGCTATAAGACTCTTTGCAAGATCCAGAAGCAGTACCCGGATGCCCAGCTCTACGAGATCCAGGGAGCAGATAAGGTCCGATCTACCCCTAAGTTCGGTGATGCCGAAGAATACGTCTCTCACATCCACTTCGCCGTCTTTGACCGTGACGGGATTGACCTGGAAGAGCTGATTGCCGGTGATCCGCTGCTGAGCAGCCATCGGGATTCTTTCACATTATTGCCCGCCCTGGCAGAGGCCGAGATCAGCTCCACCGTTGTTCGGAAGCGCTTTTATGCCGGTGAGGATTGCTCTGATTTGATCCCCAATGCCGCTGTGGATGTACTGAAGCGCCATGATCCGGATGCGTTTACCATCACCTACGAAGAGCGGATGAAAACCATCATCCAAAGCGGCAGATTCGGCGCCAACGCAGCCCGTATCGAGGTCTATCGTCACAACGCAGACCTGTTCCGCCACTGGAAAGACGGCAGCACCGAAATTGATCTGGGCGACTACCGGACCTTCCTGGATGACACCAAGCTGTACCGGGAAGCCTATGATGTCAGCGATCTGGGCGCTGCTTATCCCACTACCGAGACCGGCTGTATCAATGCCGACTGTGTCGACGTAGCGCAACATCTGATCACTGCCGGCTATAATCCCGCCATTTTGAACCTGGCATCTGCCCAAAAGCCCGGCGGCGCATACCAAAAAGGCTCCTCTGCCCAGGAAGAATCCTTGTGCCGCAGCTCTAACCTGAGCCTGTCTTTGTACCAGTTTGGTGACCCCACATATAAGCACATTCGGGAATGCGGTGTCCCTCGCAAGACGCCTGGCTATCCCCTGGACCTTAACTACGGCGGTATCTACACCCCCAATGTGACCTTCTTCCGGAATAACCAGTCCAAATACTTCACCCTCAAAGAGCAGCCCTTCCGCTGTGATGTGATCACGGTAGCTGCCTTGAGTTTCAGCGGCAGAAACGACTACTCTCTGGCTGAAGAGTTGCGGTTCTGTGCTGCAGATGGTGGATTCAATGCCGACGGTGAGGCTGTTATGCTCAACAAGATCCGTACCATCTTCCGCATGGGCGTGGAGCATGGCAAGGATTCTCTGGTGCTGGGTGCCTTCGGCTGCGGCGTTTACAAACTGCCTGTGCCGGATGTGGTGGCGCTGTTCCGCCGGGTCATGAACGAACCGGAGTTTGCCGGCAAGTTCCGCCTGATCACCTTTGCCATTCTGGAAAACACCCGCAAACCCCACGGCCTTGACGGCAAATTCGCCCCCTTTTACCGGGAGTTTGGCACCTATACTCAACTGTAAGGGATCTCGCTTACACCACGCTCCGTTATTTCCGTTACGAAATAGCGGAGCATTGAAAATTCAGCATTTATATTATATAATATAAAAATCGAAAGGATGGAGATCCATATGACCACAAAGGAGTTTAAGCAAGCCTATAAACACTTCTTAATCAACGTCACAAAGCACTCAAAACATACGGCCGACAAATATGTAAGCTACATAAACAAGGCCTGTACGCTCCCTGGTATGCACAACCTATGGGATCGGATAGCTTTCTGTGATGATATGGCAAAGAAGATCCTGTGCGTTGAAGAATTATGCGATGCAATTGCATCCGCATTTGATGACCCTGCATGTACCATCAAAGAAAAAGATCTCCGTGACAGCCAAAGTTCTGCCCATGTCCTGCTTGCCTTTGTCAGTAATCGAATTTGGACCAAACACAAAGGCGTCCAGGTTTCTTTTGTTCAGATTTTCAGCCATAAAGCATTGATTTCCAAATTTAAACAACGACTACGCACACAAGACAGATTGTATGCCTTTGGTGCTTTCCCCATAGATCTTATTTGCAAGATTGCCACAAAGCACAAGCTACGCACCTTGTGGGACGAATTGATCGCACAAACCAAGTTTGTATATGATGCTAAAGGCAATGTTTTTCCGTTTAAAGACATTTCTTGCGTCCTGATTGGCGATGATCATCGCGCCTACTTTGAAAGAGATGGCCAAATCCATACCACATTTACAAAAATTGCCGGATCGACTACTTTTGATGAAATAAGAACAATGGATATTAGAGACTTGAGCCTTGATCATGATATTCCCGTTGAGAAAGCATTGCGCGCCACTTTGGAATCGGGTGCCATGTCGGAGTTCCAAAAATTGAGCAATGATATAATCCATCGTTTTGTGCCGATTTATAAGGCATTCCATTCCAGAGCAAAAGTGCAGGATATTATCAGTGCATACGGCCAAGCAGAATATGATCCGGTTCGACTCAATATTGATGAACCTGCAATGCTTCAAGAAGTCCAAGATTTTTTGGGGACATTATCTTTAACGATCATGGATCAAAAGCAGAATTCCGCCAAAAGCAATCGGACATAAACTCTGTTTTCCAGTGCGAACAAAGTTTAAAGCGAGAAAAACATATGCACCGGGAAAATTTCGAAATCAGTTTATAGACTTATTGGTTTATACCGACCGAAAAGGTGGCGTACGTTACCCATATTGACAAAGGACAGCGTTTGTTCTGTGTTATAACAAAAAAGATTTTAATTTGTAGCAATTCACTAAACTATCAATATGGAGGATTTTTATGAACACTATCGAGCGGAAAATCGTTTACACGGCGAAGCAGTATACCAGAATAGGATTTGGCCACTCTTATTACTTTGTAGACACCTATGAAAACACGCGACTAATGCATTCAATTATGGTTGATCGATTACTATCTGATGATGAACTGGAACGTTTTTTAACGGTGTTCACCTCTCGATTACACAAAGGAGACGACGTTTCCTTCCTCGATTCTACCGAAAAGCAAATGAATGAACTCTTTAGAACAAACAAATATAAGATGTCTTCCTTGGAAAACACATTGCTTTTTAAAATCGGCAAGGACAAATTCGATATTCATTATGAGAAAAAGTGTTATTATCTCATGTATATTCCCACCGGTTATGACCGCGAAGTGCAGGAAACTTTTCATGTATCAGATTTCTACACTCCATTAATGTGCCTGAAAATGGCGTATCAGCTTGGTGAGAAAACAAGTTCCGATTATCGAATCTTGTTAAGTGATCGAGTGACAGAGGTAGATGCTGATCTTTTAGCTTTTGCCATTAACGAAAATTAACATATAAAAGCACCGCAAAGGGTATAAACCCTTTGCGGTGTACCATTTTTGCCACCCCAATTCTGATACAATAAAGCCATCAGAAAGGAGTAAGATTATGAACCAGCAAGCCCGAATTATTAAATCTCTAACCCAAGAAGAACAAGAACTTCTCTGTTTTTTCCGGCCGGTAGGTTATCACACACGGCTGCAACAATATCTGGAATATCCGGAAGCACTTGCAAAAGAAACGATGCAGCACAAGGGCGGCATCGCCCTAATCACAACTAAAACATTTCACCGTTGCCTGCTGAACTTTATTCGTACTTTTCAACCGGAAGCACTTCCCACAAATAACGCACTATGGCTGCATTTAGAAAAAAGCGGATGCTTTACCGTTCGATTTGGCAAAGACGGGGAAATAATCACCGGTCTAAATGAGACAGACAACTATATTTTCCAATATCTTTGCTTTCTGCATATACGCAGCTTTTGGAATTATCTGCAAGAATATTGCCGTTTTCCGGCGGCAAAGCTTCCTATTTTTATCTGGGGTTTTCCCGGGGATTTAGAAGAGTATAGGGATTCCGGGGCTTTGCTGGAGCTGGCGCTGGAAAGCGCCAGCCAGGTCATCGTTTTATGAATCCTCCTGTGGCGCATTCACCGGTGTGTAGGACAAATTTAACGGCGGCAGTTTTGGGCCGGTTATATAGTGCTGCTCCAACCGATCGTAGCGCTCCAGCAGGGTAACAGACAAGGAGCGCACAATAGCTCTGGCCGGTTTTGGGGATATCACCCAAAGCCCAAAATGATAAGTCGCTGCAAACGTTGCCGCTTCATAGCGGTCTGTGATTACAGACACCTCTACCAGACTATCTCTGGCTACTTTTTTATGGAAGATTTCACTTACTTTTTCAAACTCCGCATCGTTAAGCTGTCGGATGCGAAGGTCGTCACCGAAGTGCGCCTTGATATCTTCAATCTTATCACGCGCACACAGGAAGGTACACAGTTCCGGCTTGAACCAAAGCAATTTCATTGATGGATGCTCCCGCAATAACTTTTGCCAATCCATCCCCTGACGAAATTCCGGCAGGGATCGGTAGTCATGAGCCGGTAGGTCCAGCTTTTCAACATTGGCAACATCGGAAAGGACGTATGCCTCCAATTGCAAATCGCCTTCCTTAAAGGAAAACGTCTTGTACTTTAGCAGTTCTGCATCAACTGTTTTTGCAGCAACCAGATAGTAGTTGCGGTCCTTTACAAAGTATCGGATCGGCGTACACACTACCTTCGGTTGATCAGAGATCTCTTGCTCGCCATGACTGTTGACACAGAGAATGTCAAAGGAAATCTGCTTATGTTCTGCAATCGCTTCGTCGATCGCCTCCAGATTGTGGGATAACTTTTTGTTCCCGGTTTTTACACCTTGCCCGATAAACGGGTATGATTCCATCTTTTTCTGGAAATACCGGCTGGAGAGACTGGCAAGATACCCCGTCAATTCCTTTGTGTGCTTTTGACTCAGGTAGGGGCTGCCGGCAAGTGCATCGATGATGATTCGCAATTCATGATCGTTAAGCTTCCGATCCCTTAAATAAAAGGCCGCATAAGTAACTTTCTCAGGGCGCAGTGTCACAGTGGTACGCACGATCTCTCCAGGCTCGTCATTTGATGCCATCAGCCTTATAAGATCATCCATATGGCGGAAGAATGCCTTGCGCTCCATTGTAATGCCATATTTTTCGTCAAGAATACGCTCAATTTCCTCTCTAGTGAGAGGATGTTTTTCATCGCTGTATTCTTCTAAAATACGAAGCATCAGCAAAGGTGCTAATGTCTTAGGTTGGAGACTTGCCATAATTTTTGTCCTCCTTGGTGGTACGAAAATATCTTGTTACTTATAGCATAACAGATATCCTTTGTACATTCAACAGTTTTGCGGTTCACAATTCCTATTATACACATGCGCCGTACCGTTTTTGGTACAGCGCATGTATTATAATGCGAACTGTAAGTAGTTGATTGTGTGATAAAAAGAAAGGAAGATGTTTATGTTTAATTTAAAAACAAATGAAGTTATTACCCATTCCCAGTTGGCAGATCTCTTCCATGTGAAAACCCTTAAACAATCTCGTTTCATCAAAGAGTTCAACACACTTGTCCTCATCTCCGATTATACCAAGGGCGACCACCTCGACAAGTGGATCGGTGATACCCTCCACTTAACTGGTAACCACAAAATCACCGGTTCCACTTACTCCAAGTTGGCTGACAGCCGAACAAACAAGGTCACCATCCACCTTTTTCAAGTGATGAATCCCGGTGAATACACCTATAGCGGTCCTGCAAAATTGGCTGGCGACCCTTATACCGAAATGGATCCGGACAACCACCTGGTTTGGGTCTTTCCTATCCAACCCAACCAGGTTGACGGGGTCTCAAAACCCCACGGTTTGGTCTTTTCCAATATGGAGGACTTCAAAAACCGGGGCGACCAATCCATTCTTCATTTCGTCCGTCGCCGTGACAACTACATTGGCTACCGTGTTCGTCACATCGAACACGGCCTGGGTACTGTCGATTCCTTCGACGGTACGATCATCACAGTCACCTTCGATAACCACCAAACCAAAACATACAATTTTGACAAGAGCATCCAGGGTGGTTATTTAAATTTTGCCGCTTAATCTCCATACAAAACTGCCGGTGGTAAATCTATACCACCGGCAGATTCTGTTACATGTAAATGCGTTATACCGCTAACCGGATTATGTACCGGATTTCGGAGCAATGGCCTTGTTTTATGCGATTATTTCTGACATAAAATTTTGTTCGTTCGGGTAGGGTGTTCTTGACCATCTGGCCGCCGACGGAGCCAGCCTCACGGGAGGTCAGGTGACCGTTGTAGCCGTTCTGCAGGTTGACGCCGACTTCCTGGGCTGCCTGCATCTTGAAGCGGTCCATAGCCTCACGGGCCTGGGGAATGTTCAACTGGTTGTTGTTCTTGGAACTCATATCGATTTCCTCCTTTTTTATGGTTCATTTTATAAATGAACCTGCTTTCTTGGAAAGTAAGGCACTTTCCGAAGAAAGCATCTTTCTTTCCGCACCAGTATTGTTTCCCATGCCAAAATTTTTACGCCTGCTTCTTTTCGGAAAATGACGCAAAAATTGGAAAATATCGCCCCCGTGGGCAATGACAGAAAACAGGCGGGGACGGCAAGCCGTCCCCCGTCTTTTACCTATACCATATTCTTAACACTTTTCCATCCGATTTTTGGATCGCTATGTTAACCTCGCTGCCAAGCATATATATATCCCCATTGGATGGCTCAAAAAAACAAACTACCCATACGTCTTCTTGCTCATCATAAAAAACCATTTGAGGTATATACCGCTGGACCTCTGCATTCTTTTCCATTCCATTAAAAATGGCTGTTGCAATTTCAAGCGCTACTTCCTTGTTTGGTACTGCCGCATTATCATAAGTTGCATAAGCATTTTTCCAGCCTACCTGAAATTTATCATAGTAAATACCCGTTTCAAAGAATATCTCTTCTCCGGTTTCTGTTACAAATGTTGTGACCTCAGATTTCTTCTCAACCATAGGTTTCTCGGCATCGTTTTCTACTTTGCTCTGTTTCTTATCTTCGGCATGTGTACATGCTAAAAGCAACGCCATGCTCAACACAATAATTACCAAAACAGTAAGTACTCTTTTCATTTTATGCCTCCTATTGCACGGGCCATGTTTTTCTAGAACAGTTGAACTGACACATATCCAAAATATGGTTGTTCCACGAATCTTGAAATTCCATTACAAGATTCGTGCGGTGAGCATTGGTCAAAGCCATTGGAGTTATGGATCCAAGTGAAATTGGCTCTGGAGATGCCAAATCATATCTCATCAGCTCAAGGTTAGGTCCTACTACATAAGCACTTACACCAAGCTCTTGTGCAGACGAAAAGTCTGCTCCAGAAAAACCTGGATCTAAGATGTTAGGGTGAGTATGCGCATAAGCCACCATTTTCGTTCCTGTTGGCACTGGATTTCCTACACCTACCCCATGAGGTTTTCCCGCACGCGGAGGGTTGTAGTAGTATGAAGTATATCCACTAATTGTAAGCGAATATATCTCAGTACCATATTCATGTTGAATGTATATACTTGAGCTAAATACCTCTTCTGAAAATGCTTTTGCTGCATCATCTGCAGATGAGTATGGCAAGGAGTAGCGCTTTGCATTCATATAATTGAAAGAAGCTTGTCGTTCGTCCTCTGTTTCTGTGTTCGGATTCGCTCCTACTACCGGGCGGTTTCCTCCACTATCAACGAGCAAAATTGGGCTATTATTGCAATACGCAAACATATTGTTGCCCA
>JAZRUM010000089.1:0-3543 GCA_045652545.1 Faecousia sp. | reverse complement strand
GAAGAAAGACGAATAAAATTGTTTTTGTGAAAGGGAATTACTTATAAAAAATGCTCCAGTGCTAACAACACTAGAGCATCGCGAGGTGCTTACTATGAAACTGAATGAGATTGCTGATCAGCTTTTGGATATAGCCAACGGTATAGAGTATAACAATATCTCGTACTTTAATCCTCTGCTTGTATCAGTCCAAAACAAAGCTAAGCCTGATGATCTACTACTAGCCATTGCTGTATCGATCAAGAATGGCATAACAAACGGCAAACTTCCCAGCAAACAGGAATTATCAGCAGTCCTACAGGAATTAAAAATGATTGGTAAAAACTACAAGATAAAAGAACTTAAAAAGCCAATTGCCGATCTAACAGCCTATCTTAATAGTTTAGGATGAGCACAAAACATAACCACGGATACGCCAATATCCAGAATAAAAAGAAAGCCGCCTGAGTGCGCCAACACCCAGACGGCAAGTACACAAACACCCCGACGATCAAATCATAAGGTATTAGTGCGCCCATATTATACCCTTTTTCAGGCGCACTGTCAAGAAAGGAGTATACTTATGGCATCCACAAGAAAACTGAATACGAAGGACGGCACTCCCTTTTACGAGATTTCTGTCTCCCGGGGTAGAGGCATCCCCCGTCTTACCACACGATGGTATCCGCCCGCAGGCTGGAGTCAAAAAGCCATTGACCGTGAACTGGTCAAAGTTGCTGTAGAATTTGAGCAGAAGGTCAAAGCCGGCGAGGTTCTTACCCGGCAGGAAGGGCGCATAGAGAGTTACCGAAAAGAACTGGAAGCGGCGCAGATAAAAACACTAAAACAATATGGTGAAACGGTGTATATGCCTTCCTTGGCGATCCACTGTTCTGAGAACACACGGACGAGCTATCAAGGCAATCTAAACAAGTGGATATATCCGGTCCTGGGAGAATTCAAGCTTCCGGAGGTCACGGCCGCGCAGATCACTGCTCTGCTGCTGTCCATGCAGGCGCAAAACAAAAGCCACAGCACGGTGATCAAAGTATATACAGTTCTGCAAGGGCTGTTCAAAATGGCATACCTGGCAGATCTGATCGACCGCAACCCTATGGACAAGGTACAGCGTCCCAGACCCCGAAAGGACGAAGTGAAAACGCAGGAGGCGGAGGCCTATACTGTTGAAGAAATCCGGCACATTTGGAATTGCCTATCCAAAGAACCGCTGAAATGGCGGGCAATGATCCGTCTGCTGATCGATACCGGCATCCGCCGGGGAGAATGCTGCAGACTGCAGTGGAAGGATGTAGACTTTGCAAAGAATACCATCACCATCTGTAGCAACCTCTGTTATACCCCTGATAAAGGCATCTATCTGGATACGCCCAAGAACGGACGAAACCGCACCATTGATGTTGATCCGCAAATCATTGCGCTGCTGCGTGAGCTTCGGCTTGAGCAAAGCAAGAAAGCCATCAGCCAATATGTATTCACCCAGGAAGGCAGCCCTGAGCCGATACACCCCCAAAGTCCTGCCCGATACCTGCAGAACTTTGCAAAGAAATACGGTGTTCAGGATTTGCACCCTCACAAGCTTCGCCATAGCTTTGCCAGTATCGCCATCACTAACGGCGCAGACATTGCAAGTGTTTCAGAAAAGCTTGGTCATACGGACAAGGCGGTCACACTACGGATGTATACCCACGCCGATCAGGAGAGCATCAGACGGGCAAGTCAGATCTTCCGGGACGCAATTAAAGAGGCGTAGAAACCGACACAAAACCGTAACGGGCCGTGAAAAACCGACACAAAACACCCACTGCAAGCGACAGTAAGGAGCAACAAGCAAATCCCAAAAGTCCTTGATACACAATGGTTTTATCCAATAATTTACGATAAGCAACGCAAGGCAAAAAACGCTTCAAAATAGTTGGTAAGGATGAGGTCGCCAGTGAAAATTTGGGGAGCGAGGGGAGCGCCGCCGGTGGCGGATGAGGCGACCCGAGCGAGTGGCAGCGGTCGATCGCTGACGCAGGCGTTCGCGCCAAGGAAGAGATCGGGCACCGCAACAGGATCGCAGCTGCAAAAAACAGTCGACCCATTCGGGTCGGCTGTTTTTTTATTGCTGAAAATGCCCGCATCCTTTTTGTGAATCTCAAAAGGATGCGGGCGATTGTTTTATATAAGGACTGTTAGGAAACCCGGACGCGGTGTTGGGTCAGCCGGCGCAGACCACGATATGCCCAATAAGAGCCCCAGACAAACACAAGATTCAAAGCCGACACGATGGATACATACAGGATCTGGGTCAGCACATAGCCCAGGGTGGACTGCAGGTCCAGACGCACCGCCTCCAGCACCGGGATATTGCAGCTGTAGTAATTGGCATAGTTGGTTTTCAGCAGATGGGCCATTGCAGCAGATACCACACAGAAGACAACTATAACCAGCATCAACTTGCCCACTTCCCCCTTCACAGGACTGCTCTGGATCTGCAGCGCCAGAATCAGAAGAAAGGCCAGCATCACCAGATTATGGAAGGTCACGGTATGGAAGCTCATATAGTCCCGGAAGTAGTTTTCCACATTTGCGGCGCTGTAAATCAGGTTGGGGTAGATCAAGAACAGCAATGTCATTGCGCCGCACAGGGCAGACACCACGCCGTAAACGCTCTGCCTGTGTTTGCCTGTATAGAAGGCCATCACCGGCAGGGCAAAAATAAACAGGGAGCAGAAATGGAAAGGCAGGCAGTACAGGTCATACCCCCGGTACAGAGATAAGCCTTGTTTGCCGATCTCCAGTACCACCAAAAGGCAGGCGATGATCCGGATGGGCAGCAGCCTTACAGACAAGGACTTTCCGCCCAGCCACCGGCGCAGCAAGATCGCCAGCAGTACCATGACTGCCAGTGCGGGAAGAATGGTTTGTGCGTGGGCTTTCGTCCACAACTCCATGGTAACACCCCACTTTCTTTTTTTCAGCCATATTTTACCATAACGCCAGCCCCAGCCGCAACCGGGCAAAACCTAAGATTTCTATAAGATTTTCTGCTGCCACAAAACAGCGGTATGTATATTTAGCCATTCCCATTTAATATTTTATCACTGCCCTGTTTAGTCGGGTGCTGGACGCGGTAACTGTTTTTCCTCGAAAAGCATTTGTCCCCTGGGCAAAAACGCCGAATCTATTGTCAATGTGTATAATTTAGGATGCCGTTTTGGTGCGGTTGTGGATGAAAGTCACAAATAATGGATATTTATGCAAATCTTATTGACATTTCTTGGGTCTGCATGTATAATTTGTTGCATATTAAAGAATAAATCCTTTGGAGGAATTTACAATGAATAATGAAAACATCAAGAAGGTCGTTCTGGCCTACTCCGGCGGTCTGGACACCTCTATCATCATCCCCTGGCTGAAGGAAAACTACAACAACTGCGAAGTCATCGCTGTGGCCGGTGACGTGGGCCAGGCTGACGAGCTGGAGGGTCTGGAAGAGAAGGCTCTGAAGACCGGCGCTTCCAAGCTGATCGTGGCTGATCTGGTGGACGAAATGGTGGA
>JAZRUM010000088.1:0-10893 GCA_045652545.1 Faecousia sp. | reverse complement strand
CCTGAGATAAGATCTCCACTGAGGCACGTCGTAGACGATGACGTTGATAGGTCAGGGGTGTAAGTGTGGTAACATATTTAGCTGACTGATACTAATAAGCCGAAAGCTTGATCTAAAGCAGGCTCAGTGTTGACCAGACCCGAGTTGCAAAGTATGAAACAATGTTCAGTTTTGAGGGTGCATAAGCGCCAAATTTTTCTTGACACAAGATTTTCTTGGTGCTATAATCTCCTTGTTGTTAGAAGCCATGTGGCTTTTGACATATATAGATGGGTTAATCCCATCACGAATAGTTGGTATTGATTGCGATGTGGGTCCACCTGTTCCCATCCCGAACACAGAAGTTAAGCACATCTGCGCCGACAATACTTGGCGGGCGACTGCCTGGGAAGATAGGTAATGCCAACACAAAGATTCCTCTTTAGCTCAGTCGGTAGAGCGACGGACTGTTAATCCGCAGGTCGTTGGTTCGAGTCCAACAAGGGGAGCCAATAAAAGACACCATCCGTTTGGATGGTGTTTTTTATTGGCCTATTTGGCGCACTTGCGCCAAAGATCTCCGGACTAGCAGCCTGTCGCTTTATCGACTGAGCGTAGCGAAACTGTTATTTTATATCCCTTGCACCTTTTATTATTATAGGGTATAATTAAATCTGTGAGGTGACAATCGTGATCGATATTTCTAAATTTCTGGATGCATTTATCCAGTTACTTAATACTACGTTTGGGCAGCGTGTATGGTTTGTTGGCTCGCAAGGCAGCTACGGTCGTGGTGAAGCGACACAGAACAGTGATGTTGATATCGTTGTGATCCTTGATGAATTGTCTGCAGAAGATATTTGCTGTTACAATTCAATGCTGGAATTGCTCCCTCACAGAGAATATATATGCGGTTTTATCTCCGGCAAAGATGAGATATTGCATTGGGAGCCTTCCGAACTCTTCCAGTTTTATTATGATACAAAACCAATTAAAGGAAATCTTGATGACCTGTTGACACTGATCGATGATGATGCCATCTGCCGTGCAATCAAAACCGGTGTGTGCAATATATATCATAGCTGTGCACACAATATGCTATATGAAAAGAGCGGGGAAATTCTAAGGGGATTATACAAATCCGCATCATTCGTCATACAGGCGATTGCTTTCAGACAATCCGGAAAATATTTTAGCCTTCAGAGTGAACTGATGCAGGTTGTTTCCGATGAGGAAAAGAGAATCCTTGATACTTTTGCAAGATTGAAAAACGGCGACGCGGTTGATTTTAATAAGATGTCAAACGCTTTGTTTGACTGGACTAAGGTATGGATCAACAACGAAACGCTAAAAATTACATCATAAAATAGAATGGAGCATGATTATGGACGGACGAATTTCTAATTTCAGGCAGGTAGCAAACATCCATCGTTATACGGTTACCGAGGGACGGGAAAAGGGACTGGATATTATCGATTGCGATAACGGTAAGATCCGTTTTCTTCTGAACGTGAACAAAGCGTGTGATATTATGCAGCTTTATCACAATGGGCAAAATATGTCCTTTGTATCAAAAAACGGTTTTATGCAAAGAGAAGTACCGTTTTTGAATCGCTTTGAGGGCGGCATGCTCTATACCTGCGGTATTGACAGTGTTGGCGGCAGAGAAGGATATGAGGAGCATGGTACCATACATATCACACCTGCGCAGATCCTGCGGGCAGAATGTAACGACAGCGGGATCGTGGTAGAGGCGATCATCCGGGATACCGAAATTGGCGGAAAAAATCTGGCTATAAAGCGCAGAATTACGGCAGCCATCGGCGGCGACAGCGTAACCGTGGAGGATACGTTGGTGAATGAAGGCTTCCGGAATGAAAATTATTGCCTTTTGTATCATGTCAACATTGGATATCCAATGCTGGACGAGGGGGCAAGGATCGTTGCAGATGTGACAAAATGCGAACCCCGTACACCATGGGCAGGGGAGAATATGGACACTGCATACCATATCAGCGCACCCACGCCCAACATGGAGGAAACCTGCTACTTTTTAACGCTGAAAACCCCTGAGGCAACACTGATCAACGAAAAGATCGGCAAGAAATTTACCGTTTCTTATTCCGGTGAAACGCTACCCCATTTTGTGGAGTGGAAAAGTATGTCAAGCGGTGATTATGCCCTTGGACTTGAGCCGTGTACAACAGAGCTTGATGACCGGTTTAAATATAGCATGATCGGCCCCGGCGAGACAGTTGATTTTTCTGTCAAGCTCACAATCAGTGAATTGAATTAAGCGCGCAGTTAATTATGAATAGCACGAGTACCGAAACAGAGAAACTGCTATCCTGTATGACCTTGCCTAACCCTTAGCGACCAGTTGAAAAGAGAGCGAGATAATGAAATTAAAGGAATTTTTTGCCGGTATGAAAGTGGGCATGCCGGTTTGTGTCGGATATTTTTCTGTTAGCTTTGGCTTTGGTGCCATGGCAATTGCACAGGGATTGACCATTTGGCAGGCTATTTTAATTTCTGTATCCAATTTAACCAGTGCCGGCCAGTTTGCCGGATTAACAGTCATTGCTGCCGGCGCAGGCATGATTGAGATGATTCTAACGCAAGTTATAATCAATAGCCGGTATGCGCTAATGAGCCTTGCTTTGGGACAACGACTGGGACCTGATATAGGGACCGGCAAGCGGCTGTTAGCTGCATTCTTTAACACGGATGAAGTGTTTGCTTTGGGTATGTCCAGAGGAAAGCAATTGACGAGCAGCTTCTTTGTTGGAGCCGGTGTGGTTGCTGCGCTGGGGTGGACATCCGGAACGGCGATGGGTGCAATCGCAGGCTCTTTGCTTCCGGAGTCCATACGAATGGTGCTGGGTGTCATGCTTTACGGCATGTTCATCGCTATTGTTGTACCCCAGGCAAAAGAGGAAAAGCCCATTTTAATTGCTGTGATCCTGGCGCTGATATTTAGTTGCCTGTTTACATGGATGCCCTGGTTAAATCAAATCTCCAGTGGACTGACAGTTGTGATTTGTACAGTATTGGTCGCATCTGTCTGCGCCTTGCTGTTCCCGGTGAAGGGCGAGGAGGTGGCGCAGTGAAGATTTATAGTTACATTCTTGTTATGGCTGTCACCACATATTTGGTTCGGGCGCTTCCGTTGACACTCCTAAAGAAGCCTATTCGGAACCGCTTCTTGAAGTCGTTCCTTCACTATGTTCCTGCTGCGTGTTTGACAGCTATGACCTTTCCGGCAATTCTTTCTGCGACGGAGCATGTGATAAGCGGCGCGCTGGGATTGGCAATCGCGGTACTGTTGTCATTGAAGAACAAAAGCTTGATTGTTGTGGCTGTTGCAAGTTGTGCGGCTGTGTTTTTGACAGAACAACTCATAAAACTCATATAATCCCGAAGGACACCTCACATCTGGTCAATTCTGATGTGAGGTGTCCTTTTGGCTGGCCAAAACTACCCCCGGCTTAGCCGGAGGGCGCAGCAGGTAATGTTCCAATGTTTTTAAAATGCACTGTGACTTTGCCACAGTGATCTGCTGCCTCTCAGTGCGGACGGAATGTTAAGAACGTAAATTATGGATACACTATGATAAAGAAACAAGGAAAAGAGGATACCGCGATGTCAGCAATCAATATTAATAAAAGCAATTTTCAAAGTGAAGTATTAAATTCTGAAAAGAAGGTTTTGCTGGATTTTTGGGCGCCTTGGTGCGGTCCGTGCCGTATGGTGCTTCCCATTGTGGAGGAGATTGCCAGTGAGCGACCGGACATCAAAGTAGGCAAGGTGAACGTGGATGAAGAAACGGAGCTTACTTCCCAATTTGGAGTTATGACGATTCCAACATTGGTCGTTATGGAAAAGGGGAAAATCGTCCACCAGACAGTGGGAGCGATGCCTAAGGAAGAGATTTTGAAACTGTTGTAATACTGCAAAAAAGAGTGAATGACTATGAAGAAAGAAGAAAACCGTGTTTATGATATGATCGTCATTGGCGGCGGACCGGCGGGCTATACGGCTGCGCTTTATGCCGCAAGGGCAGGTATGGATACGATTCTTTTAGAGAGAATGGCAGCCGGCGGTCAGATGGCGCTTACGCACCAAATCGACAATTACCCTGGCTTTGAGGAGGGGATCGACGGATTTTCTCTTGGAGACAAAATGAAAAAACAGGCAGAGCGCTTCGGGGCGAAAAGTAAGTTTGCTCAGGTGCTCCGGGTTGACCTGGCAGCAGATCCTAAACGGGTGGAAACCCAAGGGGATAGGTATCTGGGCAGAACGGTGGTGCTGGCTACCGGCGCAAATCCCAGAGCGCTTGGATTGGAAAATGAATCAAAGCTGGTGGGAAAGGGGGTTGGCTATTGCGCCGCTTGCGATGGCATGTTCTACCGGGGTAAGACGGTGGTGGTAGTGGGCGGCGGTAACACGGCAGCCGCCGATGCGCTGCTGCTTAGCCGGGTTGCAAAAAAGGTAATTTTGGTCCATCGCAGAGATACGCTGCGGGCAACCAAGATCTATCATGCACCTCTTATGAAGGCGGAGAATGTGGAATTGCGCTGGAACAGTGCAGTTACAGAGCTTTTACATGGGGAAAAGGTTACGGGTGTACGCCTGCGGAATGTGAATACCGGGGAAGAAAGCGTTGTTGACTGCGACGGTGTCTTTGTAAGTGTGGGACGAATACCTGCTACGGATTTTCTGCAAGGACAGTTGGCGCTGGATGAAAAGGGATACGTGATAGCCGGCGAGGACACTGTGACAAGTATTCCCGGTGTGTATGCTGTGGGAGACGTGAGAGCAAAGATGCTGCGGCAAGTGGTAACGGCAGTGGCAGACGGTGCTGCAGCAGTCCACGCAGCGGAGGATTACTTGGCAGAAGGAGCAGCAAAAAAGAAAGCTTAAGAGTTCTTTAAGAGGGTTGACAAGCAGCACGGGGAATTGTAAGATTGTAAGCATAAAAATATATAACAATCAGGGGTTAAAACCATGTATATTGCTATGTTCAACGGCTGGTATTTTTTCTGGCTGCTGCTTTGCGGCGGATTGACGGTGGGGCTGTATTTTCTCCTGCGG
This sequence comes from Faecousia sp., assembly GCA_045652545.1. GTDB lineage: Bacteria > Bacillota > Clostridia > Oscillospirales > Oscillospiraceae > Faecousia. Next base: position 5,820 of record JAZRUM010000088.1, on the reverse strand, counting down.
CGCAGAAGTACGGCAGTACAGAACTCGGTGCTGTTCGGCCTGTTGGCGCTGGGATTTGTAATGCATTTTACAAAGGTGTACTATCCACCCTACTCAGTGGATGAGGCGCGTATGCTCCGGGACAGCTGGTTTGTAAATATCTGCGCTGCGAACATCGGACTGTTTCCCATCTTCTTTTGGTCAAAAAATGAGAAGATTAAGGATTATATGTTCTACATTGGTGTAATCAGCGGTTTGATCGCGCTTTTCTATCCACAGGAACCTATGGCAAAGGTGGATCAGCTGGCAGAGCAGAGGGACATTATGCGGTTTTATTACCATCACTGGATGGTGCTTGCAGTGCCGCTGCTGATGGTGTTGCTGGGACATCACAAGCTTTCCTATAAGCGTATTCTTTGCGCGCCTACCGGACTGTTGCTTTTGATGCTCTTCATCATGCTTAATCAGATATTCCAGTCGGAGCTGGGGTTTGTCCCCTTGCGTGACAGAAATAATTTCTTCGGCATTGACTATAAAAACACCTCCTATATCTGGGGTCCGGGAATCAATGATGCTATTGGCAATTTCTTCTCGGTGTTTACACCGGAGTTTTTTAAAACAGTTCCGGTGGGTGAATTTGCCGGACAGGTGAAATACTGGCCATGGTTTTGGATCATTGTACCGGTGTATGTGCTGGTGACTCCTCTGTGTTTCCTGCTGGTGTTGATTTTTGACCACAGCCGGCTGGCAGGTGATATCAAGAACCTATTAAAGAAAAGATCAGAGGTTTTTCATAATTGACCCACAGTGCTGTCCCTAAGGGGCAGCACTGCCTTTTTGTATCCTATGTACAAAAGAAAAAGGAAAAGGGCGAGTGTATTTGTACGGTGCATAAATGTCCGTGAAAAGAGGGTTTTTTTGTTGACAGGTTGCTGTTTGAATGGTATAGTAAGACAATAAAATACCTGTTGGGTATACACAAGGAGAGAATGTCATGAAGAGAATTTTTGCAATTTTGATGGCTGCGGCAATGCTGCTGTCCATGGCTGCTTGTACATCTGACGCGCCTGCCGGTACCGGTGACCAGGCACAGGAAAAATATGTTGTGGGCATCTGCCAGCTGATCCAGCACGACGCGCTGGATGCTGCTACTGAGGGCTTTATGGATGCGCTGAAGGAAGCGCTGGGGGATGCTGTTGAATTTAAGCTGGAAAATGCTTCCGGTGACGCAAATACATGCTCTACCATTGTGAACAGCTTTGTTACAGACGAAGTTGATCTGATTATGGCAAATGCAACACCTGCCCTGCAGGCTGCTGCTTCCGCTACCGAGGATATTCCCATTCTGGGCACCTCCGTTACCGAATACGGTGTTGCTCTGGAGCTGGATAACTTTAACGGCACTGTTGGCGGCAACATTTCCGGTACTTCCGATCTGGCTCCTTTGAAGGATCAGGCTGCTATGCTGCTGGAGTGGTTCCCGGATGCTAAAAATGTTGGTCTGGTATACTGCTCTGCCGAAGCAAACTCTATCTATCAGGTCAATACTGTTAAGGCCGAACTGGAGGGCAAGGGTGTTACCTGCACGACATATCCCTTTGCTGACACCAATGAGCTGCAGGCTGTGGTGCAGAAAGCTGCGGACGCTTCTGAAGTGATCTATGTTCCCACAGACAACCAGTGCGCCAGCGCTGCAGAGACCATCGACGGCATTTGCCGTGATGCAGGCGTACCTATCATCGCAGGCGAAGAGGGAATTTGTGCCGGTTGCGGTATTGCTACCCTGTCTATCAGCTACTACGACCTGGGCGTGACCACCGGTAAGATGGCTGCCAAGATCCTGAAGGGCGAGGCTGACATCGCTACCATGCCCATTGCTTACGCTGAAAACTTCACTAAGAAGTACAATGCTGAGATCTGCACTGCTCTGAATTTGACTGCACCTGAGGGCTATGTAGCCATCGGCGAGTAAAAATTACTGATAGCAATATGGGGCGAGGTGGCTGCCATCTCGCCCCATACTTTCCGTATTATGAAACTTGGAGGACAGAGAAATCATGTCAAGCCTAATCAATGCGCTTCCCGGTGCACTGTCACAGGGATTAATTTGGGGAATTATGGCCATTGGCCTGTACATCACCTATAAGATCCTTGAGGTGTCTGACCTGACCGTGGACGGCTCATTCTGTACCGGTGGTGCAGTGTGCGCTATGATGCTGGTGGCAGGTTATAATGTTTGGATCGCCATGCTTGCTGCGTTTGCTGTGGGCATGCTTACCGGTTGGGTCACCAGCTTTTTTCATACCAAGCTGGGGATCCCTGCAATTTTGTCCGGCATTTTGACCCAACTGGGTCTGTGGTCTGTAAATCTGGCAATTATGGGCATGAAAGCCAATCAGGCGCTGAATGTCAATAAGCTGGATATGCTGGTATCCTTGCGATATCTGGCTGCTGTGGCTAAGGGAACGAAGCCTGTCTGGATGCATCCGCTGATTACCGTCAGCTTGGTTACTGCTTTTATCGTGGCGGTTTTGTATTGGTTCTTTGGAACGGAATTGGGTGCATCTATCCGTGCTACCGGTGCCAATGCCAACATGGCCCGGGCGCAGGGCATCAATACCGACCGCAATAAGGTTCTGGGTCTTATGCTGTCTAACGGTTTGGTGGCACTGTCCGGTGCTCTGCTGGCGCAATATCAAGGCTTTGCAGATATTAACATGGGCAGAGGCGCCATCGTAATCGGTCTTGCGGCAATTATTATCGGTGACGTGGTGTTTGGCAAGCTGTTCAAGAACTTTGCTCTGAAGCTGACTGCAGTAAGTCTGGGTGCAATCATTTATTATGTGGTCATTCAGGCGGTCATCAGTCTGCTGGATATTGATTCTAACTATTTGAAGTTGATCTCTGCACTGATCGTGGCAGTGTTCCTTGCAGTGCCCAATCTGCGGCAGAAGATTTTCAAGAACTTCAGAAAGGAGCGCAGCCATGCTTAAGATCGAAAATGTACGCAAGGTGTTTAATGAAGGCACTGTAAATGAGAAGGTTGCGCTGAACGGTTTGAATCTGCACCTGAAACCCGGTGATTTTGTCACGGTTATTGGCGGCAACGGTGCCGGCAAGTCTACCATGCTCAACTCTGTGGCAGGCGCATATCCTGTGGATGAAGGCAAGATCCTTATTGACGGTGTAGATGTGACAAAACTTCCGGAATACAAGCGTGCCAAGTTCATCGGCCGTGTATTCCAAGACCCCATGATGGGTACTGCCGCTACTATGCAGATCGAAGAAAACCTTGCGCTGGCAGCGCGTCGAGGCAAACCCCGAACCCTGCGTTCCGGAATCTCTGCCAAAGAGCGTGAAGAATACAAGGAGAAGCTGAAGATTCTGGATCTGGGTCTGGAAGAGCGGCTTACTGCAAAGGTAGGTCTGTTGTCCGGCGGTCAGCGGCAAGCGCTGACACTGCTGATGGCGACACTGCAAGAACCCAAACTCCTTCTGTTGGATGAGCACACTGCTGCCCTTGACCCCAAAACCGCAGCTAAGGTTCTGGAGGCAACCCAGCGGATCGTGGAGCGCAGCAATCTTACCACATTGATGATCACCCATAATATGCGCGACGCCATTACCTACGGCAACCGTCTGGTGATGATGTATGACGGTCACATTGTGGTGGATGTTTCCGGCGAGGAAAAGAAGAATCTGACTGTGGAACAACTGTTGGCACTGTTCAGCAAGGCAAGCGGCTCCAATGAAGCCAATGATAAGCTGTTGCTAGGTTAATTTTTGCATAAGAGGCGGTACCCTATGGGTACCGCCTTTCATTCTTTGGGGTTGCAAATATGGCAGGGATTTGATAAAATGAAAACCAAGATATCATCAAAGGAGCAAGGCGATGAAATATCTGATAATTTTTCTGGTTTCCATGGTGCCGATCATTGAACTGCGTGGCGCAATGGTGTATGCAGTGGGCTACGATCTGCCCTATATCCCGGCACTGGTTACCTGTGTGATCGGCAATATGCTGCCGGTACCCATTATCTATTTCTTTGCCCGAAAAGTGCTGGTGTGGGGCGCAGATAAGCGGTATATCGGTAAGCTGTGCACGTTCTTTCTGGTCAAAGGAGAAAAAGCAGGGCAGAAACTGGTAAAGACTACCGGAAGAGGCGGACTGTTTCTGGCGCTGTTGCTGTTTGTAGGTATTCCATTGCCCGGCACCGGTGCATGGACAGGCACTTTGGGCGCAAGCTTTTTGAACATGGGTTTCAAGTCCACCGTAGCATCGGTGAGCCTTGGGGTTGTTTTGGCAGGTATTATCATGGCAGTACTAAGCACTGGTGTGTTTAGTCTGATCGGTTTATAAGGAGAGAATGGTATGGATTGTCTGTTTTGTAAGATCGCAGCAGGGGAGATCCCCTCTACAAAGGTGTACGAGGATGAGCAGGTGCTTGCATTTCGGGATATTGCCCCCCAAGCACCTACCCATATTCTGGTGATCCCTAAAGCGCATATTGGATCTGTAGCGGAGATTAGCGGAGAAAACAGCGGTGTGGTCGCCCATATTTTTGAAGTGATCCCCCAAATTGCCCAGACGGAAGGACTGACGGGCGGTTACCGGGTGGTATCCAACTGCGGTGCGGATGCCGGTCAAACGGTACATCATCTGCATTTCCATATCCTTGGCGGTACGATGCTTACCGTGGAAATGGCTTGACACAAGCAAAATAAGCTGATATAATCAGCGTGATCGCAAAACAAATCTATCTTCGGGGTGCCGGCTGCAGCCGGCTGAGAGTGGACTTAGTCGTCTTGACCCGTGAACCTGATACGGTCAGTACCGTCGTAGGAAAAGATGCATAAATGAGATGCCTTTGTATCGCATTGCACCTAGACGGGTTTGCAATGCGATACATTATTTTAGGGTCGGCTCCGAAAATGGTTTCGGCTCCGGTGACGGATCTTTTGCTCCAACGCATCATTTTTTCAGTCTTGAAATACACAAAGTATTTCTGCAGCAGAAAAAATGCACCTTGGATCAAAATATTTCGACACCGAACCCAAACCCCTTTTCATCCCCAACCCATTTTAGGAGGTATCTCTATGGAAACAAAAACAAAAGCAGTCATCAATTGGCACTACCGGCTTCGGCAACTGTGCGAAGGCGCGCTCTTTATTGCGCTTTCGGAAATTCTCAGTTTCCTGCCACTGTACAAGCTGCCCTGGGGCGGCAGCATCGACTTTGCAATGCTGCCCATCATCTTGTTCTGTGTCCGGTGGGGATTTGGTCCGGGCATGATCGCCAGCTGCGCCCACGGTATTTTACAGACACTGTTTGAAGGTGGGATCGCTATCGGTTGGCAGAGCATACTGGGGGATTTTCTCATAGCCTATGCGGTACTGGGTGTTGCCGGTCTGTTTAAAGGAAAGTTCTGCATAGCTGCAGTGGTTTCCTGCACAACCCGGTTTCTTGTTCATTATATTGTAGGAGCGACCATCTGGGCAGAATATATGCCTGAACAATTTTTCGGCATGACAATGACAACACCGTGGTTTTATTCCGCACTGTACAACGGCGCCTATATGCTGCCGGATCTGTTGCTGATTTTAGCGGTGTACGCACTGCTGTGTAAGACCCCCGTGGTAGTGTATTTTAAGGGAAATGATCTAAAATAAGAAAAATGCCCTGCAACCTGCAGGGCATTTTATTTTGGTTGACCAAAGTTAACCCCCGGCTCTGCCGGGGGCATAAAAAAGCTTTAGCGGAGAACAAAGAAATCAAAAAGAATCCCCCAATAGAGCAGAAGTGGTTTGCCGACCACACGTCTACAATAGAGAGGGATTCCA
>JAZRUM010000087.1:0-5696 GCA_045652545.1 Faecousia sp. | reverse complement strand
TACTGAATCAGTATGTTTATTTCTTCAATAATCACAGACCAGCTGCCGCCTTGGGCTACAAAAGCCCAGTTCAGTACAAGACCGAACTGGGCTTCGTGTAATTATGCTTTTTAGTGTCTACTTTTTCTTGACAAGTGCACTTAATTACAATATTCCCTCTTGTTTTTTTGAGCGAATGAGGTTATAATAGTGCAAGAATTGATTTAGGAGGTCATATTATGGCTGTTGAAATTGAAAAAACCACGATTATTGGTGACGTTTTGGACATTGCTCCTCAAGCTGCTCCCCTGTTTTTTGCTATCGGCATGCATTGCCTGGGCTGCCCCTCTTCTCGTGGTGAGACCGTGGAGCAAGCTTGCGCTGTTCACGGTATTGATTGCGAACCTTTCCTGGCTCAGCTGAACCACTTCCTGGAGGCTTACGAAGCTGATCAGGCCGAAAAGAAGGCGTAACATTCACAGGAGCGGATCGGTATCCGCTCCTGCTTTTTCTAAACAGAGAGAATTCGAACCACAATAGCCTCTCAGCGGCTCTTTTTGCTGCTTTTTGCTTTGTCTTCCTTGCCTTGCGTCAGCAAGGCTGCGTCATTCGCACCAAAAATCAAACAAAAATATCTCGCTGAGAGGTGCCCCGCAGTTTTCAGCATCTGGCTCTTTTCAAGACAAAGAAAATCACGCAGGGAATACCCGTTGGTATTTTCAAGGGATTTTCTGCAGTATTGGAGAAAGCAGGCTGCTGAAAACCTATTGGGGTTCGAATCCTCTCTGCTTATGGAGGCCCTTAATGAATCTCCCACTTTCCAAACGACTGCAGGCATGCTGCAGTTTTATCTCCCACGGTGATCGAGTTGCAGATATTGGATGCGATCACGGATATCTGGGTATTTATTTGCTGCGGGAAGGCATTGCCAGCTATGTTATTGCTGCAGATATTAACGGAATGCCGCTGCAATCTGCTGTGCGCAATGCAGAAAAATTCGGTGTGCAGGATAAAATCAGTTTTTACCTGTCGGACGGTGTTAAAAATATCCCAAAAGATTTTGATACACTGGTCTGTGCCGGTATGGGTGCGGATACCATGATTTCCATTTTGGAGGCTGCGCCTTGGTTGCGCGAAAAACAATATCGATTGATTCTGCAATGCCAGTCAAAAACCCCTATGCTGCGTCAGTATCTTTCCCGGAACGGTTGGAGCATTGAGGAAGAAACCGTGTTAAGAGACGGTCGCTTTTTGTACACAGTTATGGAGGTTTATTGGCAGCCGGAATCCCCCCGGTTGACAGCAGGGCAATGCCACTTCCCCCCAGCTCTTCTTAAAAAGCCAACAAAAGAATTATCAGAATACTATCAAAACATTCTGTTTCGGCTGCGCAGGGCCATTACAGGACAAGGCGAATGTGCTGACCCCACTCTGCAAAAAGCACTTGCAGAGCTGGAAAACGCTCCGGAACTTACATGGTTGAAGGAGGTACACAATGACAACTGTTAAGGATATATTGACTTTTATCGAAACACTGGCTCCGGTCTATATGAAGGAAGATTGGGACAAGGTTGGATTGAATTGCGGACATTTGGATCGTCCAGTAACAAAAATCCTTGTTGCCTTAGACCCGTTTCAAGACGTTTGTGAGGAGGCGTTTGAAATGGGCGCTGAGCTTATTGTGACCCACCACGCGCTGATCTGGACACCTGGATTTGTCACTGATCAGGACGAGCAGGGGCGCAACACCCTGTTCCTGATCGAAAACAACATCGCCTGCATCAACGCCCACACCAATCTGGACTGTGCGCCCGGCGGTGTGAATGATATTTTGGCAGGTAAGCTGGGTCTGGAACATATTGAAGTGATCGATCCCAAAGGCGTGGATATTCAGGAACGTCCTTGGGGCTTACTGCGAATGGGTACAGTCACAGAACAAAAGATGTCAGATTTTCTTAGAACTGTCAAGGAAAATTTAGGGTGCGAAGGCTTGCAGTATGTGGACAGTGGCAAATCCGTGCATAAAGTCGCTGTAGGCGGTGGCGCCTGTGCCGGAGAAATGGGCAAAGCCGCTGCTGCAGGTTGTGATACATTCGTAACCGCAGATGTACGGTACAACCAATTTTGGGAGGCCCGGAATTTAGGACTGAATCTAATTGACGCCGGTCATTTCCATACAGAAAATCCTGTTTGTGTCTATCTGGCAGAGAAATTGCGGGAAGCATTTCCTCAGGTTGCTGTTGCTATGTCCGCATGGCATATGGATTGTGCAAAATTCTTCTGCTAACAGTTGATTTTGTGTCCACTATGTGCTAGAATGTTTCAAGATTTTGCTATATACAGAAGGGAAGATAACTATGTCCGGACATTCCAAATGGCATAATATTCAGAAAACCAAGGGCGCACAGGACGCAAAGCGTGCTGCTGCTTTTACCAAGATCGCTAAGGAACTGATCGTTGCAGTTAAGGAAGGCGGCGGTATTACCGATCCTGCCAACAACTCCCGTCTGGCAACCGTCATCACCAAAGCAAAGGCCGCCAACATGCCCAACGATAACATCAAGCGTTGTCTGGAAAAGGCTGCCGGTGCCGGCGGTGGAGACAGCTACGAATCCATTACCTACGAAGGCTACGGCCCCGGTGGCGTCGCTGTAATCGTGGAAACCATGACCGATAACCGTAACCGTACAGCAGGTTCTATGCGCCACCACTTTGACAAGTTTGGCGGTAATCTGGGTGCTTCCGGCTGTGTCAGCTGGAGCTTTGATAAAAAAGGCGTTTTGGTAATCGATAATGAGGATGGCGACTATGACGAGGACACTGTCATGATGGACGCCATGGATTGCGGTGCTGATGATTTTGAGGCTGAAGAGGATTGCTTCACAATCTACACCACTGTCGATGATTTTAACGCTGTGGCTGATGCCATGACCGCAAAGAACTATAGCTTTGCATCTGCCCAAATCGAAATGGTTCCCCAAAACTACCAGAAATTGGACAACGAGGAACATGTAAAGCTAATGGAAAAGCTCATCGACATCATGGAAGACGATGACGACGTGCAGAACATCTGGCACAACTGGGAACAAGAATAATGTACGAAACAAAATTCCACTGACAGATGTCAGTGGAATTTTTTATATATTATCCAAGCATAATCTTATCAAAAGTCTCTGCAAACAAATTGTTCATACGCTCGCGGTTTCTTAGAGCCAATGCAATTCGTGAAATAAACACTTCATTGGACGGACAACCGGTTTTGTCGCAGGCAGGAAAATACACTCTCCAAAAATTAGGATCTCCATAGGTCCATGCATTGCGAATAGCATCCCTGATTGCTTTTTCAACCACCTCTACAGACTTTTTGTTGCAAAGCCTCCGAACTTCGGAATATAAGTATTTTGCAGAATCCCCTGCCTTCCCGCAATACTTTAACAGAATGCCTTGATAAATACAGTCATATCGGCTTTTTCCGCACTGAAATCCCAAATAGAGCAGCACATTATCGATTTCTGTTTCCACACACCATCGGGACAGCTCCGGTAAATCCAACGCCAATCTGCGCATAAAAGCAACCACACTGCCCACAGCGCAAGGTCTTGGAAAAACATAAACAAAGTCCAATCCCATAAGAATTTCTAACAAGGGCTGGCTTTTGACTGTAGATATTCCCACAAATTGCGTTGTACACCCAGAGGTACGCACAGTATGAAGTATCGCTATCGGATCACAATCCGGCAGCATTAAATCAATAAAAAGAATGTCCGGTTGAAATCCGGCGATCGTTTCAAGCAGACAGTTACCGTTACTGCACAGTTTTACATCTGCAAATTGCTTTAATTGCTTGGCCAATGCACCTGAAAACGCATCCGACCCATCCGCAATCAATATACGACACATACCGATGTTTCCTCTCTGGTTTTGAATACATACACAATAGCACATTTTTCGACAGATTGCAACCACAGGAGAATTACTTTTTATCGACTTAAACCGACAAAAAACCTGCCGCAGTAGCGGCAGGTTTCACTCTTTATTTCTTTTTGAAGGACAGGCAGTCAGTACACTGATCCACCGTGGGGTTTGCCTCGTGGGTGCCCACCATGATGCGCTCCAAAGAGCAGTAGTTTGCCTCATCGCAGTGGTGTGCGCACTGTTTTACGGTGCATTCGATGCTTTTATTTGCATTGCAGTTCATGATCCATTCCTCCTTCTTCAGTGATAGTGATAGTATTGCCCGAAAAAAGCGATTTAACCGTTTAATTTTATTGACTTTTAATTCCCAAATCAGTATAATATTTTAGGAAAATGCGAATTTTCCGTATACAATTACCAAGACGGAAAATTCGTCTTAGAAAAGAAAGGAAATTTGCCATGATTTATAGTGCAGAAGTACAACATATGTGCTCCGTGGCCAAGGGCGCCTATCACGGCCCCGCTCCTATCCCCGAAGAGGGCAAGTGGGTACAGGTCAAGGAAATTAAGGATGTCAGCGGTTTTACCCACGGCATCGGCTGGTGTGCTCCTCAGCAGGGCTGCTGCAAGCTGACCCTGAATGTTAAAGAGGGCATCATCGAGGAGGCTCTGGTAGAGACTCTGGGCTGCTCCGGCATGACCCACTCCGCAGCTATGGCTTCCGAGATTTTGATCGGTAAGACCCTGCTGGAGGCTCTGAACACCGACCTGGTGTGTGACGCAATCAATACCGCTATGCGCGAACTGTTCCTGCAGATCGTTTATGGCCGTAGCCAGTCCGCATTCTCCGAGGATGGTCTGGCAGTAGGCGCTTCTCTGGAGGACTTGGGTAAGGGTCTGCGCAGCCAGGTTGGCACCATGTTTGCCACAAAGGCAAAGGGTCCCCGTTATCTGGAAATGGCCGAAGGCTATGTCACCCGTATCGCTTTGGACGAAAACGACCTGATCACCGGCTATGAGTTCATTAACCTGGGCAAGATGATGGACTTCATCAAGAAGGGCGACGATGCTAACGAGGCTCTGAAGAAGGCCAAGGGCAGCTATGGTCGTTTTGCCGACGCTGCTAAGTACATCGACCCCCGTCACGAATAATAGAAGGAGGATATCAAAATGGCTTTGTTTGAAGGTTACGAGAGAAAAATCGACAAGATCAACGGTGTCCTCGCTCAGTACGGTCTGGAATCCGTTGAAGCTTGCCGCGACATGTGTGTTGCTAAGGGCTTCGATCCCTACGAAATCGTTAAGTCTATCCAGCCCATCGCTTTTGAAGATGCCGCTTGGGCATACTGCGTTGGTGCTGCTATCGCTCTGAAGAAGGACGTAAAAAACGCTGCTGAGGCTGCCGAAGCCATCGGCATTGGTCTGCAGGCATTTTGCATCCCCGGCTCTGTCGCTGAAGACCGTAAGGTCGGTATCGGCCACGGCAATCTGGGCGCTATGCTGCTGCGCGATGAGACCAAGTGCTTCGCATTCCTGGCAGGTCATGAGTCCTTTGCCGCTGCAGAAGGCGCTATCGGTATTGCCCGCAGCGCTAACAAGGCTCGTAAAGAGCCCCTGCGCGTCATTCTGAACGGTCTGGGCAAGGATGCTGCACAGATCATTTCCCGTATCAACGGTTTCACTTATGTGAAGACCCAGTTCGACTACTACACCGGCGAGTTGAAGATCATTGAGCGCATCCCCTACTCCACCGGCGAGCGCGCTGCAGTTAACTGCTACGGCTGTGACGACGTTCGTGAGGG
>JAZRUM010000086.1:0-7641 GCA_045652545.1 Faecousia sp. | reverse complement strand
AACACTTCAAACAAGAATTGATTGAATATATAGAATACTACAATAACAGGCGTATCAAGGCAAGATTAAAGGGCTTGCCCCCTGCATTACACAGACAGCAAGCCCTTTTGGCAGCTTAAACAATTTGAGTTAGAAATATTTATCTAACTTTTTGGGGTCACTTCACAAGTGCCTGTCCGTTTTTTATTGTGAAAACAAATTAACCCTTAACAGAACCCATCATAACGCCGCCCTTAAAGTACTTCTGAACAATAAAGTAAGCAGCGACAACAGGAACAGTGGAGATGATGATCAGAGCGTAACGTACGCCATCAAGACCCTGATCCGCCTCCAGCTGAGCAGCAGACATTTCGCCACCGATCTGATTCACAGCGGCGTTAGCTGCAGTCATAATGGGACGCAGCACCAACTGCAAGGGATAGAACTTCTTGTCACGCAGGTAAATCATGGAAGTGAAGTACTCATTCCACTGACCTACGATACAATACAGTGTCAGAACGGACAAAGTAGCCTTTGTCAAAGGTACTACCAGCTTGAGAACAGTCTGGAAGTGGTTTGCACCGTCGATCATAGCAGCATCGTGCAGCTCGCTGGGGATGCTGGAGTTGATGGCGGTACGCAGGATCAAAATGTGAGAGATACCGATAGCGCCGGAAAGCAGCACTGCCCAAACGTTATCAAACAGACCCAGGCTACACTTCAGAATGAACACAGGGATCAAGCCTGCGCTGACACGGGTGGTCAGATAGAAGAACATGGTGTAGAAGGAGCGGCCCTGAAGGTAACGACGGGACAGAGGATAGGCAACCAAGATCGTACAAGTCATCTGGAACATAACGTCACAGACGCAGTAGAACACAGAGTTGCGGAAACCGGTCCAAACGTCCTTATAGGCAAAAACGAACTCGTATGCCTGCAGTGAAAAGTCCACAGGCCACAGGATAACTGCTCCAGCTGCCAGCGCCTTGGAGCTGGAAACGGAACAGGAAATAACGTAAATCAAGGGATAGCCGACAATGATGGTTACCAAGACCAGAATAACAATCGTGATCCAGTTCAGAACTTTGTCACCGAAGGTATCGTGGATCTTGATGTTTTTAATTTTCTTTGCCATAAAATCCACTCCTCCTTAGAACAGGCCCATCTCGTTGTCAGTCAGCAGGTTGGTAATCCAGTTGACCGTAAACACGAGGATGGTATTGATAACCGAGTTCAGCAAGCCGACCGCAGAACCAAAGGACATATTGCCGTTTTGGATACCTTGCTTATACACATAGGTGGAGATCAGCTCGGAAACGTCGATATTCATATCGTTCTGCATCAGGTATGCCTTCTGATAGCCCACGGACATAACCGAGCCAAAACGCATAATGAGCATGATCGCAACAGTGGGCATGATGGTAGGCAGGTCAACAGACCATACACGGCGCAAACGGCTTGCGCCGTCCAGCTTCGCAGCCTCATGCAGCTCATCGGGCACGGCAGACAGAGCAGAAACGTACATAATGGTGGACCAGCCGGTGTTCTGCCAGATACCGGACCAGACATACAGATGGCGGAATGCCGTCTTACTGCCGCGGATATCTTCGTAGGCAAGGTTACCAAAGGCCTTGTTAATATAGCCCAGGAAACCGGTAACCGGGTTCAGAACGGTATTCAAAATACCGACCATGACCACCAGAGAGATGAAGTGGGGCACGTAGGACACATTCTGGGCGACCTTTTTCAGGGCCTTGTTGGTGTTCACGTGCATAATCAGCGCAAGAACAATGGGAATGGGAAAGCCGAGGAAGATGGAATACAGAGAAATAGACAGTGTATTGACCACCAGATTGGTCCACTTGTAGTATCCGAAAAAGTCCTTCAGATTTGCAAGACCGGTCCACTCACTATCGGGAATACCAAGACGGGGGGAGTAGGTCTTAAAAGAGATCTGAATGCCATACATGGGTGCATAGTGGAAAATCAGCAGATACACAAAGGGGATCAGCATCATCAAGTGGAGCTGCCAATTGCGTTTGAAATTCAGCCAAAAACGGCGAACACCGGTTTTGGGGACCAACGCAGGCGCAGCTACCGCAGCATGATTTGCCATTTGATTCATCCTTTCTAATTGTTTATGACCGACGCAAGCCGGGAGTCTAGCTCCCGGCCGCGTACTACGCTTATGTTAAGTTTCTTTTATAGTTTTTAAAGAAATCAAGCAATGCGATCGTAGCCAGCCTGGGCGTAGTCTACAACAACCTGCAGACCCAGTTCCTCCAGCTCCTTAAGATAAGCATTCCAGTCAGCATCCTTGTTGGGATCCAGAACACCGGTGCAGAACTCGGCCTGTGCCTTGGAACGACGGTCAGAAATGTTGGTACGTTCCACGGAGGTACGTTCCTTCTCTGCAGAAGTATAGGTCAGTGTGGGGCACACCAGACTGGGATCGTTGAAGTTAGCCAGCTGCTCAGCATACAGCTTGTAGGATGTAGCAGCCATCTTGGACTTAATTTTCTGATATTCGCTAACCTCTCCGCCGATCTGTGCGCTCTCCAGCTCAGCATAGTTCTGGAAGGTGGAGGCATGCTTTGCCCACTTAACGGTAGACTGCACGCTCAAAGGATCGCTGATCAGCTTGTAGGTTGCATCCAGATCGTAGTCGGACTTAGCGCCGGGATCGGCATCGACCCAGTTAACGCCATACTCACCGTAACGGGCGCGCATGGAGCCATCCCAAGACCACAGAGTCATCAGCATCTCGAACGCTCTGTCCACGTTCTCGCAGGACTCAGTAATGAAGGTGTTGAGGCTGCAGGTGATGTCATCAGCGACCACGTTGCCCCAAGTCTGCAGAGGAGCATACTGATACAGAACCTCGTTTCCGGGGGCAATGGTGCCGGTCAGGTGACCCAGGAAGATGCCACACATAGCCGTGCCGTTGGCGGGGGTAGTGATGGTCTTCATTTCGCTGGCGGAAGTGGTCCATGCCAGGGAGGTCAACAGTTCTTCCTTGTAGAGCTGGTTGACAAACTTCAAAGCCTCACGGTATTCATCTGTGGTGAATACAGGGTACAACTTGCCATCCTTGCCCACGTTGTACTGGCGGTTAACGTTGTAGTAGCAGAACAGGTTAATCAGCCACTCGATAGGTCTGGAGTTATCGGCCTTCTGAGAACCGAACAGAGGAATCTCGTCAGCCATGCCGTTGCCGTTGGGATCCTTAGTCTTGAATGCTCTCAGGACAGTCAGCAGTTCCTCATTGTTGGTAGGAGCCTTCAGGTTCAGCTTATCCAGCCACTCCTGATTGATCCATGCCTGCCAACGCAGGGGATCGACCAGAGAGACTTCAACCTGGGGGACACAGTAGATGCTACCGGTATCCATATCGGTGATCTGCTTGATCACATACTGCTGATCTTCCTCGGACAGCTCATTTGTCATACGATCCCAGAAGATCTTGGAAGCGCCTTCCTTGTCCTGGTAGTACTTGGTCAGGTCCTGCAGATAGCCTTCCTTGCCGTAAGTGGAGACAAGCTCTTCGCCCAGCGCAATACCGAACAGAATGTCGGGCAGCTCCTGACGAGCAGCGATGGTGGTGGAGATCTGGGTCTTAATGTCAGCAGCGGCGCCGCCGTACTCCATGAAGGTCAGCTCCACGTTGCACTTCTCCTCGATCCACTTGGTCAGCGCATTGTCGTCATGGTTCAGGACGTTAGCGTTGGTAGGCAGGCCGATGGTCAGCTTAACCTTTTCACCGCTGGCAGCGCCTTCGTTGCCTTCGTTGCCTTCGTTGCCGCTGTTACCGGTGTTGCCGCCGCAAGCGCACAGGCTCAGAACGCAAGCCAGTGCCAAAACGATTGCTAAAAACTTTTTCACTTAATTTTCCTCCTCTGATTTACGTTTTGGGGATCTGTCCCCCTACATATGTATGTACTGCAGCTGTGGGAAACACCTATTGGAACGAAAAGTATTCCGCTACAGCACAGACTCAAATAAAGGGTGCAACAACCCATTTATCCGTGACATAAGTTTATCACATTTGGAGCGTAATTACAATATAACGTTTCGCACAAAAACAGATGCCAAAACTTGACATATTGCACAAAAATTACTTGCTCAACTTTACATAACAACATATTTTAATTATCCTAAAGCCCTTTTGCCGGTTTCTTGCTACAGCAGCGCAGCAAAACTGCACAAAGAAAAGAGGGGTTTCCTCTGCCGGGTCTGCTGCAATTCCCTGTGGCTCTGTATGATCTCTCCACAGATCAAACAGATTGCAGCGTATTTAAATTTTTATATGAATTCCGTGAAAAGATATTGATTTTACCGAAAAACTTTGTATAATGACCTTGTACGTTTCCAACCCCAAGACACATATTTTAAGGAGTGTATCAAAATGAAAAAGCTGATCGCAATGCTGCTGGCTCTGACCATAGCTTTGGCTCTGGTTGCCTGCGGACAAACCACCAACGCACCGGAGACCACCACCGCTCCTGCAGTGGAGACCACCGAGGCTACCACCGGCGAGGAAACCCCCGCTGTTATGACCTACGCTGAGTACGACGCTGCTGCCATCGACGATGCAGTGACCGTCCAGTGCTATGTGCAGGCTACCCAGTCCTGGTGGGACAACAAGATCACCGTTTACGCACAGGATGCTGACGGCGCCTACTTCATCTACGAGCTGGCTTGCTCCGAGGAAGACGCTGCCAAGCTGGTTCCCGGCACCAAGATTTTGGTGGAGGGCTACAAGGCTGAGTGGTCCGGCGAAGTGGAGATCGTTGACGCTACCTTTACTTTTGTAGAAGGCGCTGACACCTTTGTTGCTGAGCCTATGGACGTAACCGACCTGCTGGGCACCGACGATCTGATCAAGCACCAGAACAAGAAGGTCTCTTTCAAGGGTCTGACCATCAAGAAGATCGAGTACAAGAACGGCGAGCCCGGTGACGACATTTACGTCACTGTTGCCAAGGGCGAGGGCGAGTACAGCTTCTGCGTGGAGCGCTACCTGACCGATCCCGAGACCAATGTGTACAAAGCATTCGCTGACCTGAAAGAAGGCGATGTTGTGGACATGGAAGGCTTCCTGTACTGGTACGAGGGTGTGAACACCCACATCACCGCAGTTGCAAAAGCTGCCTAAGTTTTAAAAGCATTCCGGGATGCATCCGCATCCCGGAATTTTTTTGCACGCACGGCGCTGTAATCATCGTTGCTTCCATCTTCAAATTCCAGTTTAGCGAGCTGTTTCATTATTGGATGTAGGGGCAACCATTGTTTAATTTAGGTATGATTGCCCCCGGCAATCATTAATATTTTAGATTCGCTGCGCGGAGCACCACGCCCGTGCAGAGAAACTTTACGAATTCGCCCGCAATTTCGGCGCATACGCAACATTGTGCCGCCGGGCGAGCAATGCTCGCCCCTACGAATTCTATCGATAGACAGCTCGATAAACTGGAATTTGATTAAATAAGCTGAAACAGTTCTTCTTTTTGCTGCAGAACGCTGTCCAGTTGTTCAATGTACTGTTCCGGGAATTTGGGGTTATGGAAGCGCTGGAGCGTGCCGTCAGGCAGATTGGCCTTATTCATACCGCCACCGCCTAAAGACACGATGGTGTGCAGCTCCTCCATCATGTAAATGTTATACAGACAATCCCGTCCGTCCCGGCTCCAGCCTACATTTTCAAAGCTGCCGGACATATATTTTTGCCGGTACAGATAGTAAGGCTTATAGCCCAGGCCGCGCAGGGTTTCGTTGGCGTATTCCACCATGCGGGTCACGTCTTCTATACCCGGGAGCTGCACCTTCTGTTCAAACAGGTCAGCGCCCTTTTTCAGAGAAAGGGTGTGCACGGTGATGTTGGAGGGGTTCAGCTTTGCCACGGTGTCCAGGGAGTGGCAGAAGCCATCGAAATTGTCAGCAGGCAGGCCTGCGATCAGGTCCATATTGATATCCCGGAAACCGGCAGTCACTGCATCTTGGTAGCGGTCCAGCACCGCTTGGGCGGTGTGGGGTCTGCCGCTGGAGCGCAGCACGCTGTCTACCATGGTTTGGGGATTGATGCTCATTCGGTCAGCGCCGTGTTCAAAAATCACCCGGAGCTTTTCTTCCGAAAGGGTATCGGGTCTGCCACCCTCTACCGTAAATTCCAGACAGCGGCTTAAGTCAAAGCTGTTGCGCACTGCGTCCAGAAGAGTGGCCATTTGCCGGGATGACAAGGTGGTGGGCGTTCCGCCGCCAATATAAATGCTGCGCACGGTTTTGCCGGACCCGGCAATCAGCTTGCCGGTAAAAGAAAGTTCTTTATGAAGCGCCTGCAAATACGGCTCCAACAGGTCCGTCCGCTTGCCGATGCTGCGGCTGACAAAGCTGCAGTATGCGCAACGGGTGGGGCAAAATGGGATGCCGATGTACAGGGAAATATCGTTTTTATCCAAAAGGGCGTTTGCACGGACCGTGGATGCAGAGCAGTCCAGAGCCAGCTGCCGTCTTGCTTCCGTAACGAAATACACGTCCCTTAAAAGCTTGTCTGCCGAGTGCCGGGTGCCGCCCTGCAGAAGGTGTTTTGTGGTGATCTTGGTGGGGCGTACCCCTGCTAGCGCACCCCAGACAGGAACAGCCTGCAAATGAGGAATTGCCGCTAAATACAGACTTTGCTGCAAAATACGGCGACGCAAGGGAACGGTTTCGGCATCGGATCGCAAACGCTTGCTGGCTTTGGTGGTTTTGCCTGCAAGGGTGACACAGGTGGTGGCAGTGAGCCACGTTTTTCCCCGGTGCAATGTGGAGACCACCTGCACCTGTGCGGAAATATCGAACAGGGCAAGGCATAGCTGCTCCACGGCATAGCGGTCCTCATGACCGCAAAGCTTCAGATCAATCATAGCTGCAGAAAGGGGTTGGTCTTTCGCTCTACGTCCAAGGTAGAGTCCTCTCCGTGACCGGGCAGCACATGATAATTTCCCTCCAGCGCTGCCAGCCTTGCAAGAGAGTCACGCATTTTGCAAGGGTCGCTGTAGGGGAAATCCGTTCTGCCGCAAGTGCCGGCAAACAGCGTATCTCCTGCAAACATTACGTCTTGGCAAAGCAGGCACACGCTTCCGGGGGTGTGACCGGGGGTGTGCAGCACCTGCAACGTAAGTCCTGCAAGCTCCAGCGTGTCCCCCTCCCGGTAGGTGTGGGTGTGATACAGCTCGCCGCCGGTGAACTGGGGACTCAGGCAAAGGTCTGCCTCATGGATATACACCGGGCAGCCGATTTGCTCAGCCATTGCCTTTACACCGCCAACGTGGTCAAAGTGACCGTGGGTCAGCAGAATCGCAGCGGGCGTTTTGCGCAGCAGCTGCAGCTGCTCCAGAAGATATTCCGGCTGGAAGCCCGGGTCAATTACGATGCAGCTTTCGCTGCCGGCTTCCCATGCCATATAGCAGTTGGTCTGATAAGAGCCAACGGGAAAAACTCTGAGTTCCATAAAAATTACCTCTTCAAATGTCGGCTTGTTGAGCAGTTTCGTTATTGGATGTAGGGGCGACCATTGTTTAATTTAGGTATGATTGCCCCCGGCAATCATTAATATTTTAGATTCGCTGCGCGGAGCACCACGCCCGTGCAGAGAAATATTACGAATTCGCCTGCAATTTCGGC
>JAZRUM010000085.1:0-13065 GCA_045652545.1 Faecousia sp. | reverse complement strand
GCACAGAAAATGCCCCTTAAGGGGCGGCCCGAGAAAGGAATGCGGTCGGCAAACCGTTCGGGGCCCCTTTAGGGGCAATAGTCTGCAAAATGCCCTTCTAGGGCTTAATCAAGCCTCCGGCTTAGCCGGAGGTTTTGACTATAAAGCAATTATTTATTCTCCATGGCAACTGCCACGTCCAATGCAACTTTCATCATGGTGGTGAAAGCAGTCTGCCGTTCCTCAGAGGTGGTTTCCACACCCTTAAGAACATGGTCGGAAATGGTGCAGATGCATAGAGCACGCTTGCCATAGCGGGCAGCGTTCATATAAAGTGCGGCGGCTTCCATTTCCAATGCCAGAACACCCATTTTTTTTAGTCCGTAAACGCTGTCTAAACCCTCTGGGACACCAGTATGGTCGCCATAAAAAACGTCAGAGGAGTTGACGTTGCCTACGTGATAAACAGCTCCAGCATTTTTGGCAGCTTCTACAGCAGCGCTTAGTAAATCATAGGAAGCAATGGGCGCAAAAGTCCCCGGAAGATGAAATTGCGCGGCAAAATTAGAGTCTGTACAAGCACCTTGGGCAATGACCAAGTCATACAAGTTGACGTGCTCTTGAATAGAGCCTGCAGAACCGACACGAATAATATTTTCTACATTGTAACCGTTGTAAAGTTCGTGAGAATAGATTCCGATGGCCGGCATTCCCATACCGGAAGCCATTACGGATACTTTCACACCTTTGTAGGTACCTGTGTAGCCGTGAACGCCACGAACATTGTTTACCAGTACCGGATTTTCAAGAAAGTTTTCTGCAATAAATTTTGAACGCAGTGGATCGCCGGGCATTAAAACGGTTTTGCCGAAATCACCCGGTTTTGCACTGATGTGGGGAGTTGGTGTATGCAACATAAATGATACCTCCTTAATAGCTGCCGTCATTATTGGCTACATTTCCGGTTTCCATTGCTTTTGCAAGCTTTACGATTCGAGAGGTTCCCAAACGGGAAGCGCCCAACGCAATAAATTTTTCTGCGTCATCCAAACTGGAAATACCACCGGCTGCCTTGATTTTTACGTTATTACCAATATGTTTTGCAAATAGCTCCACATCTGCAAAAGTTGCGCCTGCGGTGGAGAAACCGGTGGAGGTTTTGATATAGTCTGCGCCTGCTTCGGTGACTACTTTACACATGGCGATTTTTTCTTCGTCAGTCAATAAACAAGTCTCAATAATGACCTTCAGGAGCTTTCCGCAGCAGTGGGCTTTTATTTGACGGATCTCATCGGTCAGCGCATCCCACCTGCCTTCCTTTGCCCATCCGATATTAATGACCATGTCCACCTCATCAGCGCCATTGGATACGGCGTCGTATGCCATATAACACTTAGCTGCGGTGGTAGCATATCCGTTGGGGAAACCGATTACCGTGCAAATTGCCAGTTGATCGCCCACATATTCCTTAGCTTGCTTTACAAAGCTTGCGGGAATGCAAACAGAAGCGGTTTTATACTTCATGCCGTCATCGCATATTGCTTTTATATCTGCCCAGGTTGCGGTCTGCGCCAATAGGGTATGGTCGCATTTAGCCAGAATTTCAGAAATTTTCATGATGGTACTCCTTTACGGATTCTTTCATTCTATAATTTAATATACTACAAAGAGGAGAAATCTTCAACTATCAAGTATATAGATTGGGCAAATGTTGATTTTTTGATAGAGCTATGATAAAATACTGACGTTAATTGTTTCTGCCAACCACTGAAAATGGTTGTCTACCGAATATGCTCGGTAGACATTTATTATGCTTTGGAGGGATATCTATGCACTATGATGTTATTATTATTGGCGCTGGTCCCGGCGGTATTTATTCTGCATATGAGTTAATTGAGCGTTCACCGGATCTGAAGATTGCTGTATTTGAAGCAGGCAATCCTTTGAATAAGCGGAAATGCCCCATCGACGGCGAAAAAATAAAGGCTTGCATTGGGTGCAAAAGCTGCTCCATTATGAGCGGTTTTGGCGGAGCAGGCGCATTCTCTGACGGAAAATACAACATCACCAATGATTTTGGCGGTACGCTCCATGAGTATATCGGCAAGAAGAAAGCATTAGACCTGATGCACTATGTAGACCAGATCAATATGCAATTTGGCGGTGAGGGAACAAAGCTCTATACCACAGCCGGCTCTAAATTTAAGAAGATATGCATGCAGAACGACCTGTACCTGCTGGATGCCTCAGTGCGGCATTTGGGTACGGATATCAATTATGTGGTACTGGAAAACCTCTATGCACATTTGAAAGATAAAGTTGACTTTTTCTTTAACACCTCTGTAGATAAGATTGAAAAAGGAGAGGCTGGCTATCGGACCGTCTGTGGCGACAAAGAGTTCACCTGCGATAAATGTATCGTGTCTGTGGGACGCAGCGGCAGTAAGTGGATGGAGTGTGTTTGCAAAGATCTGAAGATTCCTACCCAATCCAACCGAGTGGATATTGGCGTCCGGGTGGAATTGCCTGCGGAAATTTTCTCCCATCTGACCGATGAGCTGTACGAAAGCAAGATCGTCTACCGCACTGAAAAATACGGCGACCGGGTCCGTACTTTCTGCATGAATCCCAAGGGTGAAGTGGTCAGTGAAAATACAAACGGTATTGTCACAGTCAACGGCCACAGTTATGAAGATCCGGCAAAACAAACAGGCAACACCAATTTTGCACTGCTTGTTTCTAAACATTTTTCTGAGCCATTTAAGGATTCCACCGGTTATGCGGAATCTGTCGCGCGCCTGAGCAATATGCTCGGTGGCGGTGTGATGGTCCAGCGTTTCGGTGATCTGATCCGGGGTCAGCGCAGTACTGCGAAGCGAATTGAAGAATCCTTTACAACGCCTACCATGAACGCAACGCCCGGCGACCTGAGTTTGGTGCTGCCTAAGCGTTTGCTGGACGGTATCATTGAGATGATCTATGCACTGGACAAAATCGCACCGGGCACTGCCAACGATGATACCCTGCTGTACGGTGTTGAAGTGAAGTTCTATAACATGGAAGTTGCAGTGGACGAAAGTCTCCAGTGCTGCCACGAGGGTTTATACATTATCGGTGACGGTAGCGGCATTACCCATTCGCTGTCCCATGCTTCTGCCAGCGGTGTCCATGTGGCAAGATGTATTGTAAAATAACTCGGAATAATCGGAAAGCCGCCCATTAATGGGCGGCTTTCATGCTTGATTTAGAAACCGAATCCCCAGAAAGGGAAGTTGGGGGAAATTCCTTCAGAGGACTGTTGTTGCTGCTGTTGCGGCTTTGCTTCCTGCTGAATGCCCTGCTGAATCTGTTCACCCACAGTCAGCTCTACATCCATGCTCACACCTTGACGGTACACTGTCAGCTTGAGAACCTGTCCTACGGTACAATCACCAACGATACTGACAAGATCGGACGAACCGGTGATCTGCTGACCGTCTACATGGGTAATGATGTCGTTGATCTGCAGGCCGGCCTTTGCGCTGGGACTGTCTGCTACAACTTCCTTAACTGCTGCGCCGTTGGGCAAACCGTAGCTTTGGGTCTCTTCGCTGACGTCTGTGACAGAGACACCGATATAGGGTTTGGAAATATATCCGTTCTCGATTAGGCTTTTTACAATGGAACGAATGTTGTTCAGGGGAATTGCGAAACCAATGTTATCGATGGATGCTTCGCTACTAGAACCGTTGCTGGAATACTTAGCGTTTGTGATGCCGATAACTTCGCCGTAGAGGTTAAACAGTGCGCCACCGGAGTTGCCGGAGTTAATGGCGCAGTCGGTCTGCATCAGGTCCATAGTCACACCGTTAGAGGTGGTAACTTCCCGGTCCAGTGCACTGACAGCACCTACAGTCAGAGTGAAAGTCAGTTCGCCCAAGGGGTTGCCAATGGCAAGAACGGTGTCGCCCACATTCAGATTGTCGGAATCACCTAGGATCACAGGTGTGAGATTTTCTGCTTCTACTTTCAGAACGGCAATGTCGTTGCTGGCATCGTAGCCGATCAGCTTAGCTTCTTTACTGGTGCCGTCATAAAAAGAAACTGTGATTGCACTGGATCCTTCAATTACGTGATGATTGGTCAGAATATAGCCGTCTTTAGAAATGATAAAGCCGGAACCGGAAGCAGGTGAGGTGGTCTGATAACCCCAAAAATTAGTGGTAATGGAGCTGGTGATACCAACAGTGGAATTCACATTGGCGGCATAGACCTCTGCAGGGGTCATGGTCTTGCTTGTGTCGATCTTATGAATGTCAATAACACTATTCTCTCGCTCGCCCTCAAGAACGTTGGTACTGCCTGCAGGAATATTGGACGGAAGCTGTTGCGTAGCCAACACGCCGCCTACAGCACCTAAAATGCCACCGATCAGAGAACAGCAAAGCGCCACTGCAACGATCTTTCCGGTGCCGGTTTTCTTTTTCTGCTTTTTAGGAGCAGGTGATTCGAAGTGAAACTGCGGTTGCTGTGGAGCATGCTCCCATTGGGTCTGTGTCGATTCTGCCTGCTTTGATTCTTCATCCGGTGTGGGCTGCTCAGACTGGTATGTCCAAGGTGTATTATTTTCATTATTATCCATGGAAATTTCTCCTTTTCTTTTCATGGTTATAGTGTATCTCAGGATACTGAAATGTTGCTGAATAACCTTTTAATAGTTTATGAACATAATGTTATGCGAAATTAGTTTATGTGTCAATGGGTAAGCCCATACATTTTTATTAAAAAACTAAGAATGAAAAGAAAATTTGTATTGTATTTAAATTTAAATGGTGCTAATATGTTATAAATATATTTGCATGCAGTAGAAAGAGGTCTGATGATGAAGTATATTATTATTCTAGGCGATGGAATGGCGGATGAGCCATTGGAACAGTTGGGTGGAAAAACGCCTCTCGAGGCAGCCCATACCCCATTGATGGATGAATTGGCAGGTAAGGGAGAATTGGGTTTGGTAAAGACCGTTCCCGATTCTATGAAGCCCGGAAGTGACGTTGCCAATCTGTCTGTGTTGGGATATGATCCGGAAGAAAACTATTCCGGAAGATCTCCACTGGAAGCGCTGAGCGTTGGTGTGAAAATGGAAGAGGATGATGTAGTTTTCCGATGCAACATTGTCACTTTGACGGAGACGGAGACATTTCCGCAAAAAACCATAGTTGACCACTCTTCCGGTGAGATATCCACACAGGATGCCGATGTGCTTATGGATACCATACGCCAGCATCTTACTACAGAGGAATTCAAATTCTACACCGGCACCAGCTATCGAAATATTATGGTTTGGAAGCACGGCAAGGTGCTGGATTTGCACCAACCCCATGACCACTTGGGGCAGGTGATCCAACCGTTTCTGCCCGAGGACCGGGAATTCCGCAATATGATGGAGAAAAGCTATGCCCTCCTCAACGAGCACCCGTTAAACATACAGCGTGCGCAGCAGGGAAAGAACAAGGCCAATTCTGTTTGGTTTTGGGGTGCCGGAACAAAACCCTCTTTGCAGAATTTTATGGAAAAGACAGGCAAACAGGGCGTTATGATCTCTGCTGTTGATCTTTTAAAAGGAATTGCAGTAGGCGCAGGTATGCAGGCACCTGAGGTGCCCAACGCTACCGGTTCTTTACATACCAATTATGAGGGGAAAGCACAGGCTGCTGTTCATGCGCTTTTGCATGATGGCTGTGACTTTGCTTATATCCATATCGAAGCGCCGGATGAGATGGGACATCAAGGCAATGTTGAAAATAAAGTCAAAGCCATCGAATATCTGGACAGTCGGGTGATCGCTCCTGTCAAGCAAGCTATGGACGCATCCGGCGAACCGTACAGATTGCTGGTTTTGCCGGACCATCCAACCCCAATCCGGTGCCGTACCCATACATCAGATGCCGTTCCATACGTACTCTATGACAGCACACATCAGCGTCGAGCCATTGGACGTTATAGCGAAAAGGATGCGAAAGCTACCGGGATTTATCAGCCGAAGGGTCATAAATTGATAGAGAAACTGTTTGGGGATAACGGTTGATAAGTCGAATTGAATAAAAACTGCCGCAAGAGTTGTTCTTGCGGCAGTTTTTTAGGAGCAAAGGATAAAGTGACTTCGGTTGGTTTTTAAAATACCGTCTTTTTGCAGTTTGCTCAGTTCAACAGACATTGCGCTGCGCTCTACACCCAGATAATCCGCCAATGCTTGCCGATTATAGGGGATTGTAAATTGCTTGCTACCGGTTCGTTTCGCTTCTGAGAGCAAATATGTCATCAGTTTGTCTCGGGTACTGCGTCGGGACATGATTTCCAATTTCTGATGAAATTCCAAATTACGGGAAGCTACAATCTGCAAAAGGTTAAAAATCATCTGGTTATGAAAGCTGCAGGCGTTGGTACAGCTGGTTGTAATGCGTCGGCAATCAATGAGCATTACATCGCAAGATTGGCATGCAATGACGCTGACCGGAAGGGTTTGCGCACCGGCACAAGCAAAGCTTTCGCCAAACAGTTCACCGGTTTGGATCCGGGAAATGATGCTGCGGTTACCGTATATATCCTGATTGACAATTTCTCCACTGCCGGACAGTAATATTCCCACAAAGCTGGCCGCATCACCTTCTGCAAGAATCTGACAGTCTTTTGCAACTGACCGGACAGATGCACCCAGACAGGCCAGTAGACCGGCAATGTCGGCCTTGTCGATTCCTTTGAATAATGGGCAATTGCTTAAAACACCAAAATATTTTTCCATAAGTGCCTCCTTTGTTGGAAATCCAACATACATACCTATGCCAATATACTATACTTATTTTACAAAGTCAAGTAAGGAGTGATGTATATGATTATGGGAGGATGCCAGGGGAAACCCAGAACCCCTACAATTCAGGAGAAAATTTGCCCCCATTGTGGCAGTGTCATTGAGATGTTTTCTATCGATACCCAGATGGCCTGTGAAAAATGCGGGTTTGTTGCCTATAATGATACACTCAGCTGCGTCCAATGGTGCGAATACGCAAAGCAGTGTGTGGGGGAGGAAATGTACGCACACATGATGAAAATTGCCGAGGAACAGAAAAAACGTGCTGCGGAAGAACATTGTCAAAAGAAGGAGGGCGTAGCATGATCCGGAAAATTATTACCATTGATAAGGAAAGATGTAACGGTTGTGGCTTGTGCGCAAAAGCCTGCCATGAGGGGGCGATTGGCATGGTGCAGGGGAAAGCAACCCTCCTTCGGGATGATTATTGCGACGGATTGGGCGATTGTTTGCCGGCTTGCCCTACCGGTGCAATTACATTTGAGGAGCGGGAAGCGGCAGCCTATAATGAAGAAGCGGTCCTGGCAGCAAAACAAGCATCACAGCTGCGTATGCCAGGACAGTTGCGGAATTTTCCTGTGCAGTTAAAGCTTGTGCCCGCCAATGCGCCGTGGTTTGAGGGGGCAGATCTGCTGATTGCGGCAGATTGTTGCGCTTATGCTTGCGGTAGTTTTCACACGGATTACATGCAGGGCAGGGTAACGGTCATCGGTTGTCCCAAGTTAGACAGTGTGGATTACAGTCAGAAACTGGAGCAGATATTTACAAATAATATCCGCAGCATCACGGTGCTGCGAATGCAAGTGCCCTGCTGTGGAGGACTCCCGTTTGCTGTTAATAAAGCGTTGGAAGCTACCGGTAAGCAAATTCCTTTGCAAATCGTTACGCT
Organism: Faecousia sp.; assembly: GCA_045652545.1. GTDB lineage: Bacteria > Bacillota > Clostridia > Oscillospirales > Oscillospiraceae > Faecousia. The sequence continues at coordinate 5,350 of JAZRUM010000085.1, read as the reverse complement.
ATCACCAGACGGTTCAGTTGTTTCAATTCAATAAAAAACAGCGGAGGAAACTCCGCTGTTTTTTAATTATAGCATAGGTAATTGAACAAAGAAGCAGTTGCCGGTTGGGTTGCTTTCCGCCCAAATCTTGCCGCCGTGGTTTTGTACGATGCTTTGTGCAATGGAAAGACCAAGACCAAAACTGCCGTTTCCTGTGCGGACGGCATCCCCACGGTAGAAACGGTCAAAAATCTTTTCCAGCTCATTACTGGGGATTGGTTGACCGGGATTAGCGACGGTCAACTGACAACTGTTGCGCCCTAACTTGGAAAAGGTAACATTGACGATGCCGGGCGCTGCATATTTTCCGGCATTGTCCAGCAGAATGCCAATCAGCTGTTGCAAATGGTTTTCGCTGCCTTTGATTTGAATGTCCGGAGCAAGCCGGAAATCCAAAGTGATGCCTTTCTCAAAAAGGACCGGCTCAAAGGGAAGCAATGCTGCCTCTGTCAGCTTGCTCATATCCAGTGTTACAAATGATTCCTGAAGTTTACCGTTATCCGCACGGGCAAGTTCCAGCATGCCCTCCACCAGTGCGCGCATTCTATGGGTCATTGTGATAATATTTTGGGAAAGCTGTGCTTTGCTCTTCTCATCATAACCGGGATCTGATAAAAGTTCCGAATGATTGAGAATTACAGTCAGTGGTGTCTTTAACTCGTGGGAAGCATCGGAAACAAATTGCCGTTGCTTTATCCAAGCGCTTTCCACTGGTCTGACAGACCAGCGAGCCAGTAAAATGCTGATAACAAGAAATACCAGTATACTTACAACGCCAATCAACATGCTGCTTTGAATCAGAGAAGACAGGGCTGCATCTTGACTGGAAATGTCCAGAAAGATGATTTTTTGTGCGCCCATATAGGAAAACGTTGTGTATCGCAAAGCATACTGTGGGATCTCACCTTCTGGTTTGTTTGCGAAATAAACCTGTGTTACCAGTTCTTTCAGAAAATTCTCATCTGTCAAATCATAGTAGGTTCGTCCTATAACCTGCAGCTCACCGTTCAGATATACCTGGATTACAAAGTAGGGCAGTTGTACCTCTCGTCCGGGATCACGAAAACCACCCGGTTGCCGTGTACTTTGACTGAGGATTTGCAACATACTGTCGGATTGGCGTTTTAGGTCGGATTTTGTAAAATGAAACACTGTGGCAAAGATTACCAGTAGCATTGCCATTACAATGCCCATGTTTATTAAAATGAATTTTAATTGCAGTTTTTTCAGCAAGTTTCATCAACCTCCAAATGGTAACCGAGACGACGAATGGCGGTGATCCTTAAGTTAGAACCAATGGAACGCAGCTTTTTTCGCAGAAAGCCAACGTAAACCTCTACATGATTTTCCACAGCGTTGGAATCATAACCCCATATCCGGGCAAGAATTACTTCTTTGGATAAATTTTGACCCCGTGATTGGAGCAAGAATCGCATCACATCAAACTCTCTGGCAGAAAGGCGTACACGATTTTCTCCACAAACCAACATCCCGGACGCAAGGTCCAGTGCGGTGTTGCCGTATACCAATTCATCTACTTGATTACCCTGTCTGCGCAGGAGTGCGTTGATGCATGCCAGCAGCTCCCGAGTATCAAATGGCTTAGTCAGATAGTAGTCTGCGCCTGCGTTGAGGCCTTCGATTCGATCCTCAAGTCCGGATTTTGCTGTGAGCATCAAAATCGGTGTTGCGCAACGTTTGCTGCGGACTCTGCGAGCCACCTCATAGCCATTTAAGCCCGGCATCATGACATCCAGGATAAGAAGATCATAAATACCAAGCTCTGCATATTCCACCCCGTTTTCCCCGTCATAAACGGCTTCTACCTCAAATCCCTTATTTTGCAGGAGTGCTTTTAGGGAATCTGCTAACATTTTTTCATCTTCAATTATAAGAATTTTCATAATATCCTCCTAAAGCTACTTTTATTATATTACATTTTTTCGCTGAAGCAAAGCTGAAAATGAAAATTCAAAAATCCTTAACAGAACGTAATAGCTGTGTTAGCATAGTTGACAAGCGATAAAATACCCCCTGTGTAGGAAATCACTACACAGGGGGTGGCGTATATTGTGGTTTGTTAATTACTTTTTGTCGTACTCATAGAAACCGCGACCGGATTTCTTGCCGTACCAACCCTTATCAACATAGGACTTGATCAGATCGTAGCCAACAGGCTTTACACCGGTTTCGTCATATTTCCATTGCAAAATATCCAGTGCCAGATCCAGTCCGGTCAGGTCGTTCAAACGGAAGGGGCCCATGGGGTGGTTCAGTCCGTTCTCGCAGGCGATATCCACTTCCTGAGGCGTGCAGTAACCCTGTTCTACCAGACCACGAACTTCGGCTTGGATAGCAGCTAAACCCCGGTTTGCGATGAAACCCTCAATCTCCTTTTTGATGAGGATGGGGGTCTTACCGGTCTTTGCAGCGAAATCATACAGCGCCTGCGCAGTCTTCTCAGAACAATGTTCACATTGCAATTACTCCTGATTACTTCTCACATACACGTATGGAGCCTGCAGCTGCCATTGTATCGATCTGGGCTTGAGTGTAACCCAAAGACAGCAGGACTTCTTCGGTGTCGCCGCCGATACGGGGGGTGATCTTGGTCTTGACCTGACCCAGAGATTCCATCATCAGAGGCATGGTGGGCATCATGATCCTGTCGCCGTTTTCATAAACCATCTCTTCAACAAAACCGTTGGCAATTGCTTGTTCATCGGTGGCAGTTTCACAGAAGTGGTTCATCTTGACAACAGGAATGTCATACTCCTTGGCCAGATGCAGCCACTCAGCACGGGGCTTGGTCAGGAAGGCCTCTTTCAACAGCTGATAGATGCCCAGAATGTTTTCGGGCTTTGCGGCTTCGTCCTTATCCATATAGCGCTTGTCATCACACAGCTCGGGCCGTCCGATCATGTTGAAAATGCGGGGCATGAACACAGCAGAGCCGCCGTTTGCCATAAACAGCCATTCGCCGTCGGAGCAGCAGTAGGTGCCGGTAACGCCGCCTGCGCTGCCGCCTGCAGTACGGCTTCTGGGATACTGACGGCCGCCGGGCTGCTGGGTAGCCAGCTGCATGCAGCCAAAGGTGAAGATACCGCTCTGATACAGACAGGAACGGACAAAGTCACCTTCACCGGTACGCATCTTGCGGATCAGCGCAGCGCAGATCTGTGTGCACAGGTTGGTGCCGGTGACGGTGTCGCCAGCGCCGGAGGGCGGCATCAGAGGCTGATATTCACCGTCGGTCAGTGCCATATCCCGCAGGAAGCCACTGCGTGCCCAGAAGGCAGTCACGTCAAAGCCGGGGGTGGAGGCCTCGGGACCGGTCTCTCCATAGCCGAGGATCAGTGCGTAGATCAGACCGGGGAAGCGATCCTTCACATCCTCGTAGTAAATGCCCAGGCGCTTCAGAGCATCGGGACGGTTGTTGGTGACAAACACATCTGCCTGTGCCATCAGCTTCCAGAAGATCTCCATACCCTCTGCACTCTTCAGGTTCAGAGAGATCATCTTTTTGCCGGAGTTGTAGATGTCAAAAACGGGGTTCATGTGGTCACCGAACCGGGAAACGTTGAAATTCCGGCTGGTTTCACGCCATGCGTCGCCCTTGGGGGGCTCGATTTTAATGACCTCGGCACCGAGATCACTCAGCATACGGGCACATACGGGAGCGGCGACGAAAGTTGTCAAGTCCAGTACCTTAATGCCCTCTAACGGTTTGCTCATATGTAGGCTCCTCCTTAAATTTCTCTAACGTAGTTATTTTAGTTCAGTTCCATTCCTATGTCAAGGCTGAAAGCACAAAAATGGAGGAATGTTCCAGAAAAGAAAAAGATTTTATTTTCAAACAGCGGTGCAAGCGTGTTGACACTTTTGCCTGTCTGTGGTATTCTACTAACATCTGAAAAATAAATACATAAGGAGCGATTACTATGAAAAATATCGTTATTGTTGACGGCGTTCGTACCCCCTTTGGCAGATTGGGCGGCGGCTTGAAGCAGTTCCATACTGCTGATCTGGGCGCAATGACCATCTCCAAGCTGATCGAGCGCAATGCGCTGGACACCAAGGAGATCGACGCTGTGTACTTTGGCACTGCCAATGGCGATGCCCGTTGTCCTAATCCGGGTCGTTATGCATCTTTGCAGGCAGGCCTTCCTTACGAAACCTCCGCAGTGTCTGTTGAGATGCAGTGTGGCTCTGCTATTGCCGCTATGAACCATGCTGCCTACCGGATCATGGCAGGTGATGCTGACTGTATTGTTGTCGCCGGTGCAGAGTCTTTCAGCCAGCGCTTCTTCAAGTTCTCCACCTCTCAGGAGCCCTATAAGATGATTCCTCCTACCGCATTCCCCAGCAACCTGACTCCAAAGCCCGAGGACAATATCATCATGATCCAGGTCTCTGACTTGATGGCAAAGACCTGGGGCATCTCCCGTGAGGAGTGCGACGCTTATGCACTGCGCAGCCAGCAGCTGTCTGCCGCTGCCATGACTAACGGCTTCCTGGATAATCAGGTGATCCCTGTGGTGATCCCTGCTACCAAAAAGACCCCTGAGATCATCGTGGATAAGGACGAGCATCCCCGGCCTCAAACCACCGCTGAGGGCCTTGCTAAACTGAAGGCGATCTACGAAGGCGGTGTTACCACTGCCGGCAACGCTTCCGGCAGAAACGACGGCGGCGGTGCACTGCTGGTCATGACCGAAGAGAAGGCAAAAGCGCTGGGTTATACTCCTATTGCTCGTTGGGTGGCCGGCGCAGACGTTGGCGTGGATCCCAAGCTGATGGGCATTGGACCTGCTTACTCCAACATGAAGGTCTTGCAGAAGATGGGCCTGAAGCCCTCCGATATCGATGTATTCGAGTGCAACGAGGCGTTCGCTGCTCAGAACCTGGGTGTCATCCGTGAGATGGAGAAGATAAGCGGAGAGACTATCAATATGAACAATTGGAACCCCAACGGCGGCGCAATCGCCTTCGGCCATCCCAACGGCGCATCCGGTGCCCGAATTTCCATGGCTGCCATCCGTCATTTGGAGAACACCAATGGCAAGTACGGCCTGGTCTCCTCCTGCTGCGGCGGCGGTATCGGTGTTTCCGCCTTGTTCGAGCGTATCTAAGACTGCATATAAAAGGCACGCAGGCTATCCTGCGTGCTTTTTCAGAGTGTCACAAAAGGCCCAAACCGTCAAAACCATATTTGGCGGTTTGGGTTTTTCGTTTCTATGATAATTTATTCAAACAGGGAATGCCTCAAAACAACCAAAATAGCAAAATACTTGCTACGCAAGGGTTTTGA
>JAZRUM010000084.1:0-1944 GCA_045652545.1 Faecousia sp. | reverse complement strand
CTCACAGAACGACATGGCTACGATCCGACTTATGCAGTGGCATCCAAAGTAACAAGCCAGCCTTTTTCCGTCTGGCGGCAACTTACCACCCTGGCAGTAAATTCCGCCAGCATACAATCTTCATAATATAATTTCCGTGTTTGCATAACGACTCCTATCCTCAAAATCCATTTTGTCGCTCTGTTTGGGTTATTGTAGCATACAGAAAAAGGGTTTGCAACGATAGGAAATTCTGTCGAGGAGTTTTATTTCCCGTATTGCCCGATTCGTGGTTTTTCTGTAACCTTTCCCGTTAAAATGGGTATCACCAAACACCAAGGAGGAAGGGCAATGCAGTGCCAGAAACTGAAAACCTATATGGAAACCGGACGGGTGGTGTTTCTGCCTGCCCGGTCGATCCGCACAAATCCCGCCCAGCCGCGAAAGATCTTCCGGGAAGATGCCCTTTCCGAGCTTGCCGACAGCATTCGTCAACACGGAATTCTGCAGCCGCTGTCGGTACGACGAATGGGTACAACTTACGAACTGATCGCAGGGGAGCGGCGGCTGCGTGCAGGAATCCTTGCCGGTCTTTCCGAAATTCCCTGCATCGTTATGGCCATGGACGACAAAGAGTCCGGCATGGCGGCACTGGTGGAAAATTTACAGCGGCAAGACTTGGATTTTATAGAAGAAGCCAGGGGAATCAGCAAAGTGATGGACCAGTGGTCCATGAGTCAGGAACAGGCGGCGCGGCTGCTGGGAAAAAGCCAGAGCTGCGTGGCAAACAAGCTACGGCTGCTGCGGCATTCTCCCCAAGTGCTGCAAGCGCTGCGGGAAAAGGGACTAAGCGAACGGCATGCCCGGGTGCTGCTGAAGTTGCCCTCAGAACCGGAAAAAATGAAAGTCATCGATACCATCGCCCGGCTGCAGCTCAGCGTTGCCCGGACAGAGCAGTACATCGATTCTCTGCTGTCCGCCCCGGAGGAAAAGCCCCTACGGGCGGATATCGGCAGTTTTTTGCGCAATGTAACCCAGACATTGACCCGCATTCAGCGCTCCGGTGTTCCTGCTGTTTCCGAACGGAGGGAGACGGACAGCCAGATCGTGTTGACCATTACCATTCCTAAATAATTTGTAAATTTTTGCAAATTCGGTTGCTTATTTTCTTTTCTTACATTATGCTATAGGCAGAAATCTTTATATGGAGGTATATTCTTATGAGTTTTTGCCGCAATTGTGGAAAAGAACTGACTGAGGGCGCTGCTTTTTGCAATGCCTGCGGCGCGCAGGTGCAAGTACAGACCACCACGCTGGTTGCTCCCGTCGACAGCTTCTCTGAGGAGCAGGAATTTCTGGATCTGACCCACCGCCTGCTGCGTTGGGAGCGGAAGGCCTGGAGCATTGCCGGAAAAGCTTTTCTGATCTTCGGAATCATTTTCGCCGCACTGTTCTTCCTTTTAGGTATCATCATGCTTGCTGCTGGCGATTATGTAACTGAGACGCTGGGTGTTATATACCTGTGGTACGCTCTGTTCTTTGGCGGTACGTTCATCGGCATCGGCATCGTCAACCGGAAAGCTGCCGACAAGATCCCCTTCTATCTGAACAGTCTGTACACCGATTTCCGTTATGCCCATGACCGCTGCGGCAATGTGGGTATGCTGGTTTTCAACGCCATTTTGGGTACTATTTCCCCTATTTTCTTTATCATCAATTTTGTCCGTATGAAAGCCAATCGTGCCTTGATCCAACAGATCTTGGCACGTCAGCAACAATCTTGATACATAGCAATGCGCCCGGCAGTTTTGCTGCCGCTCTCATTTTTTATTGCTTTTCAAAGTCCTCCGGACCGTGCTTGCACCAAGGGCAAACAAAATCTGCCGGCAGCTCTTCGCCTTCGTAAACATAGTTGCAGATCTTACAGACCCAACTGCTTTTTTTCGCCGGTTCCGGCTTTGGCTT
>JAZRUM010000083.1:0-47494 GCA_045652545.1 Faecousia sp. | reverse complement strand
TTGGAATCCCTCTCTATTGTAGACGTGTGGTCGGCAAACCACTTCTGCTCTATTGGGGGATTCTTTTTGATTTCTTTGTTCTCCGCTAAAGCTTTTTTATGCCCCCGGCAGAGCCGGGGGTTAACTTTGGTCAACCAAAATTGCCCGGTGAGCGGCACGCAAAATGTGCCGCTCACCGGGTTACATTTTATTACGCTTTTTCAATGGCATCCAAAACAGAATCTACCTTGTCGGTCTTTACGGTTTCCATCAGACCGCTATCAAAGCTTTCTGCGATCATAGGATCAATGGGCAACCGCGCCAGCACAGGCAGTCCGAAGGCTTCTGCCACCTCATCCAGCCGACTCTGCCCAAAGACGTTCATCCGCTTGCCGCAATCCGGGCACTCCAAATAGCTATAATTCTCCACAAATCCCAGCACAGGCACGTGCATCATGTTCGCCATTTTCACTGCCTTGGCAACGATCATAGAGACCAGATCCTGCGGGCTGGTAACGATCACGATCCCGTCCACAGGCAGGCTCTGGAATACTGTCAGCGGCACATCGCCAGTTCCGGGAGGCATGTCCACAAACATATAATCCACATCATCCCAGATCACGTCTGTCCAAAACTGCTTCACCGCACCGGCAATCACAGGTCCGCGCCAAACAACAGGGTCAGTGTTATTATCCAGAAGCAAATTGATAGACATCACTTGAATTCCGGTGGTGGTCATAGCAGGAAGCAAGCCTTCCTCACTGGCGCCCTGACATTCGTTAACGCCAAACGCAGTGGGCGCAGAAGGTCCGGTAATATCTGCATCCAACACAGCGGTACGCTTACCGCGACGGTTCATGGCAACTGCCAGCATCGCGGTAACTGTAGACTTACCAACGCCACCCTTGCCGGACACAACTGCAATCACCTTTTTCACCTTTGCCTTGGGATTCAGCTCCGCCAGCAAACTCTCCTGCTTACGCTCTGCGCAGTCGCTTCCGCAGGAAGAACAATTTCCATTGCAAGAACTCATTTATAACGCTCCTTAGTCATTTATCTTTGCATATTATAGGTCTGTTTTACCTGTGTGTCAAGCTTATAGCTGCGCCTGTTCCCACTGTTCCATCAAGTCCATAAGAACTGTTTCCGTAGCTTCCTTTTCTGCCAGCAATCGGGTCAATTCCTGATAGTCAGCAGCTGCCGCTTCAATGGCAGTATCCAACCGGGCGATCATACCTTCCTGTTTTTCGATCTCCCGTTCCAGCCGACGCACCAGCTTTTCCGTGTCTTTTGTACCGCCCTTTGGTTTTTGCTTTTTTTCCTTCGGCTCAGTAACCACAGGTTGTTTTATCGCTGCTTCGTGCTCAATGATAGAACGGTATTTGGTGTATCCGCACTTAAAGTCACGAATGCCGCCATCCTCCAAAAGCCAGATGCGCTCTGCAAATTTCTCAATAAAATACCGGTCATGGGAAACAAACAGCAGTACGCCCTCAAATTCCTCAATGGCAGCCTCCACCCACTCCCGGGAAGCAATGTCCAAATGATTGGTAGGCTCGTCCAAAATCAGCAAATTAATTTTTTCGTCCATGAGCATGCACAGCCGCAGGCGGGACTGCTCACCGCCGGACAGGTTGCCTACGCTTTTGAACACGTCCTCACCTTGAAAAAGAAATGCGCCCAGCCGGTCTCTGGCCATTTGGGGAGTGCAATTCTTCTCATAAAGCATAGTGTCGTAGAGGCTTCTCTCCGGATGGTCAAAATGGATGATCTGTGGCAGATATCCCCACTTGACAGTAGGACCGAAACGGATCTTACCCCCACAGTCCTCCTCACCCAGCAAGCACTTAATGAAAGTGGATTTGCCTGTTCCGTTATCTCCTAACAGCGCGATCCGCTCACCGCCCTCTACGGACAGCTCCACATCAGAAAACAGGGTTCTGTCACCATAGCTTTTGCTGACATTTTTCATTTCAAAAACCATGTCGCCGGAAAAATCCTTCTGGGAGAAGGTGGCATGCATGGTTTTTTCCGTTTTGGGACGCTCTGTTTTGCGAATACGCTCCATACGGTGCTGGATGGACATTGCCCGGCGGTAAAGGGTGCGGTTGTTAATGCCCCAGCCCTTCATGCGCTCTACTGTATAGCCCAGCTGCTTCAGCTTTGCCTGTTCCTGCTCATACTGCTTCAGCTGTAAATTAAAGCGGGCCTGTTTTTCGTCAATATAGAAAGAATAGTTTCCGGAATAAAATTCTGCATGACCGTCCACGATCTCAATGACCCGATCTGCTACCCGGTCCAGAAAATACCGGTCGTGGGAAATGGTCAATACCGTGCCTTTGAAGCTGTTGATATAGCCTTCCAGCCACTCTACGCTCCGAAGATCCAAATGGTTGGTAGGCTCGTCCAAAAGCAGGATATCCGTCTTCTCCAGCAATAGTCGTGCCAGATTGACTCTGGTTTTTTCGCCGCCGGAAAGGCTTTCAAAAATCTGCTCTCTCTGGTCTGCCGTAATTGCAAGACCGTTGCAGATCTTGTCCACCTCCACGTCCATATCGTAGCCGCCGCCGGATTGAAAGCGATTGGAAAGGTCATCGTATTGACTGAGCAATGCCTGGGTAGCGCCGGCTGCCATCTGTTTTTCCAGCGCTTCCATTTTCGCCTTTAACTGCATCAACGGAAGGTACGCAGAGCGCAGCACCTGTTCCACCGTGTATCCCGCAGGAAAACACGGGATCTGAGAAATCAGACCCAGACGCTTATGAGGATTGATAAACACCTCACCGTCATCATAGTCCATCTGCCCGGTGAGAATGTTGAAAAGGGTGGTTTTTCCGCAGCCGTTTCTGCCCAGAATCGCCACACATTCCCCTTCCTGCACCTCAAAACTGATGCCGTCCAGCAGGTTTTCTCCGATCACGAAGAACTTTGTTAAATTTTTAACGGATATATCGATCATTGCTGTTCTCCGTAATCATAATGTGTCTATCAACCTGTATAACTCATCTTTTGTGTATAGCAGATTCAAAGCCTGCAGCATCGCGTTGGCGCTCATGTGTTCCGGCAGCCCCAACTGCTTCAGCACCGCTTGGCGCTTTGCCTTACTATCCGGTCCACCGGAAAGGCCCTGTTCAAACAGATCCAGCTTTGTAAGCTGTGCGGTCGCATCTTTCTGATCTTCACCCTCTATGGTAGCGCCCGCATTGCGCAGACACTGTAGGATCACTTCCGGTGTCATGCCCTCCACGCCCAGCTTTCCTTCCTTGCCGGGCGCAGATTTTCTGCGTTCCTTTCCGGCAATGTCAGGTATATAAGCATGCTTCAGCTGCTGCGCAGGTATTGCGCCCTTGAGATAATTGCGAATCACAAAACCAGCTCCGTCGGAATCAGTGAATAGGATCAGACCGCGTTTCTTGGCGACACGCCGTAAAAGCTCAAGCTGCAGCTTATCTTTCATAATGGAAAATCCATCCGTTTGAAGAATCGGCGCATCTACAATTTGGCTTAGGGTGTTTTTGTCATATTTGCCTTCCACCACAATGGCTTCCTTGATCTTAACCATTGCGGGCCTCCTGCGCCAGCTGTAACAAAAGCAGCTCCAGCAGACGCTCCGGTTCGTCAAAAGAGGTTTTTATCTTATTGTCGGTTTCCATCACCAATTCCGCCGCCTTGGCGCAAAACTGCCCTGAGAAGCCTCTGGCGGCACTCATTATCTTTTTGGCTGTATAATCCCGCACTTGAGGATACAGCCGGGTCAGATCTGCAGCATTTTTTCCGTTATCCAACAGAATTCTGGCGGCGCTGATCCTGCGAAAATGATTGCCCACTGCACCAAGGATCGACAACGGCGCCTGCTGCATTTTCAGTAGCTGCTGCAGCTTTAAAAGCGCAGCGCCGTACTTCCCCTCGCTGAGCAGATCGGTCATCTGAAATACCACAGCATCCAGAACAGGTTCGGTCACTGCATCGATATCACTTTTCACGATGGTTTCTGCACAGGAAAAGGCGCAAATTTTAGAAATCTCCCCGGCAAGCGCTGTCATAGTACCGCCGGTGATCTCAATGAGGTAACTGCATAGCTCCGGAGAAATACGTTTCTTTTCTGCTGCAAAGTGACGGGTGATCCAGGCGATCAGATCCCGTTGGTTCTGCTTTGGGAATTCCACAACGGTTGCGCAGCTAGTCACTGCGTCGTGCAGCTTTTTAAAGCGCTTATCCGGCTTCCACTGCACGGTTTCATAGGTCATCAGCACTGTGCAGTAGTCAGGAATATCACTAAAAACATCACATAATTTGCCGCGGTCATCCTCGGTTAGCTTGAAAATATCAATATCATCCACCCAGACAAAGGTGTTGGGCGCCATCATAGGCAAGCTTTCCACCGCGTCTGCAAAGCTGCGCAGATCAAAGTTTTCTTTCGTCAGCTTGTGGTAATTAAAGGATTCTGTCAGTTGGTCCACCAGCAGTTTCTTCATCTGTCCCAAATAATGCTCCAGCAAGAAGGTTTCTTCCCCGTGGAAAATATAAAGGCGCTTCAGCTGACCGGACTTTATATCCGCCTTCAGCTGCTGCAGTCCGGTATTTTCCTGTTGCCGGTAATCCATATCTTCACCCCTCAAATACAACTGTACCGTCCAAATCTGTACGCCATATGCTGCAAGAAAACAGCTTTAGCCTGTATAAAACGTCCTTAGACGGGTGTCCGTAGGTATTGTCTGCACCTACGCTGATAACCGCAGCCTTCGGTTTTGTAGCAGCAAGCAATTCAAATCCGGTTGATGATTTCGAGCCATGATGCCCCACCACCAAAAGTTCCAGCTCCGGAAGCTGTATATCTTCCAACAGTGCTTTCTCTCCCACAGTGCCGCGGTCGCCTGTGGTCAGTATATCACAATTCTTCGTTTGAAACAAGATGCACAGCGATCTTTCATTATCATCGGATTCATGTTCTCCGGGAATGAACGTGAGCTTGGCTTCTTCTGTTTGCAGATATATTTGCTGCTTGACCCATTGGATCGGAGTTTGGCTGCGTTCCAGTTCGGTTCGAGCCAAACTGTCTTTTTGGATGTCCGGAAGATACAATTTCTCTGCCGGGATTCTGGTAAGTAACCGGGAAACCGCGCCCGCATGATCGTCGTCAAAATGGGTTAATATCACACCGTCGAGGTGGGTGATCCCACGGCTGAGCAATTCATGAGATACGGTATCGGCCGTATTTCTTTCGGAATCACCACCGCAATCCACCAAATAATTTCTGTCATCACAGGTAAGCAAAATAGACTGGCCCTGCCCTACATCAAAAACAGTGACCTGATAGTTTTCTGCGTTGGATTCTATCCATGACAGTCCAACGGCAACCACCAGACCAAAAACCGCACATACAGTCAAAACCCACGGATGCTTCCGCCTGCTCAGCAAAAATACCGCCAAAAGCAAATAACACATCACAAGCCATACCACAACGTAAATACTGCAGGTGTACACCGCAGAGAATGAAAGCGAGGAAAGGACCTTAGCCGTAAGGATCACATACCGGATGGGAATGGACACCACCCATGCAATTATTTTTGCTGCAGGCAGGCAGAAAAGTCCTCCAATACACACCATGCCGATTCCGCAGAACGTAAAGGAAATGACCCACAGGGTCAAAAGATTTGTCAACACACCAACAATGCTTACTGTTCCAAAATAAGCCGCACTCAAGGGCGTTGTTGTAATCATGGTACTAAGGGTTATGGATACAGATCCGCTAAACCAACGAATCAGCTTTGCCTTTGCAGACTTCCCCTTTGGCGCACGCAGGATACGCAGAATAAACTGATTGATCCGCTCATAAAACAGGAAAATACCGATCAAGCAACCGCAGGACATCTGAAAGCTAACGGAAACGATTGTAACGGGATTGATGCAAAGCATCGTCAGCACCGCAAACGCCAATGCTGTTGGCGGATCGTATTCCTTATTGAAAAACAGCGCCAGCAGCACCAAGCCCTGCATGATGCAAGCACGCATGACAGAAGGTGTAAAACCCACAACGGCCGCAAACACGAACAAAATCGGTATGCCCAAAATTGCTGACAGGTAGCGTCTTCTGCCGCTAAATACATACACCACCGACATCAAAATAGAGACGTGCAGACCTGAGACCGCAACCACATGGCGGATGCCGCTGATCTTAAAATCCGTGTCCGTTTCATAGTCCAAAAGACTGGTATCTCCCAATAAAAGCGCATTGGCAAAGCCTAAAGTATCTGCAGGGAACGCATCGGATAACAGCATGGATATTCTTCTTCGCAAAAATGCGCCAATGTATGTGCCTTCTTCTTGATACCCTTTGGTCACAACCGCATCTTCATACAAACTTGCCAACAGGAAAATACCATCCCCATGGTGGTAAGTACCGCCTTGCAGGGAGTCATCGGTTGTCATGCGGAAGCGGAATTCCCCTTCGATGCGGTCACCCGGCTGAAGTGGCGCACCGCCGGGATAATACAGTCGCAGCTTAAATTTCTTGCCGCCCAGTTCTGTCTGGGCATCAGCAGCCACGCCATAGTCCGTATCATAGCTGTAATCGGTGACAATCGCCGATGCGCGCACCTTCTTTCCGTCATATTCCCGGGCAATATCCAGATATAACCGGTTGTACGCTGCCGACCAGAGCATACCCACCGTCACGCCTATCAGCGCAACAGCCGCTACCCTTGCCGCAGGTTTTTTCAGTGCAAACAGCATAATTGCAAGCACCGCAGTAAGAATACAGATCCAAGCGCCAATTCTCAAATAAATACTAAGGGCACATGCAGCTGCAAAACCCAATGCAAACCACATCAAAACACGCATTTGCTAACCCCCTAAAAAGGCGCTGCCAAATGGCAGCGCCTTTCCATGAATGCTTACTGAAGCTTGGAAGATACGTAGTCATCCACCTGTGCCAGCGCATCGTCGATCTTGTTGACGTCCTTGCCGCCACCCATAGCAGAATCCGGCTTGCCGCCACCGGAGCCGCCGCAAATGCCGCAAACCAGCTTCACCAGTTCGCCTGCTTTCATGCCTTTGGCTACCGCATCCTTACCGCAAACTGCCAGGAATGTGATTTTTCCATCGTTCACAGCAGACAGCACACCAACCACCTGGGGATCCTTATCCCGCAGCGTATCGCCCATTTGCCGCAGCTTGCCTGCGTCTGCATCGGGCACATTGGCGGTGATCACATGCAGATCACCCACGTTTCTTGCACCGAACAGGAAACGGTCCACCTCACCGGCAGTTTCCCGTGCTTTGAAGGATTCAATGGCTTTCTTCAAGCTCTTGATCTCCTCTACCTGTCCTTCCAGCTTTGTTGCCAGCTCTGCAGGCTTGGTCTTCAAAATCGCACAGGCATCGTATACACGCTGACGTGCCAGTTCCATTTCTGCAAGACATGCCTTGCCGGTGATCGCCTCGATACGGCGTACACCGGAAGCCACAGAGCCTTCGCTTTCAATGCGGAACGGACCGACCTTTGCCGTGTTATCCAAGTGGGTACCGCCGCAAAGCTCAATGGAGTAACCACCCATATTGACCACACGGACAGTATCACCATACTTTTCACTGAACAGCGCCATAGCGCCCATCGCTTTGGCCTCATCAATGGGCATTTCACGGATGTCCACACCGTAACCTTCCAGAATTGCACTTTGCACCAGCACATCGATCTTTGCCAATTCTTCCGGTGTTACTGCAGAGTAATGGTTAAAGTCGAAACGCAGACGGTCCGGCTCTACCAAAGAACCAGCCTGGTGTACATGGTCGCCCAGAACTGCTTTCAGAGCCTTTTGCAGCAGGTGGGTTGCAGAGTGGGCACGCATGATCGCCTTGCGGCGCTCCACATCAATGGCTGCGCACACAACATCGTCAGTCTTGAGCGTACCGGTGGTCATCACACCGCTGTGCAGATAGCGACCGCCCTTGTCCTTCTGAACATCGGTAACCGTAAAACGGTTATCACCCATAAGCAGCACACCGTAGTCAGCTGCCTGACCGCCCATTTCCGCATAGAACGGCGTCTTGTCCAGAACCACAACGCCCTTTTCACCGCCGGTAATCGAGCCGGTCACTTCCTCGCCGACACACACTGCAACTACTTTTGCGTTGCAATTAAATACATCATAGCCTACAAAATCTGTGGCAGTTACCTCAGAGCCAAAGTCGATACCTGCCCAACCCAGATCACCCAGCGCTTTTCTTGCTTCACGGGCGCGGATACGCTGCTCTTCACGGCAGGCAGTGTACTTTTCCATATCCACGATCATGCCCTCTTCCTCCAGCATTTCTGCTGTCAGATCAATGGGGAAACCGTAGGTATCTGCCAGCAGGAAAGCATCCTCACCGGAGAACACAGTCACGCCGTTTGCCTTATGGGCAGCCAGCTTTTCACCGAAGATACGCATGCCGGTATCGATGGTACGAGCAAAATTCTCTTCCTCGTTCTTAACCACACGGATCACGTGCTCCCCACGCTCACGCAGGTAGGTGTAGTGGCTTTCATTTTCCTTAATGACCGTTTCCACAACCTCATACAGGAAAGGCTTGTTGACGCCCAACAGCTTTCCGTGACGAGCGGCACGGCGCAGCAGACGGCGCAGCACGTAACCACGACCCTCATTGGTGGGCTGCACACCGTCAGCGATCATAAAGGTAGATGCGCGGATGTGGTCTGTGATCACACGCAGGCTCACATCGGTTTTTGCGCTTTGTCCGTAAGAAGCACCGGTGATCCGGGTGACGTGGTTGGTGATATTCATAACCGTATCCACATCGAACAGGCTGTTCACATCCTGGCAGACCACTGCCAAACGCTCCAGACCCATGCCGGTGTCGATATTCTTCTGGGCCAGCTCGGTGTAATTACCGTTGCCGTCATTATCGAACTGGGAGAATACGTTGTTCCAAACTTCCATGAAGCGGTCGCACTCGCAGCCTACCTTACAGTTGGGGCTGCCGCAGCCGTACTTTTCACCCCGGTCGTAGTACACTTCACTGCAAGGACCGCAAGGACCGGCTCCATGTTCCCAGAAATTATCTGCCTTACCGAAACGGAAAATCTTCTCCGCAGGAATGCCGATCTCCTTGTTCCAGATCTCAAAGGCTTCCTCATCGTTTTCGTAAATAGACGGATACAGCCGATCTGCTTCCAGGCCAACCACTTTCGTCAGAAACTCCCAGCACCATGCAATTGCTTCGTGCTTGAAATAGTCACCAAAGGAGAAGTTTCCCAGCATTTCAAAATAGGTTCCGTGGCGGGCGGTCTTACCGATGTTTTCAATATCACCGGTACGAATACACTTCTGACAGGTGCAAACCCGGCGGCGGGGCGGCTCAACCTCACCTTTGAAATAAGGCTTCATAGGCGCCATGCCGGAATTGATCAGCAGCAGAGATGCGTCATTCTGCGGGATCAGCGAAAAGCTGGGCAGACGCAGATGGTCTTTGCTCTCGAAGTAGCTAAGGAACATCTCACGCAGTTCATTTACGCCGTACGCTTTTGTTGCCATTTTAATAACCTCCAAAAATAAAAATACCCGTCCCTGTGCATAGGGGCGAGTTTTGTCGCGGTACCACCCTAATTTACCTCAAACGAGGTATCTTAGCCGCTCTGTAACGGGAGCGCCCGTCCCGGTCATCCCGGGCGACTTGGAAGTGGCCTGCAGTCATCCGACAGAGGGCTTTCACCGATCCCCTCTCGCTTTTTATGTCTTACTACCGCTTCTTTTCCGCACTGTCTTTACATATCGTGGTTATTTTATCACATAACCCAAAAATGTCAACCTTTTTACGAAAAAGCCACCCGGAATTTCGGGTGGCTCTGATTAAATATTTGCTTCCAGCCATTGCTTCATGGCGAGGCGGCCTTCTTCAGAAAGAGGAAAGGTCTTTTCCCCTTCCATGGTGCTCTTTTCATAGCACAACTGACCATGCCAAAATTCAGCCTTTATGGTGCTTTTTTCAAAATCAACCTCTTTCGGAGTTGATTTGACGATATCCGGCTCAATACGGAAACGAAAAGCGCCGCATGACCCGGTAAATTGATTATCCATTGCAAATGTATGCAATGTGGGAATATACAACTGCTGCATTAGTTTTCCTCCATCAGTGCTTCCATCTCATCCAACAATTCTGCGAACAAAGCCAGTGCCTGTTCCACAGGCTCAGAAGATGTCATATCCACACCTGCGCCCTTCAAAAGGTCGATGGGACTCTTAGAACAACCGCCGGACAAAAACTGCAAGTAATCTTTAACTGCGCTTTCTCCCTCTTTCAGAATCTTACGGGACAGGGCAATTGCTGCAGAATAGCCGGTGGCATACTGGAACACATAGTAGTCATAATAGAAATGGGGAATTCTTGCCCACTCCACAGCGATCCGATCATCTACCACCATATCCGGACCGAAGTACAGTTCGTTCAAACGGCGGTATTCCCCGGATAATGTTTCTGCTGTTAAAGTTTTACCCTCTGCCACCATCTTGCCAATGTTCAGCTCAAACTCCGCAAACATGGTCTGCCGGTACAGGGTGCCCTTAAACTGCTCCAGAAAATGATTGATAAGATACGCCCGTTCCTTCTGATCGGTGGTTCTGTTCAGCAAGTATTCCATAAGCAGCGCTTCATTGCAAGTGGAGGCTACCTCTGCAACGAAGATCACATAGCCGGAATCCACAGGATTCTGATGCTTATTGGAAAGATAGGAATGCAGGGCATGCCCCATCTCATGGGCAAGGGTAAACTGGCTGTCCAATGTGCCGGTGTAATTCAGAAGAACATAGGGGTGCACATCCGCCCCGGCAGAGTATGCACCACTGCGTTTTCCCTCATTTTGGTACACATCGATCCAGCGATTCTCAAAGCCTTCTTTCAAAATGGCACGATAATCTTCCCCAAGAGGGGCAAGGGAATCGTATACCGTTTGCTTTGCCTGGGCAAAGGGGATCTTTTTGTCTACATCACTGACCAGAGGCGTATAAACATCATAAAAATGCAGTTCCTCCACGCCCAGCAATTTCTTGCGCAGTCGGACATAACGGTGCATTTTGTCCAGATTCTTGTGCACCGCCTCGATCAAATTCAAATACACCGAGGTGGGTACGTTGGTGCTGTCCAATGACGCTTCAAAGGCATTGGAATAGTTCCGTGCTTCTGCATAGAATTTTAACTGCTTGTTCTGGGCATCCAGCAGACCTGCAGCAGTGTTTTTAAATTTTGCAAAGCCATCATACAGATTTTCATAGGCGCTTTTACGCAGCTGGCGGTCGGGACTTTCCTGGCAGGCAACAAACGTACCCTGGCTTACCGGGTGCTTGTTTCCGTGGGAATCCACTGCATCGGGGAAGGTCAGATCCGCATCCGTCAGCATGCCGTAGATCTTATCCGGTGCTTGGGCCATTTCGCCGGTGGCTGCCAGCAATTTTTCCTCTGCCGCGGAAAGAATGTGAGCCTTGCGGCGGCGCAAATTGGTCAGACAGCGACGGTAACGCTCCAAGGCGGGACATTCTGCATAGAAACGGTCCAGCATTTCCTCTGAGATCTCCATGATCTGCGGTGTTTCAAAACTGGTGGCTGCATCCATAGCCACAGCAACACTGACAAATTTACCGGTCATAGACTGATACTTGGCATCCCGGGTATCCTCATCTGCCTTGCGCATACAGTAATTGGCAAGGCGGCGGGCTTTTACATTGGTCTGCTCCGACAGATACAGAAAATCATATAATGTCTGACCGCTTTGGGCCAATCTGCCATTATATGCGGCAAGTTTCTCTTTATCCTCTTCTAACGTTTCCAGCGTTTTCTCCCAAGCTTCATCGTTGGGATATAGATCCTCGATTGCCCACTTATCCTCTTGAGGAATCTGAGAACGCTGTTTGATTCTTGCGCTTTCTTCCATAAAATGACCTCCATGCTTTTTTATAGTATATCACGGATATGAAAAAAATGCAATTACACCACTTGCAAACCTATCCAATTTATGGTACAGTAGCCGGCGGTGATAATCATGAAAAATAAATTAAAAGGCAGCATCTATCTGCTGCTTGCCACTGTTATCTGGGGCTCTGCCTTTGTGTCCCAAAGCATCGGCATGGACCACATCGGACCTTTTACCTTTCAAGCAGTGCGGTGCTTTTTGGCAGTGATCGGACTGCTGCCGCTGGTCTTAATTGCCGACATTTTCAAAAAGGACGGCAAAAGCTTTTTGGGGCGTTGGAACAACAAAGCCTTATGGAAAGCCGGTATCCTCTGCGGAATCCCTCTGTTTCTGGCAACCAATTTGCAACAGATCGGTCTTGTGGAGACGGATGCGGGCAAGTCCGGTTTCCTTACTGCCATGTACATTGTGATCGTGCCGGTGTTGGGTATTTTTCTGAAACGAAAGCCCGGCATCATGGTTCCCATCAGCGTTGCAGTTGCCGTTGTCGGTCTGTACTGCCTGAGCTGTATGGGCGCAACACAGATCAGCGGCAGTGACTTGCTGACCCTTTGCTGCGCTCTGATGTTTGCGATTCAGATCATATTTGTGGACTTGTTCGCTATGGACACGGACCCTCTGCGTCTGAATACCATTCAGGCATTGGTCTGCACGGTACTCTCCACCGTTGCCATGCTCTTTACGGAGCAGCCTACATGGGAAGGCATCCGTGGCTGCGCCATTCCTTTGGCCCACACCGGCTTTTTGTCTTTGGGCATTGCCTATTATCTGCAAATCTTGGGGCAAAAGCATCTGGACTCCACTCCGGCAGCGCTCATTATGAGTCTGGAATCTGTTTTTGCTGTTATTTTCGGTGTTCTGATCTTAAAGGAAACCATGACCGTCTGGGAGATTTTTGGTTGCATCCTACTGTTTACCGCCGTCATCCTGTCTCAAATCCCTATCAAATTGAAAAAGAAAGAAACAGTGCATCCTTCCATTTGAGAAGGATGCACTGTTATTTTACGTTTTGTCAGCAGCAATGATCCGCTTCATTGCCTCTATGCCCACCCGGATCGCACCGGTAGTATCCTCTGTCATGGGCATTTCCAAGCCTGCCTTTTCCCGCTCCTGATTCCACACAACATGGAAACAGCTGCCGCAGCGTACACCCAACGCAGCCGCCACTACAAACAGCGTTGCCGACTCCATTTCGCTGGCCTTTACCCCAAGACGCTTCCAGCTCTCCCATTTCTGCAAAAGTTCGTAATATACAGGACTTTTCTCAGGGGAATGCTGCCCGTAGAAGGAATCTTTACACTGCACCACACCGGTATGGGTGCGGTAACCCAACGCCTCGCCGGCAGCCTTCAGCGCCGCAGTAATGTTAAAATCCGGTACAGCCGGGAATTCCAGCGGTGCATACTCCATAGAGGTATGCTCAAAGCGCACTGCACCGGTGGCTACGATCACATCGCCGGGCAGTACATCCATTGCGATGCCGCCGCAAGTGCCGATCCGGATAAAGGTATCTGCACCAATTGCAGACAGCTCTTCCATGGCGATGGCCGCAGAAGGACCGCCGATGCCTGTGGAGCAAACAGATACCTTTTCTCCCAAAAGTGTACCGGTGTAAATGTTATACTCCCGGTTCATACCAATATGCACAGGATTATCAAACAACTGAGCAATCGCCTCACAGCGGCCAGGATCACCGGGCAGGAAACAATAACGTCCAACATCGCCCTGCTTACAGCGAATGTGAAACTGTACTCCAATATCTTGCATACAATCCCTCCTTAAAACAGGCTGACCTGGCTGGTATCCGGCAAATCGCCGAATGCACCGGCATCCTTGAGCATTTGAATATGGGTCTTGGAAACCTTAGGACAGGCAGCGGCAACCTCCTCAACGGAAAGGAAGTGTTTGCCTTCCCTGCCCTCCATAAGATTCAGCGCGGCACTTTCGCCCAAGCCGGAAATCGCCACAAAGGGCGGACGCAGCTTGCCGTCCTCAATGAGGAATTTCGTTGCATGGCTCTTGTAAAGGTCGATGGGTAAGAACTCCAGACCCCGCAGGTAGAATTCGTAAGCAACCTCTAACGTGGTCAGCAGATCTTCATCCTTGTCCGTTGCCGCCTCGTTGCCATCGATTGCTTTGATGTTTGCCACCACTGCGTCAAGACCGCAGGTCATCAAATTGGCATCGAAGCCACCCTTCTGACTGCGACGGTAGAAATACGCTGCATAGAACGCCAAGGGATGATAGACCTTAAACCATGCGATGCGGAAAGCCATCATAACGTAAGCCACCGCATGGGCCTTGGGGAACAGGTACTTGATCTTCTTGCAGGAATCAATGTACCAGCCGGGCACACCGGCATTGACCATTTCCTCCTCTGCGCCCTCAGGCAGTCCTCTGCCCTTACGAACTGACTCCATGATCTTAAACGCGCGCTTTTCCTTCAGACCGCAGGAAATCAGATAGATCATAATATCGTCACGACAGCCGATGGTCTGATCCACCCGGGCAGTACCGGATACGATCAGATCTTTTGCATTGCCCAACCACACGTCCGTACCGTGGGTATAGCCGGAAATACGCACAAGGAAATCAAACTTCTCCGGCTTGGTATCCAGCAGAACGCCCCGGGTGAAACGTGTATTAAATTCGGGAACCGCCACCGCACCGGTGGGTCCCAGGATCTTATCATCCTTATAACCCAGCACTTCCGAGGAAGTAAAGATCGACATCGTCTTCTTGTCATCCAACGGAATCTGCTTGGCATCCACCCCGGTCATATCCTCCATCATGCGGATCATGGTGGGGTCATCATGGCCCAGCATGTCCAGCTTCAGAAGATTTTCTTCCATGGCATGATATTCAAAATGGGTGGTGATCTGGTCGGAATTTGGGTCA
The DNA here is from genome assembly GCA_045652545.1 of Faecousia sp. GTDB lineage: Bacteria > Bacillota > Clostridia > Oscillospirales > Oscillospiraceae > Faecousia. The sequence continues at coordinate 32,655 of JAZRUM010000083.1, read as the reverse complement.
TCTGCCGGGTGCTGCACCGGGCAGAAATCCCAGATCTCATTTTCCTGGGGAATGACCACCAGGCCGCCGGGGTGTTGACCGGTGGTGCGGCGCACGCCAACACAGCCGGACGCAAGGCGGGTCTCCTCTGCCTTTGTAGCCGTTTTTTCCCGTTCGCTAAGATATTTCTTTACATAGCCGAAGGCGGTTTTCTCTGCAACTGTACCCACGGTGCCGGCACGGAACACATGGGATCTGCCGAACATTTCGGTACAGTAAGCGTGGGCTCTGGCTTGATATTCACCGGAGAAATTCAGGTCGATATCCGGGACTTTGTCACCGCCAAAGCCAAGAAATGTTTCAAAAGGAATATTGAAGCCTTCTTTAGCAAATGCTGTGCCGCATTTGGGACACACCTCATCCGGAAGGTCCGCACCGCATTCATACCCCTTTGGAACATCAAAGGTGGTATACTTGCACTGGGAATTGGGACAGCGGTAGTGGGGCGGGAAAGAGTTAACCTCCGTGATACCGGACAAATACGCCACAATGGACGAACCCACAGAACCACGAGAACCTACCAGATAGCCGTTCTCCAAGGAGTTCTGAACCAACTTCTGTGCAGACATATAGATCACATCGTAGTGACAGCTGATAATGTCGTTAAGCTCCGTTTCCACCCGCTTTACGATCAATTCCGGAGGATTTTCACCGTACAGGCGGTGCATTTTTCCGTACACCAACGATTTCAGATCTTCCACAGAATTCTCGATCTTAGGCGCAAACAGATTATGGGGCACAGGACGCACCGTTTCACACATATCCGCTATGTAGTTGGGGTTGGTCACAACGATCTCATAAGCCTTTTCCTCTCCCAGATAAGAGAATTCCTGCAGCATTTCATCGGTGGTACGGAAATACAGAGGGTTCGGCTTGTCTGCATCGTCAAATCCCTTGGTTGCCAGCAGGATATGCCGGAAAATTTCATCTTCGGGGTTTAAAAAATGTACGTCACCGGTGGCAACCACCATTTTCCCCAGTTCTTCACCGATCCGGACGATGGTGCGGTTAAAGTTACGCAGATCTTCCTGATCATTGGCAATGGATTTTCCGTTCTTATCCTTGTCCAGCATGAAGCGATTGTTGGAAATAGGCTGTACTTCCAAATAATCATAGAAGGATGCGATCCGCTTCAGCTGAGCATCGCTTTTGCCACGGATCACCGCCTGGAACAGCTCATTGTTCTCACAAGCAGAACCGATGATTAAGCCTTCCCGCAGCTTCATAAGCTCAGATTTTAAAATTCTGGGCACACGTTTAAAGTGGTAAAGATTCGCATCGGATATCAGATGATACAGATTCCGAAGTCCCTGCTGGTTTTTAGCAAACAGAACGATATGCTGGGCGTACCGCTCGTCCTTGCGGATCTCCATGCGAATGGTTTCCATTGCAGGATTGATTTCCTGCAATGTATGCACATCCATATCCCGGAGCATGGCAAAAAACTTTGCTCCGATCATGCCGCAGATCACCGCATCGTCAGCCGCCCGGTGATGATTAAATTCCGGCAACCCCAAAGCGCCTGCCACCAAATCCAGTTTATGGCGGCTTAGCTTGGTCATGAGATTTTGAGACAGTACCAATGTATCTACAGAGGTGAAATTGTAAGGAATATCCAGCTGCTTGCAAGCCTCACGGATAAAACCGGTATCAAAATCCGCATTATGGGCCACCAGCACCCGATCCCCTACAAATTCCATGAATTTAGGAAGCGCTTGCGCAATAGACGGTGCGCCCTTGACCATTTGGTTGGTTATACCGGTAAGGGTGGTAGTCTCTTGAGAAATCTTACAGCCGGGGTCTACAAAGGTCTGGAAGCGGTCCAGCTCCTTGCCGTCTTTCATCAGAACAGCGCCAATCTCGATGATTCTGTCTGTGCGCATGGAAAGACCGGTGGTTTCCAAATCGAATGCTACGAATTCCCCGTCCAGTGGGATATCTTTATCGCCCATAACGGCCACCATATCATCCACATCGTTGACATAGTAGCCTTCGCAGCCGTAAAGAATCTTAATATCCTCGTCCGTACCCGCCACCTTAGGCGCGCCGCCCTTGCCTTCTACGGTATGCAGCGCGTCCGTAAAGGACTGTACGCAGCCGTGGTCAGTAATGGCGATGGCCCGGTGTCCCCATTTCGCCGCCTGCTTAATGGCTGCTTTGGTGTTGGTCAGTGCATCCATATTGCTCATTGCTGTGTGCAAATGCAGCTCCACACGCTTCATGCCCGGGGCAGTATCCTTACAGGAGGGCATTTCACCGGTGGCAATGGAATTGGGGCGCAAAACCATTTCGTTATCAAATTTGTTAATCATCAAAAGTCCCTGAATACGGACAATATCCCCAACTTTGACGTTGTCAAGAATGGGCTTTGCTTCATTGTTTTCCATAAACCGGTTGACACAAACAGAACCGGTATTGTCCGTAACACAGAAATTGACCACCCAGGCATTGCGCTTTTTCAGCTCTTTGTGCTCTACCGAGAACACTCTGCCCTCCACGATCACGCTGCCCATATCCAGATTCAGCTGGCTCATAGGGGTGGCTTTCCCCTTAAAGCTGCGCCCGAAAATGGTATTGGTCTGTTGCTGCGCCGAGGCGGCTTGTTTTCCGGAAACCGCCACCTTCGGCAGCTCGCTCATAATATTGCGCCGCATTTCCTCCATAGCATCAAACAAAGCCTGTCCATCCAGACCTTCTCTTGCAAAAATCTGGATCTGCACATCCGTGTCGAAACGGTCCTTGAGGATATTGCGCACCCGGGGAATACATTTTTCAATGGCTTCTTTTCCGTTGGCAAGCAGCGAAACGGTCAGCGTCTGGGCATCCCATGTCCATGTTGCGCCGGCAAGACTTGCCCGGGTCATGGAATCACATTCCACGAACAGCGCCATCAAATCTTCCGGCTTTACATGCTGCAGCTGCGCCGCCGGATGCTTGGCAAGCAGTTCCAAACGGCGCAAGCCATAGATACCGCAAATATCCTGTGACGCATCATCCAGCATGCTCTGAGGGATGTAGGACGGTGAGAACACAGTCATATCCACGCTGCGGCTGTTCTGATCAATCTGAGCAGACACAACCACCGCCTGAGACAATGCTGTTTCCATTGCCTCAGCCGGTTGGTACTGGGAAAACATATCTAAAAACTGAACTTTATCACGCATAATTCTCTTATAATTCCTTAATTCGCTTTAGCAGTGCCGGCAACAGTTTGTCATAGGGCAGTTTTTCTACTTGCTTTCCTTTTTCAAACAGCATACCGCAGCCGTCACCACCGGCGATCCCGATATCCGCCTCCCGGGCTTCACCGGGACCGTTAACGATGCAGCCCATCACCGCCACGGTGATCGGCTTTTGACATTCCTTCAGTGCCGCATCCACCTGATTCACAAGACCGATCAGATCGATCTGGGTGCGTCCGCAGGTGGGGCAGGAAATAATATTGACGCCTTCTTTGCGAAGTCCCGCTGCCTTTAAAATATCCTTGGCTGCATAGACCTCCTCCACAGGATCATCGGTCAAACTGACCCGAATGGTATCGCCGATCCCATCCAACAGCAGTGCGCCGATGCCCATAGCAGATTTCATGACACCCATGCGTACCGGACCGGTCTCTGTAACACCGATATGCAAGGGATAATCACATTTGCTCCGGAATAGACGGGCAGCTGCCACCATAGTAGGCACAGAGGATGATTTCATGGAAACGCAGGTATCATAAAACCCGAACTTCTCCAGCAGCGCCAAGTGTTCAAAGGCGCTTTCCACCAATGCCTCAGCCGTGGGATGTCCGTACTTTTCCAGCAGTTTTTTATCTAGACTACCCCCATTGACACCGATGCGGATGGGGATGTTCTTTTCTTTGCAGGCAGCAACCACTGCCTCCACCCGGTCCTCACCGCCAATATTACCGGGGTTGATACGGATCTTCGCCGCACCGCCCTGAGCAGCGGCAATGGCGAGCTTATAGTCAAAGTGGATATCAGCAACCAATGGCAAGGCAGAAGCACTGCAGATCTGCGCAAAGGCTTTTCCCGCCTCCATATTGGGAACCGCCAGACGGGCGATCTGACAGCCGGCTGTCTGCAATGCCTTGATCTGAGCAAGAGAAGCTTCCACATCGGTGGTTTTGGTATTGAGCATAGACTGGATGACCACAGGTTCGCCCCCACCGATCTTAACACCGCCTACTGATATCTGTCTTGCCATAGTTATTACCTCTTAATGATTGTAAAAATGTCTTTAAACAGGATCAGTGCCATCAGCGCCAGAAGCAAAATCATGCCCACGCTGTGCACATATCCTTCATATTTTGGATCCAATTTCTTTTTGGTGATGGTCTCCACTGCTGTGGTCAAAAGCAGACCCGCAATCCGACCACCGTCCAATGCAGGAATGGGCAGCAGATTCATGACCGCAAGGTTAATTGCAATAAATCCGCCAAACCACAGCATGTTGATCAGCGCGCCTTTGGCAGAGCCTGCTGCCTCGGCACTTTCTGACATGATCTGCACGATTCCCACCGGTCCGGACATATCCTTAAATCCTGCCTGCCCGGTGAGCAGCATTTTTAAGCTGACGATGACGGAGCGCACTTGGTTGTAGGCTGTGGGGAGAATGCGGCCGGGAACCGATGCGGCAGTGGTCTGTTTTGTGGCAAACCCCACGCCATAGAGCATCACCTGTCCGCCGTTTCCGTCGTCTACACTTTGACGCACCCACGGTACATCCTTCAACGTGATTTCTTCATTGTTACGTCGGACCACAACATCGTACTGTCCATCGGGCAACAACAGGGTTGCCATAGTAAAATCTTCGTATATTCTGATTTTCTCCCCATTGAAACCAACAATGGTATCTCCAACCTGCAGTCCGTTTTCCGATGCCAGCGTGCTCCAGGATTCGATCTGGGTGATTTCCGCAGTTGCATACCGGGGTTGGCAGAACAGCACAACAGACACGATGACCACACCGATAACAAAGTTCATAAAAGAACCGGCTACCAGTATGATCAGCCGTTTCCACCACGCAGCCTTCTGAAAGGATCGAGGGTTGTCAGTATCTGCGTCCTCGCCCTCCATGGCGCAATAGCCGCCAATGGGAATACAGCGGATAGAATATTGGGTCTCTCCCCGTTTCCATTTTGCAATGGCAGGCCCCATAAACATAGAAAATTCGTTAACCTGCACTCCGGACAGCTTTGCCGCCACAAAATGTCCCAACTCGTGAACGAAAATCAGCACACTGAATAACAAAATCGCAAATACAATGCTCATGGACATCCTCGCTTAATTAGATTTCGCATTTCGTACCGCCTGACGGGCCAAGCGGTCTGCCTCCAGAATTTTCTCGAGGGTAGGATTGGCTATAAACGGTACTGTGTCTACAGCCATTTTAACCAATTTATAGATATCATAAAAACCAATTTCATCATTGAGAAACATTGCCACTGCTTCTTCGTTGGCGCCGTTCATCACAGGGCAGGCCGTGCCGCCCTTTTTGGCGCAATTCCGCGCCAACTCCAAGCAGGGAAAGGATTCTGTATCCGGTTTATAAAAGCTCAGCTCACCACAGGTCAAAAGATCCAACGGCTCTACCGGACATTCTTTTCGCTGGGGATAAGTCATAGCCAACTGAATGGGCAATCTCATATCCGGTGCGCCCAGCTGCGCCATAACCGCTCCGTCTACAAATTCTACCAAGCTGTGGACAATGCTCTGCCGGTGGATCACCACGTCCACTTTCTCCAAAGGAAGATCGTAAAGGCGCATTGCCTCGATCACTTCCAGACCCTTGTTCATCAAGGTAGCGCAGTCAACGGTGATTTTTGCACCCATCTTCCAGTTTGGGTGACGCAAGGCATCCGCTTTTGTTACAACACCCAGCTCCTGCCGGGACTTTCCAAAGTACGGACCGCCGGAACAGGTCAGAATGATCCGCTTGATCTGACTGGGATCGTGATTTCCCATTAAGCATTGGAAAATAGCAGAGTGTTCGGAATCCACAGGGATGATCTCCACACCGTTGGCCCGTGCCCGTGCCATTACCAGTTCGCCTGCGCACACAAGGGTCTCCTTATTGGCAAGACCAATGCGCTTTTTGGCATCGATGGCAGCCAACGTAGGCTTCAAGCCTACCATGCCAACCACTGCGGTAATGACACAGTCCGCCTGTTCCATAGTTGCCGCACGGATCAAGCCTTCCTCACCGAAGGTCACCTCCACAGGCAGATCAGCAATCTGCTCACGCAGCTGGGATGCGGCTGCTTCTGTAGCCATAACTGCCAGCTGGGGGCGGTATTTGCGGCATTGCTGCGCCATACGCTGAGCATTGGTTCCGGCTGTCAAAGCGCAGACCGGAATCCCTAAATTGTCGATAATATCAAGGCTTTGCCGGCCAATAGAGCCGGTAGAACCCAAAATACTGACGCACTTTACCATAACTTACACCGCCAAAGGAATCAGCAGAAACAGCACCTCTGCCAGAGGGCCTACCACCATCATGGAATCAAATCTGTCTAAAATTCCGCCGTGTCCGGGAATCAAATTGCCATAATCCTTGATGCCGGTCTGACGCTTGACAACGCTGAAGCACAGGTCGCCAAAAACACCGCCAAATGCACCCACAATGCCATAGAGCAGTGCGGCGTAATAATTTGTACGCAGGTTGAATCCCAGCTGCAAAACCATGCAGTAGATCAGCATTCCGATCATTGCAGCCACAACACCACCCACAACGCCTTCAATGGTCTTTTGGGGACTGATGGTAGGCGCCAGCTTATGCTTGCCGAATTTAAGACCGGCAAAATATGCGCCTGTATCGGAAAGAAACGCCATAGCAAAGGGCGCTAAAATAAAGAATCTGCCATACTCCCCTGCATGGATGCGCACCACAGAGCCAAACAGCAGCGGCAGCACCAGTCCGGCCACCAAGCACAGGGCAGTTTTATCAAAGGTCAGTTTCATTTCTGAGCGCATCATTTCCGCAAAAAGCGCAACCCAGAAGATAATCACGCCCAAAAGCAGCCAGCCGTAACTAATACCCAAGCCGCACCACAGAACTGCCCAAAAGGCCATAAGTACGGAATAGATATTTAGCCGAAGATTCTTCACAAGACCTGTTCCGCTGAGAAGCTCATATGCGCCGATGCCCGCCATCACACCGAAAAGGATGGCTGTAAAAACTTTCGGTGTGGCAAGCACAACCAACAGCAGCAGGGGCAGCAAAAGGCCCGCGGCAATAATTCTAGTTTTCATTTTTTATACTCCTCCAAAACGGCGGTTGCGCCGGTGATACTGCTCGATGGCCTCGTCCAGTTCTGCCGGTCCGAAATCCGGCCAGAGAACGTCCATAAATACATACTCAGAATAGGCAGACTGCCACAGCAGGAAATTGCTGGTACGCAGCTCACCGGAGGGACGGATGATCAGCTCCGGATCCGGTACATCCGCAGAATACAGATAGCCGGAAAGCAACTGCTCCGTCAAATCCTCAGGCGTGTATTTTCCGGAAGCAACATCCTTGGCAAAGGACTGGGCCGCCTTGACGATCTCATCTCTTCCACCATAATTCAGGCAGAAATTCACCTGCACGTCATGATATTCACCGGAGCGTTTCTCCGCATCCCGGCACAGCTGCTGCAGCTGAGGGTCCAGCCGTGTTAAATCGCCGAAGAACTTAAACCGGACGTGGTTTTTCTCCATATCCCGCAAGGCTTCGGTCAGGTAATTGCCCAAAAGCTTCATAATGGCACTGACTTCTTCTTGGGAACGTTTCCAGTTTTCCGTAGAGAAAGCATAGACTGTCAGATATTCCACACCTATGGTGCGACAGTAATTGGCAATCTTACGGAAGGTCTCTGCGCCGGCAGCATGACCGGCAGTACGGGGCAGTCCCCGCTTTTTCGCCCATCTGCCGTTGCCATCCATGATGATCGCAATATGCCGGGGAGGCGGCAGCTTTTGTTTGTTTGTCTTTGCCATAAAAACTCCTTACCGGTAACACATTGGGGGCGCAAGCGCCCCCAATCGCAGTCCGTTATTTTAGATGGACAGCAGTTCTTTCTCTTTTGCTGCCAAAGCCTCGTCAGCTTTCTTGCTGTACTTATCCAGAATGTCCTGCAGATCCTTTTCTGCCTTCTTCTGTTCGTCCTCAGTAATTTCAGAATCCTTCTTCAGCTTTTTAATGTAGTCCATGCCGTCGCGACGGATATTACGCATAGCGACCTTTGCCTCTTCTGCGTACTTCTTCACCTGCTTCGTCAGTTCCTTACGGCGCTCCTCTGTGAGCTGAGGGAACACAAGGCGGATCACCTTGCCGTCATTCTGGGGATTGATGCCCAGTTCACTTGCCTGGATCGCTTTCTGGATCTCCTTCAGAAGTGTGGTATCCCACGGCTGGATCACCAGTGTGCGTGCATCAGGGGTGGAAATGGTAGCAACACCATTTAAGGGTGTTTCACTGCCATAATATTCAACAGTGATACGGTCAAGAACCTTCGCATTTGCGCGGCCTGCACGGACTGCGCCAAACTCCTCTGCTAAATGGTCCAGAGCCTTATCCATTCTTCTGGAAAACTCGGTAAAATCAACGCTCATAGTTTATTCCTCCTCAAAGCTGTTTTTCACGGTGGTGCCGATCTGTTCGCCGCGCACCACACGAATAATACTGTTTTCTTCTGCAAGACCAAAGCAAACCAACGTCATATCATTGTCCATTGCCAGAGTCATGGCAGTGGAATCCGTTGCTTTCAGATGCTTTGCCAACACCTCGTCGTAAGTAAGGCGGGTATAGCGAATGGCGTTGGGATCTTTTACAGGGTCTGCAGAATAGATGGCATCCACATTCTTTGCCATCAAAATCGCATCTGCTTCAATTTCAACACCACGAAGCACCACACCGGTGTCAGTGGAGAAATAGGGATTTCCGGTACCGCCGGCAAAAATAACCACTTTCCCCTCGTTAAGGTATCGCTCCGCAGTATCTCTGGTAAAATACTCACAGAATTTATTCATTTCCACAGCGCACAGGACCCGGGCATCCACACCGTGTTTTTCCAGTGAATCGGCTACAGCAATGGAATTCATCACTGTGCCCAGCATGCCCATAGCATCTGCATGGGAACGCTGCATTTTGTCTGCGCCGTCCTTGACGCCCCGCCAGAAATTACCGGCGCCAAGCATCAATCCCACCTGAACGCCCATGTCCACGCACTGCTTGATTGCTTCACAAACAGAACCGATCACATCAAAATCAAGACCACGGTGCAGTTCGCCTGCCAGCGCTTCACCGCTGACCTTAAGCATAATGCGTCTGTATTTGATTTCGCTCAACAGTATCACCCCTTATATCTAATCTCCTCTATTTTATAATATGTCTGCCAAATTGACAACTATTATTTCCGTTTTTTCACAAAAGTTTTATCAAAATTCAAACATTCTCTGTTTGATACAGAATATTCCAGTTTTTCTGTTGCAAAAAGAAATAGCATCGGTTATAATATTTAATATTTTTATGAGAGGATGAGCAATATGGCTGAAATCACAGAAAGTAAGAATTTCATCCATGCATTTATTGAAGAAGATATTGCCGAAGGTGGCCGCTATGCCGGTCAGACCGTGCACACCCGGTTTCCGCCGGAGCCAAACGGCTATCTTCATATCGGTCACTGCAAGGCACTGATTATCGACTTCGGTACTGCCGAAAAATTCGGCGGTCTTTGCAATCTGCGTATGGACGACACGAACCCCACAAAGGAAGATGTGGAATTTGTGGAAGCCATCAAGGAAGATATTCACTGGCTGGGCTTCGACTGGGGTGAGCGGTTCTACTTCGGCTCGGATTACTTTGAAAAGGATTACGAGTATGCTGTGGAGCTGATCAAAAAGGGTTTGGCCTACATCTGTGAACTGACCCCCGAGCAGTTTAAGGAATACCGGGGCGATCTGAACACACCCGCTATTTCCCCTTACCGTGACCGTCCCATCGAGGAAAGCCTTGATCTGTTTGCACGGATGCGCGCCGGTGAATTTGAGGATAACAAGTACACCCTGCGAGCAAAGATCGATCTTGCCTCCGGCAACTTCAATATGCGCGACCCGGTTATTTACCGTATTCGCCATATGCATCATCACCGTCAGGGCGACAAGTGGTGCATCTACCCCATGTATGACTTTGCCCACCCCATTCAAGACGCACTGGAGGGTATCACCCACAGCCTGTGTTCTCTGGTGTTTGAAAATCACAGACCCCTGTATAACTGGGTGGTGGAAAACGTTTCCGTGCCCCATCATCCCCGGCAGATCGAGTTTGCCAGACTGGGCATTGACCACACCGTGCTTTCTAAGCGCAAGCTCAGAGCCCTGGTGGAAAACGGCTATGTCTCCGGCTGGGACGATCCCAGAATGCCCACCCTTTGCGGTTTGCGCCGCCGTGGCTACACTCCCAAAGCCATTCGTAATTTCTGTGACCGTGTTGGCGTTGCCAAATCCCCCAACACCATCGAATACGGCTTCCTGGAATACTGTCTGCGTGAGGACCTGAACGAAACTGCGCAGCGTGTTATGGCTGTGCTGCAGCCCATTAAGCTGACCATTACCAACTATCCCGAGGGACAAACAGAAGTATTTGACGTGGAAAACAATCCCAACGATCCGGAAGCCGGCACCCGTCAGATCACTTTCTCCCGGAATCTGTGGATCGAAGCGGACGATTTCCTGGCTGAGCCTGTTCCCAAATATAAGCGTCTGTATCCGGAAGGTCCTGAGTGCCGTTTAAAGGGCGCTTACGTGATCTCCTGCACCGGTTGTGTTAAGGACGAGAACGGCAATGTTGTGGAAGTGCTTGCCACCTATGACCCAGATTCCAAAGGCGGCGACCCTGCCGATGCTCGGAAGGTCAAGGGTGCTACCATTCACTGGGTCGATGCCAACAACTGTGTCGACGCAGAGGTCCGTCAGTACAGCAATCTGTTTGACGACGCTGACCCGGATGCGGCAGGCAAGGATTTCCTGGCATGTCTGAACCCCAATTCTCTGGAGGTTCTCACCGGCTGTAAGGCAGAAATGAGCCTGAAGGACGCAAAAGCCCCTGCTTCCTATCAGTTCATGCGTTTAGGCTACTTCTGCCCTGACAGCAAGGATTCCTCCCCGGATCATCTGGTATTTAACCGCAGTGTCAGCCTGAAAGATAGCTTCAAGCCAAGCAAATAAAACACAGGAGCAGTCTCGCAGATTTGTGAGACTGCTCCATGATTTTGTTGGCCAAAGAAAATATGCCCCGCACATGTTGTTCGGGGCATATATTTATTCTCGGATAAATGCCGGTCGTTCCCGTCTTTTGCGTTTCTTCGCTCTTTTTCGCAGACACAGCAGCACAACAACCGCTACAACCACTATCACCGTAAGCAATCCCAAGTGCCAATAGGGCGTTTTTTCTTTCTCTTCGGCCTTTTCTTCCACCGATTCCGGTTCTGTAGGAGGTATCGTTTCTACAGGAGGTGCATGCAGAATTTCCACAAGCTGCCCGATGGAGCCTTCATAATAGGAGGCGTAATCATTTGGGGCGCCGGTTGGTACCTGCCGATGATCGTATCGGGAGGTGTAGGAATAAGCAATATTCAGCAGAAGCTGCTCGCAATCCTTTGCTGCGGCAATCTCCATGCCGATTCCCGCACCTGCCGAATGTACACCGATAGGAACCGTGATCTCCGGTATACCGGCGCTGGGGGCTAAAGTCCGACAGTTGTTAATATTGGTCTGATCATAGACATCCCAATATTTTCCGTTTTCATCCTTACCGGAGCGGAGCGGTGTAGACAAGTAGGTGGGATAGATCACCGCCGATATATTTTCTTTTTCCAACAGTTCCAGGAAAGCATTATACAGCTGCGTTTTGGAAGCTGCCTTATTGTTGGCAAAGGTTTTGTCAGACAAAGTAAACAGTGCCGGCCAGGAAACCTCAACCACCTCTGCACCGCAGTCCTTCAGTTCCGAAATTGCATTCCCAAACGCCGCAGCCACTTCATCATCGATATTTTTGTCGCTGCGTACGCCGGTATTTGTAATGGCATAGGACAGCTGCTTTAATACGCCGATCCGCATGCCGCTGAGCGCATTGGCATCCAGTTGCTCCGCATAGCGGTATTGTCCTTGGGTCAGCACATCCAGCACAATCGCCTGGTCCTTCACGCTTCGCGTGATAGCGCCTGGTACATCCCGGGTGCTGTTGAGCTTCTTGATACCGGACACCGATAGCTTTCCAAATGTGGGACGCAAGGAAACGCAGCCTGCCAGTGCCGCAGGGATCCGCAATGAAGAATTGGTATCTGTGCCGAGGCTGGCCGCAGCAAAATTCAGGGACACAGAAACAGCGGAGCCTCCGGAGGAACCGCCTGCCGCGAGATACCGGTTGTACGCATTCTTCGTTTCTCCAACTGCCTGGCTATAGGAACGCAGCGCATTTTGTGCATCGGTACTCATGTTGGCCTTAGCGATCACTACCGCGCCTTCTGCAAGCAAATACTCTACCACATCCGCATTGCTCTTTGCAATTTGGTCGCTGCTCTTTTTGCGCCCGTTGGTGGTGTGGTATCCGGTAAGGTCCATGTTATCCTTGATAACCATAGGGATTCCAAACAGTATACCTTCCCCTTCTCCCCGAGCCATTGCGTCATCCCGTTGCTTTGCCACCTGGATGGCATCATCGCAAAGGGTGATGAAGCAATTATAGGGATCATCGTATTGGGCAATGCGGTCCAGATAGTACCGGGTCAGCGCTTCACTGGTAATCAGACCTTCCTCCAGCGCCTGCCGCAAAGAAGCAATATCCGCCTCATAGATCGCAGCCAAAACCGCTTCCTGTTTTATATCAGGCAAATCGTTTTGCTCCGCCAATGGTCGCAATGGAGCGACAGTAAGCATCAAAGCAAAACAAAGCAGCACAGAGAACAAACGCTTCATATTTATCTTCTTTCTACACGAACATTCTAAATGATAGCAATGCCGCATCTATGTATTCTTTTCCTTAATCTGCGCCTGCAAATGCATAGACAGTACCGCAAGTGAGGTTGCCATATTTTCATTCTGCACCAAAATATTGGATGGTACATCCAGATGCACCGGCGCAAAGTTCCAAATCGCCTTTATGCCGCATTGGATCATCCGGTCACATACCTGCTGGGCATACCGGGCAGGTACTGTGATAATGCCCATGAGGACCATATTGGCATCACAAAAGCGTTCCAACCGGTCCATGGGATAAACGGGTCTGCCATCATCCGTTTCTTTCACTGTGGGGTCTGCATCAAACGCACCTAAAATATTTAAGCCGTAGGCCTCAAATCCACCGTATCCCAAAAGTGCCTGTCCCAGTTTTCCCGCGCCCACCAGAATCGCATCGGTGGTATTGTCATAACCGAGAAATTGACTGATATCCTCGATCAGACTCTGTCTTAGATATCCGATTTTCGGTCTGCCACCGTTAGAGACCATAGCAAGATCTTTGCGCACCTGTACCTCACCCATATTCAACGCAGCAGCCAAGGCTGTGGCAGAAATATACGGAGATGCAGAATCAGGGATATTTTTCAAATACGCCAGATATCCGGGCAATCTTTTTAAAACAGCTTTGGATATTGTTTTTTGTTCCATACCATCATTTCCTTTCGATACAAAATGATATCGATATAGTTTTGTATCGATTGTAGCAGATATCGGCATTATTTGCAAGTATTAATTTAAATTTTATATTTATATTTACACGCAGCTTGTCTGCCTAATGATTTCTTTTCGCAGTTTGAGCATAATCCGTTTTTCAAGACGGGATATATAGGACTGGGAAATTCCCATTTTTTGCGCCACCTCTTTTTGGGTCAATTCTTTGTATCCGTCCAATCCAAAACGCATCTGTACGATCTCCAATTCCCGGGGCGGCAGTTCTTTGACTGCCTGTCGCAGCAAAAGCAGATCTACAGCGTCTTCCATAGGACGCAGAATCATATCCTCATCTGTTCCCAAAATATCTGACAGCAGCAGTTCATTTCCGTCATAGTCCATGTTGATAGGTTCATCCAAGGAAACTTCCGTTTTTTGATTGGATATCTTCCGAATATGCATAAGAATTTCATTTTCCACACAGCGGGATGCGTATGTGGCTAACTTGATATTCCGGTCCAGCCGATAGGTGTCCACAGCCTTGATCAGACCAATGGTCCCAATGGAAATCAAATCCTCAAGGTTTACTCCCGTATTTTCAAATCTGCGGGCAATAAATACCACCAGTCGCAAATTCCGTTCGATCAAAAGCTGTTTTGCTTCCTCGTCTCCCTGTTCCAAAGCTTCCAGTGCTGCCTGCTCCTGAGCACCCTTCAGCGGAGGTGGAAGGATATCATTGCCACCAATGTAGTGCACCGGCCGATAGGACACAAGTCTCAATTTTACCAATAGCTTCAGCAGTTTTTCCGTCATGCCGCACCTCCTGTTAATGCCTGATACTGTCCGTCGTTACTAAGATTCTCCGGGGCAAACGCCACCAGAGAGCTTCCTCGCCAGTTGCCGATTCGCACCCTGGGAAACCGCATTGCCAAAAGCATGCCGGAGGATTGACCAATGGTGCGGTAAGGGATCAGTCGCAATCCCGTCATCTGCGATTGTACAACCGCACTGACCGGACTGCGCAGCTGTTGCGCAGTCAAGCCTGTCAGCTGCTGGGCGACCTCTGCGCCAATCACCAATACCGGACTGCCGGTAACAGGATCCCGCAACGTATTGCCTGTATCGCAAAGAGCCGTCAATCGCAACAGCTTATCCCCATAGGTTAACTCTACCGGCACATAGCTGACACTGCCCGGTCGATCCCAAAATCCTAACCAACACATACCAAAAATGGCAATCGCCGAGGCGATGACGGAAACAGCGCCACCGCTTCCCAAACCCTGGGCAATTGAGCCCATCGCCATACTTAATAAAGCAAATATGAACCAGCGTCTGAACGCAGTTTTACTGAAACCGAAAGCGAACCACCCCATGAGTCCCAATGAAATGATCCTCCAAAAGATGTTACTCAAAAAAACAAAGTCCGGCAGCAGGCATGCTGCGCCATAAATACCGCCTAACACTGCAGAGGAAGCCGCTCTTCCCCACCCAGGCGGATATCCGCAAAGCCTGTTTGTCCCCAATAACAGTAAATAATCCACCAGAAAATTCAGCAGCGCCACCGCTACCAGATATTGATTCATATCTGCACCTCCCGTGTAAATACTGTATGGCCAGTATAGACAGAAAGAAGAAAAAATCCCGTCACATCCGCGTTGCCTTTTCAGCGCAAAATACTGCCTGTGATGCATGGGTTTCTGCACCGACTGTAGGATAATTTTAAAAAGCGGCAGCTGATTGACTCAGCTGCCGCTTGTTTCTGTCGAGGTTTCACGCTCGATAGACCGTATATTTTTTTCTGCCTTAAAACGGGGAATCATGACTTCATGCCCGCATCCAAGACATTTTAAACGAAAATCTGCACCGGTACGCAGGACCCTCCATTTCTTTTCACCGCAGGGGTGGGGCTTTTTCATTACCAAAATATCATGCAAACGGACGTCCATTACGTTTCCCCCTTGATTGCATCCCAGTACTGCTTGGCTGCCTGCTCCAGCTTGTTATCTCCGTATGTATAGTATTTGGTGCCGACCAGTGCGTCGGGCAAATACTGTTGCCGCACCCAGTTGCCGGGATAATTGTGGGGATATTGATACCCTTGCTCCCGTTCCTGCGTGTAAGTATCAAAGTGGACATTTTGCAAATGCCGTGGGAAATCGCCACCTCTTCCCTTTCGCACATCCTCCAGCGCTGCATCCAAGGCTACATGACCGGTATTGGATTTTGGAGACGTTGCCAGCAAAACAGCCGCATCTCCCAATGGGATCCGGGCCTCCGGCATACCAAGCTTCAATGCCATATCCACGCTGGCATTGACGATGGGGATCACCATAGGATAGGCAAGTCCAATATCCTCTGCCGCAATCACCATCAGACGACGGCAAGCAGACTGCATCTGCCCCGCCTCCAGCAGCCGCGCCAAATAGTGCACAGCCGCATCCGGATCTGAGCCGCGAATGCTTTTCTGCAAGGCGGAAAGCAGGTCATAGTGATTATCTCCGTCCCGGTCTGCCCGCAAGGCACTTTTCTGGGCAACGGCTTTTGCATCCTGCAATGTGATAGAGAACTGATCTCCTTGTGGCATAGCCGCAGAAAACAGAACCTCAATCGCATTCATCGCCTTGCGCAGATCTCCACCGCAAGCACCGGCAATGTATTCCAAAGCGCCTTCCTCCGGCTGTGCCTTCAAAGCGGTACGTTCTTCCAAAAACCGAACGCCACGGTGTATGGCCTGCAAGGCTGCCGATGCGGATATCTGTTTAAATTCAAACACGGTGGAGCGGCTCAAAATCGCATTGAATACATAGAAATACGGATTCTCTGTGGTAGATGCGATCAAAGTGATCTTACCGCTTTCAATATGCTCCAAAAGGGACTGCTGCTGTTTCTTGTTGAAAGATTGGATCTCGTCAAGATACAAAAGCACACCATTGGGTGCCATAAACGTATCCAGCTGCGCAACGATATTTTTAATATCTGCCGTAGAGGCAGTGGTTGCATTCAGCTGATACAACGTGCGGTTGGTCTGCTTGGCAATAATATTTGCAACGGTTGTCTTTCCGGTGCCGCTGGGACCGTAAAAGATCATATTGGGAATATTCCCGGAATCTACAAGGCGGCGCAGCACAGCGCCTTTTCCCAAAATATGCTCCTGTCCAAACACCTCATCCAATGTCTGAGGGCGCAGTCGTTCTGCAAGGGGCTGATACATACGCAACCTCCTCTCTGATTAAAATGTTGCTACATCGGGCTCAGCAGGTGCAGCACCGGTTTGTACACGGATGGCAGTCAGCACAGGACCCAGTTCTCCCTTGTACAAAGGATGCTTTTCCGCTGAGATACGAGCTTTGACCATGACCCAATCTCTGGGTTGCAGTGCCGAAACGCCGCTGTAATTGCAGGGAATGCCGCAAAACTGGATATCGTCAGCACAACAGGTCATTACAAACCGCCCGGGGGCGAACATGTTTTTCTTTTCTCTTCGCAACAGCGCTACCTGACCCTTGAACTGTACAACCTTTCCGTCGTACTTCTGAGGCTCTTCTGTTATGTCCCGATACCACAGGGCATAATCCTCGTCCTTGATTTCGATGGTGGATGCGTTAATATCAAAGGGCAGCGGATCTTCAATATCGTCAAAAGCAGTGCTGCCGTCAGTAAAATCGTAGAGAATCTCGATGCGGCGGTTGGCGGCTCGTACCAGCTTATGCAGCGGCATCGTGTCAGCGCCCGGCTCCAGACGGTTAAATACCACCATCTGTCCTCCCACCAGCTTGTCCATCACCAGATTGCGCATATTGGCATTGTAAGTCATGAACGTGGTAGAATCGGCAAACATAACCTCCTGCGCCACCACCCATTCCTCCGGGAAACGGCTGTAAATGTCGCCTACAAGCTGCATTCCGTTCAGCTCAGCCACGACCCGTTGCGCCCGGTATTTTTTTGCCAATGCCTGCAACTGCTTGGTAGAAACTGTTTCCTGATCCAGCACTTCAAGGAACACATTTTGGTGGGGATATTTGGAGAAGTCATATTCCTCCTCACCCTCCTCAAACACCAGCAAAAGGGTTCTCTCACCGGCATTGAACCGGGGATCTTCTAACGTTTCCTGAATGAACTTTGTCTTTCCGGAATCCAAAAAGCCGGTAAATACATATACAGGGATCTGCACCATACTTATACTCCAAACAACACAGCGATATCATTCTCATCCAGATCCGATCCGATCACACACAGCTTGCCGGTAATGGCAGCGCTGCCTGTTCGGATATCCTGCTCACCGGGAACGTAATCGAAGTGGATCCAGCTGCCATCCTGTGAAGCCACGATACCCTTGGCGCGCAAAACAAAACCGTACTCCCGGGAGTCCAGTTTCTTCAACACAGCAGCAATTTCTTCCTGGGTAAATTTCTTTGCCGTTTCCACGCCCCAAGAGGTAAATACCTCGTCGGCATGGTGATGATGTTCATGGTCGTGGTCGTGACCGCAGCAGCAGTGACCCTCCTCATGATCATGGTGATGATGCTCGTGGTCGTGGTCGTGACCGCAGCAGCAGTGACCCTCCTCGTGATCATGGTGGTGGTGCTCGTGGTCGTGATCGTGACCGCAGCAGCAGTGACCCTCCTCGTGATCATGGTGATGATGCTCGTGCGCCAACTGTTCCAGCGCAGCCGCCAAAGTTGCTTTTCCGTCCATTGCCTCCGTCAGCTGTGCGCCGGTAAGCTGATCCCACGGTGTGGTAACAATGGTCGCATGTTCATTGTGCTCACGGAGCAGTGCAACCGCAGTGTCCAGCTTCTGCTGTGGAATAGAATCTGTGCGCGACAGAATGATCGTAGAGGCTGTTTCGATCTGATTGTTGTAGAATTCACCAAAGTTTTTCATATATACCTTGACTTTGCCGGCATCCACCACTGCAACGGTATACCCCAAAGTCACCCGGTCATTGGTCACTTTATTTACGGCAGCAATCACATCGGAAAGCTTACCCACACCGGAAGGCTCAATTATGATCCGGTCGGGATCATATTGGGCGATCACCTGGGTCAGTGCCTTGCCGAAATCACCCACCAGGCTGCAGCAAATGCAGCCGGAATTCATCTCTGTAATATTGATGCCTGCATCCTGTAAAAAGCCACCGTCAATACCGATCTGACCAAATTCATTTTCGATCAGTACCAATTTTTGTCCACGATAGCTTTCAGAAATCATTTTCTTGATCAGCGTGGTCTTACCGGCACCGAGAAAACCGGAATAAATATCGATTTGTGTCATAAGTGATACACCTTCTGTACAAAATTTTACGCATTATATTATAACACCAATTCCCAATTTAGACAAGTTCAAATTGATGCCTTCGACAGGATTTCCTTGTATCCACTCTTCCCCGTGACGTATCCTATGGTTAGGCGGCCATTCTCCCTGAATGCGACAACCGCCAAACCGCCGCTGTGCCAGGCACGCACAGCGGCGGTTTTCATAGTTGCATGCAAAAACCGGACGCTTGCGTACCATGTGTACGCCAAGCGTCCGGTTCTTTATCTGCTCCTGCTCAGATAACAGGAATTAACAGCATCTGATTTGCCGCAGGCTCTTGCTGCAAGCCATTGATCTTCTGAATCGCCTCTACTGTAGAGCCGTTTTGCTTTGCCAACTCCCACAGGCTTTCATCCCCTGCCCTGCGAAGGATCAAGCTAGGGCGCTGGGCATCCTGCGCTGTCATTTCTCCCAGCTCTGCGCCGGTCACCACCTTGACAGGCTGCTGCATCACTGTGTCAGCATTCAGGCGCAGTTCTGTCCACACATCAGAGCCTCCATGCTGCGGCAATTCCACCGGCTCCATAGCAAGACGCACCTGTGCATCCTCGGATACCGGAAGGGTCCACTGATCCTCCCAGCGGCTATTGGTGGCGCACACATTCCCTTCAATATCCGTGCCAAGCAGCCGGAACACACCGGTAAGCTCAGCTTGCATCCCATCTTCTGTCATCCGCTTCTGAGGAACCCCTGCAATAAACACCGCATCTGTCATCTTCACAGGCATATTTTCCGGAGATGTTTCTGCCCGTAAGGTGTGACTCTGTATATCCAATACCGAGGGTATGTATAGCTCGCCAAAAACCGGGTTAACGGTACGGTTGGGGCTGTACATATCCTCTATCACCGTAATTTCTTTGCGGTCAAACACGGTATACTGCCCCGTTATTCCGGCTCTCAAGGTCATCGCTCCGTCACTGTCTGATTCCATTTCCAAACCGGTAACACCAAAGCATATCTGCACCTGCGCATCGGGGTCGTACTGATCATCCAACTGGGCGTACTGAGAGAAGGGCAGCTCCATCCCCCAGCTATGCAAACCGCCGTCTGTACCCATATACAGCAGTCTCAGGCGCGCAATGCCCCGCATGACCAATTTATCCGCAACCAGCTTACTCTCCGCCAGCATTGGTTCCAGCGTGTATCGCAGCAGGGTTTCCATTGGCTGTTCCTCTGCCGGAAGAGAAATACGTTCTTCCATATCAAAGGCTTTTTCCCCGGATTCCACAGGCACCAGCATAGGGTACGTATTTTTAAGCATCTGCACATCCTCCGGCACGTTTTCCGGCATATACACCAAAGCCTCTGCCGGCACCATTGCGCATATGCCCACGCTCACATTGGCACGCACCATAAGCTTTCGGTCGGACAGCATCCGTGCCTCCACATCCGGCATCATAGGACAGGCAACGATCGTACCGTCCCGGTCTGTATCCGGTATGTCCCACTTCATCTGGAAAGGCAGCCAGCTTTCCACGCAGCGGGGTGCTGTGCCGTCCTCCGGTTCATACAAAACCCACGTCTTGACGCCTCCGGACAGGCTGACACTGTCACTGCGCCACTGTTTTCCCCGGATCAGCACCTGCCCCCAGCTGAGCAACACTTTTCCGATATCCGGCATCGCATCTGAAAGCCGTACTTGCTGGGTTTCCTCTTGTGACTGAGTTTGATTTACGATCGTTTGGAGGTAGGGTACGACCGTTTTTTGAAACTGAACATCCATGCGGATCACTCCTTATCCCACTATGCTACTTCACTATATGCCAGATAGGACAAGGCTATGCCTACTTTTTGCAGACACCGCATATCCCGAAAAGAAATAATCCAAAACCGATACAGTGGGCAAGAAAGCCGCTTTCGATCCACAAGCCAAACAGCAAACCCAAGCCAAAGGCAGCTATGATCCACCCTAACAGCAGACTGCGCCGACACATAAAAACACCCCCTGCATAATTCTATGCAGGGGGTATTGCTATTTTGACTGATGATTCAATCCATAACCTGTTTGCAGGCTTCCAGGACTTTGGAGATCATGGGCATACAGATCTCTCTTCCGTAGCCGCCATCTTCCACAACAGCGATAAACGCCAGGGGATAGGTTTCGTCCTGCACAAATCCGGTGAATACCGCATTGGGTTTTTTATCACCGCCCACTTCCGCAGTACCGGTCTTTGCGCAAACCGTCAGTCCGGGAAAATTGTCGCTTCCGTACTTATCCGTCACGTTAAAGCCTAAATACTCTCCTACCGTCTGTGCCGTAGATGCAGACATCAGCCGTTCTGCCTTAATTGTTTTTGCCGAATAGCCGGAGATCCCTCCGGAGGATGCCTTCTCCACAAGATAAGGCAATACGCCCTTTCCTCCGTTTGCAATCGCGCCCACAAATGTCATATAAGCACAAGGATTCACCAGATCTGTATATTGCCCGATGCTGCTCCAGGCTAAGCTTACCTGCGCCGCATCTGTAAGGTCAAAATTGCCCTTAGCTGTAGTGATTCCATCAAATTCTACGCTTGCCGTAATGCCAAATTGCTGCACGTATTCAGAAAGCACATCTTTGCCCAGCTGCAGGGCAATTTGGGCAAAGGCGCTGTTACAGGAGTTTCGGAACGCCTGCTTTAAGCTCTGTTTGCCGTGCCTGCCGTCACAGGTAACGGTGTCTGCACCGATGTCATAGCTGCCGGTACAGGAAAATTTCTGCTCCTGGATATCCGGAATGGATTCCAATGCGGCAGCAAGCGTCACGATCTTGAATATAGAACCGGGGGTATATCGGGATTGGACAAAGCGATTGACGTACATACCCTCATAACGGGTATCCCCCTCTTCCACCTGCGGCACATTGTCCGGATCGAAGGTAGGTGTGGTAACCGCGCAGAGGATCTCACCGGTTTTATAATTATACACACCGATCGTCCCCTTGTAATCCCCCAGGGCTTCCAGCGCTGCCGTCTGCACCTGTGCAGACAGCGTCAGTTCCGCTGTGCCGCCGGTGTTTCCGTAGGAATAGACACCGCCTAGCAGTCCGTAGCCTGCCAATTCAGATGAATAGACTGACAGTGCCGGAGCGTCCACACTTCCCTTCCGGTCGCCCAGCCAGTGGACCGTTGCAAGGCGCAGCTGTTCGCTGTCGGAATAGGTTCTGCCGCCATTCATATCCAGCAGCAATACGCCGTCCCGATCCGTTACAGAACCGCAACCGATATTGCCGCCATTGTAAACATGGGGTGAGCCTGCAAAGGTGACCCAAGAATCCGCTTGGGTCACATATTCAAACAGAAAAAACGTCAGTCCTGCCACCAGCACCAGTGCCAGCAACAGAACAATACCGCTTCTGGATGCAACCTTATTCATCCGTCTGCCCCCCTATCTTCATAAGCGGTACGGCAAAGCTTGCGTTTTGCCGGGTATCTGCCGCTTTTACAAAGGCAAGCAATCCCCAGGAACAGATCATGCTGGAACCGCCGTTTGACAAAAAGGGAAATGTCACACCGGTAAGCGGAAGCACATCCACCGTGCCCAGTGTGTTCAGGATCACTTGCATCAGCAGAATTGCCGCAGCAGTACAGGCGCTGATGGTATAAAAGCTGCTGCGACCCACCGCAGCGGAGCGTACGCAGAAAACAGCCAAAGCGATCACTGCCAGCACTGTCATCAGCGCCATCAGCAAGCCCCATTCCTCGCAAACTGTGGCAATGGCCACATCGGAGTCCGCAGCAAACACATTTTTCATCCAGCCGTTGCCTGCACCCAGACCCAAAAATCCACCGGATGCCATACACATCAGTGCCCGGGTCTGCTGGTAACCGCCTGCCAACGGCACTTCCCAAATATGTCGCCAGGAAGCAAACCGACGCAGTGCGTGGGGTGCGATCTTCAATGCCACCACACCGGCAAAACCCAGTGCTGCACAAGCCAACGCAAGGGTGCCCACACTGCCGGAACGCATATAGGCGATCACAAGGAACGCACAGAAAAAGATCAGCGCAGTACCAAAA
This sequence comes from Faecousia sp., assembly GCA_045652545.1. Taxonomy (GTDB): domain Bacteria; phylum Bacillota; class Clostridia; order Oscillospirales; family Oscillospiraceae; genus Faecousia. The sequence continues at coordinate 9,650 of JAZRUM010000083.1, read as the reverse complement.
TCGTTCATCAGCGCCAAGCAGCCGCAAATGGTTGCGGAATAACCGATAAACAGAAACAGGTTACGTTTGGTGATGATCCGGTCCATGGCGGATGCACCCACATACACAAAGCAAACCTTACTCAATTCCGAAGGCTGCAAGGACATAGAACCAATGACCAGCCAGTTCTTTGCGCCGTAATATTCCTGTCCAAATAAAAGTGTGATCACAAGGAAACCAACGCCGGCAAATGCCGCAATATAACGGAACTTTTTCGCCCGTTCCAAATCACGTAATGAACCGCCAACACTCAGAAACAGCACAAGTCCCAAAACCATTGCAATGAGTTGTTTTTCCGCTTCCGCCGGATCTACCGCCGCGATCACCGCCATACCCATCGTGCACAAAAAGAATGCAAGCGCTTCGATCTCAAAGGAAGTTCTGCGAATGCACAGGTAAAACAGCAGCAACAGCCACTGGCATATGGCAATGCCGCCAAAGCCAACCAAAATATTTTGCGCATATTCCGGTTTTCCGTTCAGCAGGAACGCAACACAAACCAACGTCTGCAGCACAGTTAAAAGCAAAACGTTTGCAAAGCTTGCAAACACCGTGGCAGGTTTCGTGCGCAACTGGGCAAGCTTTTGCTCCTGCCGTTTGGAAATCGGCTGCAACGTCATTTCAACGCCACCTACGGTGATCACATCCTCCGGATGTATGGCGCGGATGTCCACCGCTTCCCCATTGACCATGATTCCGCCCTTGGAATCCGCATCAAAAATGGTCCAGCTTCCGTCGTCATAACGGGTCAGTACACCGTGGGTTTTTGACACGGTAGGAAAGTCGATGACGATATCGCTTCGTTTGCTTCTGCCGATCACATTTTCCCAATGGGTAATGGGCAGCTTTTTTCCACCGGTCAAGCATAGCCATGCCCAAATCTCCGGCTCCCGACGGAACGACATCAGGGGACGGATACAGCGAAACAGCAACACTGCTGTCAAAATGGGCATGATCCACCGTAAAGCCGCAATCAATACATTTGCATATACGCTTTGCGCACCGGTGATTTCCGCCACCAGATTTCCCATAATGTCACCTCCTTGGGTAAAACGATTTATTATTCTTCCATTTGCCGCAGCATTTGGATCTCTTTTGCGTAGCCGGGCAGTTCGTTGGGTGTTTCCAGAATCATCGGCAGGGTCTTAAGATAGGGATGATTGACGATCTTGCGGAACGTCTCCAATCCCAGATTGCCCTGCCCCAGCAGCTCATGCCGGTCCTTATGGCTGGCAAAGGGATTTTTGGAGTCATTCAGGTGCAGTGCCTTAAGTTTATCAAGGCCGATCACCCGATCGAATTCCGCCAGAACACCGTCCAGATCATTGACGATATCATAGCCCGCGTCATGGACATGGCAAGAATCCAGACACACACCGATGCTGCCGCTTCCAACACCATCCATAATGGCTTTTAATTCTTCAAACCTGCCGCCAACCTCGCTGCCCTTACCTGCCATGGTCTCCAGCAGCACAGTCACCGGATACCCCGGCTCCAACGCCTGCTTCAGCGCATCGCAGATCTGGGCGATGCCGGTATCTGTCCCCTGACCCACATGGCTGCCCGGGTGAAAATTGTAGTAATTACCGGGTAGCGCTGCCATGCGCCGCAAATCATCCCGAAGCACCGACGCAGCAAATTTTCTGGCATCGGCATCTGCGGTACACAAATTCATGGTATAGGCGCCATGGGCCACCAGTTTTCCAAAGGCTGCTTCCTTTAAAGCCGCCACTGCCTGCTGGCAATCCACCGGATCCTCCGCTTTTGCGCGGCTGCCTCTGGGATTGCGTGTGAAAAAAGCAAAGGTGTTGGCGCCGATGGACTGGGCCGTCTGCACCATCGCCAGATTGCCTGCGCCGGCAGACAAATGACATCCTACATAAAGCATCGTATCACTCCTTTGCTTTATACAATAGCATAGATTCCAACAAAAATCAAATAAAGCATTCCCTTTTTGCGCCCTTGTATGTTATAATAAACAAAATAACGGGTGCAGGAGGTTTGTACCATGCCAAAATCAGAAAACCAGAAGCAAAAGATCCTGTTTGTTATGGACTATCTGCAAAAGCATTCCCACAAAGATCATCCGGTGAGCACTGCCGAAATTATTAAGATGCTGCGACAAAACGGCATTTCTGCTGACAGAAAAAGTATTTACTCCGACATCAAAGCGCTGGTGGAATACGGTCTTGATATCGTTTCTCTTCCCGGCAAAAACGGCGGCTATTATATTGCCTCTCCAAAGGATTTTCAGCTTTCAGAGCTGAAGCTGCTGATCGACGCGGTGCTGTCCAGCAAATATCTTACGGAGAAAAAGTCCCGGGAGCTGATCCGCAAGCTGTGCGATCTGTGCGGCACAGACAAAGAAGCGGAGCTGATGGAGAGAAATCTTTTGGTTTCCGGCAGAGTCAAAAGCATGAACGAATCCATCTACTACAACATCGATGTGATTCAGGAAGCAATCGCAAAAAATGTACAGATCACATTCCGGTATTTCGACTGGGACATGAAGACACAGCGTGTCTACAGGGAAAAAGAATACCTGGCAAGTCCCTACGGACTTTGCCAGGATAACGAAAACTGCTACTTACTTGCCTATTCTGAGCGGCACGGCATCACCTCTTACCGAGCCGACCGGATGGACAACATCCAGTTGACCCAAGACAAGCGGATCCCCTGTCCCCAGCTCACCGGCAAGGCGCTCATTGACCACGCCAATCAGCTGTTCCAGATGTTTGCCGGCGATGCGGTAAGTGTGAAAATGCGCTTCCACAAGAGCCTTTTAAATGTGGTGATTGACCGGTTCGGCAAGGACATCATGCTGATCCCGGAGGATGCGGAGCATTTTAATTTTACTGCAAAAGTTGCGGTATCGCCCATGTTCCTCAGCTGGGTCATCGGCTTTGGCGATAAAGCCACGGTGCTGTACCCGCCGGCTGTTGCAGATCAATGCAAAAAGCTGTGCCAGGACGCGCTCAGTCAGTATCGCTGATGCTCACCGAGTCCAGAATGGACTTCCATGTGGTTGCCAATTCACCGGCAGAAGCAAAATCCGCCATGACTGTGACTGCATAGTGATAGCTGCCGTCGTCCAAAATGACTGCCCGGGCCACCTGGTCGCCACCCTCTCCGGCAGCGCTCCAAACACAGTCATAGCGCTTGATTCCGTGTTTTAAGGTTTCCATTACCGTCAGCTGATCCCGGGAAAAACCGGTCAGGCTGCGCAGGGACGCATCCAGATCTCCGGATTGCAGCGTCTGAACCGATAAGGTATAGCCGTCGCACAGGTACAGTGCGCCTGCGGTGTCGCTTTGCAACGTGGGAGTGGTCGCCTCCTTGGGAAGTGCCAGCTTAAGCTGCCGCTGCTGTGCCATTGCCGATACATCCGCCAGATCGGATACGGTTTCAAAGGCTGGCTGGGCTGCGCATCCGCTGAGAAGCAACATAATAACCAACAAAATACATACTTTTTTCAAAATGATCCCCCCGGAAAGGAGCTTCTTATGAAGCCACTTCTTATTTACCTGTTACTAATCAATGCGCTTGGTTTCCTGCTTATGCTTGCAGATAAGTATAAGGCTAAGAAAAATCTTTGGCGCATTCCCGAGGCGAGCCTTTTGGGCGTTGGGATAATAGGCGGCAGCGTTGGGTGTCTGGCAGGAATGTATTTGGTGCGGCACAAAACCAGACATCTGAAATTCACACTGGGAATCCCAGTGATTTTGGCATTTCAGATCATCGCTTTGGTAATTATAGTTTCAAACGGCTTTGCACAATAAGTGCAAAGCCGTTTCTACTTATTGATCCTCAGACTGCAGCAATGCCTCTGCGCAAAGAATACCGTCGATGGCAGCAGACATGATTCCGCCGGCATAGCCTGCACCCTCACCGGCTGGGTATAGACCGGAAATGGTGACGGATTGTTTATTCTCGTCACGAACGATCCGTACAGGAGAAGAGCTGCGGGTCTCCGGTGCGGTCAGCACCGCGTCCGGGTGAGAAAAGCCTCTCAAATTGCTCTCAAACATGCCAATGGCTTTTTCCAATGCCCCTGTGACCTTCTCCGGCAGCACTGTATGCAGATCGCACCATACCACCCCGGGGCGGTAGGTGGGTTTCACCGTCCCTGCTTGTGTGCTTGGACGGTTTTCCAGGAAATCCCCCACCTTTTGGGCAGGCGCTTTATAGCTGCTACTGATATCAAAAGCCGCTTCTTCGATTTCCCGCTGCCATTGAACTCCACCCAACGGTCCGTCATAGGGAAAGTCTTTGGGGTTCAGTGTCACCAGGAGTGCTGCGTTGGCATTTTCGCCGCCACGGTCTGCGTAGCTCATGCCGTTGGTAACCACACGTCCCTCTTCCGAGGCTGCCGCTACCACGTAGCCACCGGGACACATACAGAAGGTGTAGACCGTTTCCTCGTCCAGATGCTTTACCAGCTTATAATCTGCCGGAGGCAGCACCGGATCGTCTTTGCCGTATTGGGCTTCATTGACGGTTGTTTGCAGATGCTCTATGCGCACACCCATAGAAAAGGGTTTGGGTTCCATTGCGATCCCCAAATCGTTCAGCATGGCAAAGGTATCTCTTGCGCTGTGTCCCACAGCAAAAATCGCCCGGTGGCAAGGGATAAATTCCTCATTTACCTGCAGTCCCGTTAATTTTCCGTTTTCATGGCAAATACCGGTGACCTGTGCGTGAAAGCGCACCTCACCACCCAAAGAAATAATGCGCTGTCGGATATTCTGCACCACCGTCAAAAGCACATCTGTGCCCACGTGGGGTTTTGCGTCAAAAAGAATATCTTCTGCCGCTCCCGCAGCTACCATTTGCTCCAAAACCCAGCCGATTCGGGGATTGTTGACACCGGTGTTCAGCTTACCGTCGGAAAAAGTACCGGCGCCGCCCTCACCAAACTGAACATTACTCTTGGTATCCAAACTGCCGGTAGCAAAAAATTTCTCCACCTTCTCATGGCGGGTAAGTGCATCCTCGCCCCGTTCCAAAATCAAAGGTCGCTGCCCTGCAAGGGCAAGGATCAACCCTGCAAACATGCCTGCAGGACCGAATCCAACCACCACCGGTCGGGTTTTGAGATTTGCGGTTTTGGGCGGTTTATAATAGCTCACCGGCGCAATGGCTGCCCGCTTGCAGCCGGACTGCTTTAAAATCTTCTGCTCGTTTCCGTCCACTGCCACGTCAACAGTATATACGATGCGTACATCCGGCTTTTTCCGGGCATCCACACTGCGGCGCACCAGCTTCACACGACGTACTTTAGAATTGGATATTTTTAACAGCTTTGCCGCCTCAAAGGACAACTGGGCAACGTTATGCTCCGGCGGCATGGAGATTTCCCTGATACGGATCATTTTGTGTCCTTTCCGGCGCTTTGTCCTGCCAGATGACCGGAGCTCCACGCCCATTGCAGATTGTAGCCACCGCAGTCACCGTCAATGTCCAGCACCTCGCCACAGGCATACAATCCGGGAACCAATTTGCTTTCCATGGTAGAGGGTTCAAAATCCGCCGTAACAACACCGCCGGCGGTGACTTGGGCATTGTCCATGCCCATAGGCTCTGTTAATTCCAGTTCAAACCCTTTCACCGCAGTACATACATTTCTCAGCTGCTCGTCGGTGAGGGTATCGGCAGATCTTTGATCCTTGATCCCGGCTGCTCTTGTGAGTACACTCCCAAGACGATTGTGCAGAATACCGGTCAGCAACGCATCTGAAGGCAACGCAGACTGTCTGCGGCGGCACAACTCATGATACAGATCCTCCTGGGTAACATCCGGCAGGAAATCGATCATTGCGCTCCAATCCCCCGGACCGCTGCAAGCATCCCGGGATACTTCAAACACGACAGGTCCGGAAATGCCATAGTCGGTAAACTGTATCTCCCCTGTGCTCTGGGAGAATATTTCTCCGTCTTTCAATATCGCCACATGGCAGTTGGCGCGGACGCCCTTTAAAGCCACAATGCCGCCCCAGCCTGTTTGTAACTGCACCAGCGCAGGGCGCAAACGGGTCGATCTGTGACCCAACTGGGCAAGCAGCTTATAGCCGGACATAGAGCCGCCCAGCTTTGTGCCTGCCAAGCCGCCGCAAGCAACGATCAACCGGTCACAACAGACGGTTTCGCTGTCTGCCTGCAAAGAAAATCCAGTTTTCTCCCGGCGGATCTTCTTTACTTCAAATCCGGTATGCAGTGTGATATTGGGTTTTTCCAGGGCAAAGCGCAGCACATCCACCACAGAATTTGCCTGATCGGAATATGGGTATACTCTTCCGCTCCGCTCCGCAACGGTAAACAGTCCCAGTTTCCGGAACCAAGCAAGGGTCGCATCCACAGAAAAATTCGACAATGCACATTGGGCAAAATCTGCGTTCTGTCCGTGATAGCCTTGGACATCTGCATGGAGATTGCTTAAATTGCATCTGCCGTTGCCTGTGGCCAGAAGCTTTTTGCCCACGCGGGACTGCCGCTCAAAAATATGCACCTGCACTTGCGGGTTTTCTGCAGCAGCCAGTGCTGCCGCCATACCGGATGCACCACCGCCAATAATGCCGATAATCATACGTTCACCTGCTTTCTGGGTACATTATAACGCATAACAGGCTTTGAAACAAGACTTGCAATCGAAAAATGCTATGGTATAATACCCTTGGTGAAAATTATGAAAAGAAGCAACATTGATAAAATCGCCCGCATACCGGAAGATAAGGTGCTTTTGGCAAAGGTCTGGGACAAAATCCAAACCGGCATAGAAAAAAACATAATGGCAAACACCTGCTTTCTGACACTGCGGGAGCTGGATATGACCCGGTATCTCTTTGGAGATATGGAAGGTCTTGTGTCCTTTGGCGGTTATGGGGAAGCGGAGCGACAGATGCTTGTATACCTGCCGGAATATCTGGACGAAAGCGCAATCACCGGGGAAGACTCCCCCATTGTGTGCCTGCGGGCAACCTTTTATGAGGGTAACGACCTCTCCCACCGGGACTTTCTTGGGGCGCTGATGGGCATCGGAATCGCCCGTCAGACCATAGGCGACATCTGTGTTGGCAAGGGCAGCTGCGATTTCTTTGTAACCGATGAAATTGCGCCTTATATTTTGCAGAATTTCACCGGTGCAGGCAGAACCAAACTACACCTTGAAGCGATCCCCCTATCCCAAGTGCAGATTGCAGAACCGGAAACAAAGCAGATCAAAGATACGCTGGCATCGCTGCGGCTGGACAGTGTCATCTCCACCGGTTTTCGCATCGGCAGGTCGTTGGCTGCACAACACATTACCGCAGGAAAAGTCGCTGTTGATGGTCTGCCCTGTGAAAAGCCGGACAAGCTAGTTGCAGAAGGCGCAAAAGTATCCGTGCGAGGTCTTGGGAAAATAAAATTGACCGCCGTAAACGGTCAGACAAAAAAAGGAAGAATATCTGTGGTCATTGACCGCTATATATGAGGTATCAACATGGACATGAATGAAGTGATTGCAAGAATTAATGAACTGGCAAAAAAGGCAAAATCCGAGGGTCTGACCCAAGAGGAGCTGGCAGAGCGGGATAAGCTGCGCAGAGTTTATATCGATTCTGTCAAAGCAAGTCTTACCGGCCAGTTGGACAACACCTATATCCTCTATCCGGACGGCACAAAAAAGAAGGTCGGACCTAAGCTTGACATTCCCGGGGTAAAATGATATGATAGGCCCCACATGGAGAGTTGTCCGAGCGGTTTAAGGAGCTAGTCTTGAAAACTAGTGATGGGGAAACCCACCGTGAGTTCGAATCTCACACTCTCCGCCATAAAACAAGACCCACCCTTGCGGTGGGTCTTGTTTTAACTATCTGTGGGTGCTTCACAGATCCTGCAGGTCTGCAAAGGGAATATCGTTTTCCAGATTATCACGGGCAAGGTCAGAATCGATCGGACCATATGCGTCCTGTGGAATCGGTTTTTCGTGATAGACCTTCTGGTTCGCACCAAAGGTGCCTGCAATGATCGGCTTTGCCTTTTCCTTGCCGCTTTTTGCTTTCCCCTGAATCTGCGGCACAGGAGATACTTCATTCTTAGGATGCAGCTGTGTCCAGTCCGGCCGCGCCATACCTTTCTTTGCCATGTTGATCACCTCATAAACAGTTTGTCACGGAACTGGGGAAATATCCACAATGATGCGGTATTTTCCCTTGACAAACCGCACTGCCTATGCTAGAATACTTTGGCACAAGAAAATATCTTGTATTCGGAGTGATACCCAAGAGGCCGAAGGGGCTCCCCTGCTAAGGGAGTAGGCGTCTAAACAGCGCGCGAGGGTTCAAATCCCTCTCACTCCGCCAACGAAATCCGGTTAGGAAATTTGTCCTGACCGGATTTCTTCTTTATTTTCGGCGTTTTTCGAGGTTAAAAGTTAGGAATGTCATGAGGCATATTGCTTTTTCCCTTACATTTTCCCTTATAGCTCCAAAACACCTTTGATATAGGCCTCCATTCGGACTGCGCTGGCTTCCTGCATTTGGTTCGTCACATGACCGTAAACATCCAAGGTAAAGGCTGCGGTGGCATGGCCAAGGTTGCCTTGAACGGTTTTAATATCATCTCCGGAACGCAGTGAAGCAACGGCGTAACTGTGTCGTAGATCGTGAAATCTTGCATCCGGTCTGCCAATGGATGTGACGATTTCTTTGAAATGCCTCACCACGGTCTGTGGAATCAGATTTCCACCCAACTCATTTGTAAAAACCAAATTCAAAGGATTGGACCAGGCTGCTCCCGCTTTCTCCTTATGCTCATACTGCTGTAGCTTACGATCTCTCAGTAATTGCATAACCCAAGGGGCGGGTTGGATACGACGCGGTTTATCATTCTTCAGAGAAACCAGGCGAAATTGACCTCCCGCTTTCTTTTCCTTCTGCAACTGCTTGCTGATCAGTATGGTGCCTCGCATGAAATCCACGCGATCCCAAGTCAAACCGAGGGCTTCTCCCTCCCGCAGACCTGTAAACAGTGTGATCGTGTATAGGAGTTCGAGAGGATGGCCTTTGACCGCATCTAGAAACAGCTTTGTTTCTGCTTCATCCAGCGGCTGCAGTTCCTTCTTCTCGATGCGTGGCAGAATGCAGGAGTTTGTTGGATTGAACTGGATGTATCCATTTGCAACTGCCTGCTGTAAGGCCTTGTGGAGGATTCCGTGGACATTTTTCACCGTCTTGGGTGAAACTGCAGCACGATCCTTCGTCGGCTCTCTCAGACCGTTGTAAAAGCTTTGGACTAAATGGGTATCCAGAGCATCCAATCGAATTGCTCCCAGACCGGGTTTGATGTGGGTACGGATAGTCGCATTGTAGGCGGCAACAGTAGATTCCTTAACGCCTCCTAAATACTGACTTGCCCAAACATCCAACCATTCAGCAACTGTCATTTTGCAAGGTGCAATATAGGTTCCGGAATCAAGGGCTGCCAAAGCAGCTTTTAATTTCTGAGAAACTTCCTTTTGCGTCTTGCCGGTTATACTGCGTTGAATCTGTTTACCTGTTCCAGGATCGAAACCAGCGGTATAACGAGCCTCGTAATAGGTATAGGTTTTTTCGTTGATCTCTCTTGTGACCTTA
>JAZRUM010000082.1:0-3985 GCA_045652545.1 Faecousia sp. | reverse complement strand
CTACTGAATCAGTATGTTTATTTCTTCAATAATCACAGACCAGCTGCCGCCTTGGGCTACAAAAGCCCAGTTCAGTACAAGACCGAACTGGGCTTCGTGTAATTATGCTTTTTAGTGTCTACTTTTTCTTGACAAGTGCAGCACAAAAACTGTGCAGGGTGATTTTTGTTAGACTTCTTTGTACATGGTGACGGCATCGTCTTTGCGGACGTTATCTGCCACCTGCAGGACCTCTACGGCCACGGTACGGGTGCCCATAGCGATCTCGATCCGGTCGCCTACCTTGACCTCGTAGCTGGCCTTGACCACACGGCCGTTTACTTGGATGCGGCCATTGTCACAGGCTTCGTTGGCTACCGTCCGACGTTTAATCAGCCGGGAGACTTTCAGATACTTGTCAAGACGCATAACGGATTCTTATTTTGCGATGGTTTCCTTCAGAGCCTTGCTGGCCTTGAAAACGGGCAGACGAGTTGCGGGGATCTGGATGGTCTCCTTGGTACGGGGGTTGCGACCCACGCGAGCGTCACGAGCCTTGACTTCGAAGATGCCGAAGCCGGAGATGGAAACCTTGTCGCCCTTGACCAGGCTGGTCTCTACGGTTTCGATGGTAGCGTTGATGACGCGCTCAGCGTCCTTCTTGGTCATGCCAGTCTTCTGGGCTACTGCAGCGATGAGTTCAGTCTTGTTCATAATAGCGTCCTCATTTCATTAAAGTTTAACATATGGGATTTCATAATATCACAGTATTTTCTGGTTTGCAAGTGTTTTTGACATAATTCATTAAATTTTACAAAAAAACATGAAAAAAGTACTAATAACCCTTCTGAGCAGGTGAAAAAATGCTTAAATTTACCGCAGTTTCAGCAGTTTTGCTAATTTTTCGCCCTTCGGTAAAAGCAGACAATCTTCCCGTTTCAAGGTCTTAAACAGGGAAATTCCAACGATATAAACCACAGCACCTATGGCGATGGGAACACCGCACAGCAGCACACGACTGCCGTCAGCGCCCAACGTACGTTCCAGCAGGAATCGGCAGCACCATACCACAATGCCCATGAAAGCTGCCGGCAAAACCGGTCGCAGCAGGTTGGATAAAAGTGCCGGCTTTTGCGCTACTACCCGGCGAATGGACAAAAGGTTCAATGTTGCAATGGCGGTGTAGCTAAGCACAGAGCCAATGGGAGAACCTAAAATGCCAATATTGGGGTTTCCTACAAGAATATACACAACTGCAAGCTTTGTTATACCTGCCAGCAGCATATTGATCACAGGCAGGTGGGCAAAGCCGTGAGCTTGCAGCAGCGCATTGGTGTACTGGATGATTCCGTACAGGAACACGCAAAAGCTCAGCAGCGTCATCAGCTTTGTTGCCAGCTCCAATTTTTCGCCGGTATAGCCGCCTAATAGGGACATGATGGGGCGCGCCAGCAAGCACAGACCTACGGTGCAGGGCAAGCTGATCAGACCGGCAACCCGGGCAGCGGATTCTTCTGTCTGCCGTACAGCATTATGATTTTTCAAAGTCAATGCGGAGGTAATGGCGGGAATGACGCTGATCGCAATCGGCACAATAAAGGCACAGGGCATATTATAGATGGTCATGGTCATTGAGTAGATGCCCTTCATGGTATCGGCGGTATCCTGAGAAAGACCCAAAGTATTTAAAAGCTGCCCCATATACAGCTTTTGTTCAATGACGGTCAGCAGCTGTAATCCTGCCGAGCCAATGGTAATGGGTACTGCAATGGCAAGCAGACCCTTAGAAGTGGAGCGGAAGCTGTCTGCCTGTCCCTGGGAAACGGGCAACTGCTTGTAGGCAGGGCGGAATTTTGTGTAAAGGAAAATAGCACTGACCAAGCAGCCGCTGGTAACACCCAAAATAGCGCCGGCTGCAGCCAAAGGTACGCTGTTATAGCGCACAGTCAGCAAAAAGGCCAGTCCCAGACCTACCAACAGCTTGATAAAAGCCTCCAGGACTTGGGATGAGGAGGTAGGCGCCATGTTGCCATGCCCCTGGAAGAAACCCCGGAAGGTGGAGATGATACCCATAAACAGGGCGCAAGGGCCTAAGCAGGCGATGGCATAAGCGGCGTTTGGCTGCATCAGCACTTCGTTTGCCAGCCACTTGCTGCCCAACACCATAAAGGTGCTGCTGACGATGCCCAGACCCAAAAACAGCGCTCTGGCGGTACGGTAGACCTTGCGCACTTGATTTTGATTGCCCAGCGCGCTGGCCTGGCTGATCATGCGGCTCATAGCCACCGGCAGACCGGCAGTGGAGATCAAAAGCAGTACGGAATACACATCATAAGCGGTGACAAAATAGCCGTAACCCTGGTCACCGATGATCATTTTCAGTGGGATCTTATAAAAAGCGCCAATGAGCTTGACCACGGCAGTGGCCATCGCCAAAAGGGCAGCGCCATGAAGAAAGCTTTGCTTTTTTGCGGATTCAGCCATAGTTTACTCCTTATCAGTTTCCGTTAACCGGGGAATGGCGTAAGTCATCATTTCCTGCACAACGGAGGGTAGGTCAATGGTTGGGAATTGTCCGTTTTGATACAGAATTTTGCCCCGGACCATGGTCATGGCCACGTCGCCGCCTTTGGCGCAGAACACCAGAGCGTTCATTACATCGTGACAGGGCATCAGATGGGGGGCGGAGAAATCCACCAAAACGATATCTGCATCCATGCCCTCTTTCAGCATGCCGGTAGCGTTGGCTCTGCCTTGCGCCCGGGCGCCGCAGGCGGTTGCCATCATCAAAAGGGCGGAGGCAGGCATAGCGCTGGCATCGCCTCCGGAGACCCGGGCATCCAAAGCGGCAAAGCGCATGACTTCAAACAGATCCAGATTGCCGCACTCCACCGCACCGCCGGTACCCAGCGCCACATTCATGCCGGCTCTGACACAAGCGGCAATGGGTGTACAGGGCAGACCTGCTTTTCCGTAGGCAATGGGTGTGGCAACCGCGGTAGCGTTGCGTTTGCCTAAAAGTTTTTGCTCATATTCACTTAAGCAGACACAGCCTGTGGCGGTGGCAGGAACACAGAACAAACGGTGGGTGTCCAGCAGCTCTGCCGGGCCAAGACCGGTGCGGTCCATGCAGGAATCTGCTTCTGATTGGGTTTCTGCCAGATGCAGCTGCATACCCAGTTCTTTTTCCGATGCCCATGCAGCAAGGCTTTCCCACAGCCGGTAATTGCTGGTGTATTCTGCGTAAATACCGGCATCGATGCGGATGCGGCCATTATCAAAATTATGCCACTTTTCTGCAAGGCGTACCATTTCCCGGCACTGTTCATCGGTCTCAAAATCAAAGTCCTCATTTTGGTCGATAAACCGGTAGGAAGACAGGGCAAGGTTTGCCTTGATGCCGCTTTGCGCCACAGCCTGGGCGGTGGCTTCCGGGTAGTAGTATAGGTCGGATACCGATGTGATACCGAAGCGCAAGCATTCTGCGATGCCCAAAAGGGCGGCAGCTCTGGCGCTGCGTTCGTCCAATTTATCCTGTCGATACAGCTGCTGTTCCAGTGCTTCTGCCCGGGAGGCATCGTCCACAAAGCTACGCAGCACTGTGGTGGACAGATGGGTGTGGCAGTTTACAAGACCGGGCATAGCAACCATACCTGTGCCATCGATAATGGTGGCAGGCTGCTGGGCAGGAGGCTCTTTGCCTATATAAGATATTTTACCGTCAGCAATGCCCAGATATGCCCCAAACAGCACATCCATGCGCTCATTGACGGTGACGATTGTTGCATTGGAGATCAAGGTATCCAAAGGAATCCATCCTTTCAGAATTGAAAATTAAATTCAAGTTTGTAGAGCAGTTTCGTTGTTGGATGTAGGGGCGACCATTGTTTAATTTAGGTATGATTGCCCCCGGCAATCATTAATATTTTAGATTCGCTGCGCGGAGCACCACGCCCGTGCAGAGAAGCATTACGAATTCGCCCACAATTTCGGCGCATACGCAACA
>JAZRUM010000081.1:0-8462 GCA_045652545.1 Faecousia sp. | reverse complement strand
AGAAAGATACATTGCCCCTTTAGGGGCGGCAGTGCAGTTAATGCAGACGTCAGAAATTCAGTGCATCTTTAGATGCCCGCCAGTAAAAAGCCCTTCTAGGGCTTAATCAAGCCTCCGGCTTAGCCGGAGGTTTTGACTATTGGATAACAACTCTATTCTAACACAAAAGGCTTGACCAAATCGGTCAAGCCTCATTTGTTTTCTTTTGGTTTAGATTGGTTTGTTATTCCTAAAATATAATCAGTTGAGGTTTTGTACAGTCTAGCAAGCTTTATTAAAACATCAGTTGGAATGTCGCGATACCCACGTTCATAGCGACTATATTGCGGTTGCTTCATTCCTAAATAATCAGCAATTTGTTTCTGGGAAAGATCGTGGTCTTCTCGCAAGTCTTTCAGACGAGGATAATAATTATCCAATCATTCCACCAACCTTCATAACCAAACGGTATTGACATAATAACATAGGTTGTGTATAATAGCGTAAATAATAACCGTACGGTTATAATACAGATATAGAAAGGTGATTTTATATGGATTTTCCTTGGGATGCATTGGGAATAATTGTGGGGGCTGGAGTGATTTTTACTCTAATTGCGTGCGCACCTGGTCTTTTGGGGATGTTGATTGGTGAAATAGGTAGATTCTTCCGTAATCTATTCGGTGGGGATGACGACATATGATTATTATTGTTTTAGGTCTAGCGTTAATAATTGGGTTTATGGTTGCTGACGCAATCTTGGATTGGGTCTTTATTGTTGTTTATGCATTATCAGGGACGGCAATTTTAAATAGCTTAATCCACTTGTTTAAATATCATAGAAAATATAATGAAATAGATGCATCGGATATAGGCCGAATATTTCTTTATTTGGCAATTGCTGCAGTTGGCGTTGTCTTGCAAGTTACATTATTATGATAGCAGATGTTTCAGCATGAAAAAACGGACACGGTGTCCGTTTTAATACAATGCAAGAAAACTAGTCCTAATGGAACACGAATATATGGGTCCTAAGTTGACACAAGCAGAGGTGTTGCAAAGAAACTTCGGTTGTGTTATAATGCAAGTACTATCCTTGTAAAGGAATTGTGTTTTATGAAGACTTACACCATCGTTGCCGGGGTGAATGGCTGCGGGAAAAGCAGCTTGACCGGTGTTTTGCGTACAGAGATCGATAATTTAGGCAAGATTATCGATGTGGATAAGATCACTGCTGCCTATGGCGGAAATTTGCTGGAGGGTGGCAAGAAGGCTGTTGCATTGATCGACGAGTGTTTGGAAAAGGAAATTTGCTTTACTCAGGAAACCACCCTTTCCGGCAGAAAGACATTAGATACGATCAAGCGGGCAATTGCCAAGGACTATTATATCCGTCTTTACTATGTTGGATTGGACACTATGGAGGAAAGCTTGCTCCGCATTGAAAACCGGGTAAAAAGAGGTGGTCATAATATCAACACCGATACTGTGGCCAATCGCTTTTCTAAACGATTTGAAGATCTGCTGGCAATCTTGCCCTATTGTAACGAAGCTACTTTTTACGATAACGACAACGGCTTTGTTACTGTTGCAAAGTACAAGAACGGAGAATTACAGGCAATTGGACAAAATCGTCCTAAGTGGCTTTTAGAACTGATCGAGAAAATGAAATGATAAAATCGTATGCCGTATTTGGCACACGATTTTTGTAAATTTCTTAAAAGTTATTGGGTCCTAACAGAACACGAATATATGGGTCCTAAGTTGACACAAGCAGAGGGCTTCATCCTCGGTGTCGGCGCGAAGATGTTCTCCTGTTGCGGTGCCCGGTGTGCGCCCTGGCGGCGGCGCGCCCGCGTTGCACACCGACCGCGGCCACTCGCTCAGGTCGCTTCATCCACCACCGGCGGCGCTCCCATCGCTCCCCATCGCTGGCCCGGTGATTGTGTACGGCGTGTCCGCAAGTGTAGTTTATGGAATTATCTATTGGATAACCACATTATTCTAACGAAACAGGCTTGACCAAATTGGTCAAGCCTGTTTGAGATTCCGGTCAAAGTTGTGGATCCAATCTGCTTTAAAAAAATAGATAAGGAAGACGATGCTGCTGAGCGTCCATGTAATGGGATATGCCCAGGAAACGGTGGTAAGCTCGTTGACGATTTTAACGGCAACGGTAATATAGCTTACACGGATGATGCACCAGCAGGCGAGCATAGTAAACATCGGAACAGATGCTTTGCCTGCACCGCGCATAATGCCGGCAATGCAGTGGGAAAACGCCAGCAAACAGTAGAACAGGCAGATTGTACGCATATGCCGCACGCCAAAGTCAATGGCTTCCTGTGTTTCGCTAAAGAATCCAATCAGTTGCGGCGCAAATACATAAGAAATAACACCCACCAATTCTGCCATCAGGCAGCTGCAGACAATGCCGAAGCCCACACCTTTTCTCACCCGATCGTGATGGCCTGCGCCTAAGTTTTGTCCAACAAAAGTGGAAGGCGCCTGGGTAAAGCAGGTGACAGGCAGAAAAGCAAAACCTTCCAGCTTGGAATAGGAGCCGCAGCCAGCCATCGCCGCTTTGCCAAAACTGTTGATGTTTGTCTGAACCACCACATTGGCCAGGGCGATCACACTGTTTTGCACACCGGAGGGCAAGCCGTATTTGATAATATCCAAAAGACTTTTCTTGTCAAAGGAAATTTCTTTGATTTTAACCTGGTACGGCCCATCGATCCGCAACAGGTGAATAAAGCATAACAGGGCGCTGACACCCTGGGAAATGGTGGTTGCCACGGCGGCAGAACCTACATTAAGGCCGAAACCGCCCACAAACAGCAGATCCAGACCGATGTTGATAAATGTGGAAACGATCAGATAGTAAAGAGGATGCTTGCTGTCGCCAACTGCGTGCAGAATTCCCACAAAGATGTTATACATCACAACAAAAATTGCGCCCAGAAAGTAATAGCGGAAATAACTGATCGACTGGGGCAACACATCTGCCGGAGTTCCCATCCAGCCAAGAATAGTCGGTGTCAAAGCAACACCCAGGATGGTCAGAAATACGCCTGTTACCAAACCGAATGCAATGGCCGTATGGATCGCCTTTCCCATAGAGGCATATTGCTTGGCACCAAAGGTCCTGGCAATAATGACACCGGCGCCCATGGAAAGTCCCTGAAAAAAGCTGACCATCATAAAGATCAGACTTCCGGAAGAACTGACTGCAGCCAGCGCATCGTCATTGATGAAATATCCGACACACCAGGCATCAAAGGCGTTATACAGTTGTTGGAACACATTTCCCAGAAAAACCGGCAGTGCGAAAAGCAGCATAGCTTTCCAAATAGAACCTTCGGTCAGGGAATAACCTTTGGAATGCACCATTTATGCCTCCTTCCTGTGTGGGTTCATTCATTATAGCACGCTATCCATTTGATGTAAATGAAAAATGTGTTGAATGCAGGGGCGGTTGATAACTGCCCTGCCGTTTCTATCATACATGGCAGCCTGCGGGCCTTCAAAGAATGCTCTTTTTTTATAAAGAGAACCATTTTTTGCATTAAGTTTTATTTAATCTAGCATAAAATTTATGTAATCAATAAATGCTTGACTTTTCACGGGGGGGTAGATAATATTTCTATAGTGTCATTATAACGATAGCTAAAATTTGAAAGGGGGATATCCAATGAAAAGAATACTTGCATTGCTGTTATGTATCGCAACGTTGCTGACGTTTGCAGCCTGTGGCAACACCGGCGGCCAACCTATTGAAACGACAGAGGAGGCGAAGCCTGTGGACAATTTTCCGTACCCCACCATCAACGACAAGCTGACCTGGGAGAAAATCAATTCCTTCCCCATCAAGACCCAGGATATGACCGTTCAGAAAATGCGGGAAGCCTGCGTAGATTTCATGCGTTTTTCCAAGACTGCTATGTGGATTCCCAATGCCCAGATCACCTTTGTTAAAAATAAACAAGGTGCCGAAGACCAGCTGCAAAAGGGCCAGATCTATGCAGGATTCCCCTACCTGCAGTATAGCACCGGCAATGTCTATCGCCTGATGGACTATATGAACGAAGAAACCGGTGTTGTGGATGTGACAGAATTCAGCAAACAACCCCGATTAATTGGCAACCAGTGCGCCAGCAGCACCAACTTTGCGTGGGGTCGGGTGATCAATTCTGCGACGGCGACCTACACCGTCAATATGACCCACGCAAACGGTTATTTACGCATTGGGCCGTACACCTACGATGACAAGCAAGTCACATTCGCCCAGAACACCACAAAAATGATCTGTGAGCAAAACGGGCTGGATGTTATGTGCGAGTCTTACGCCCAGTTGCATCCGGCGGATGGTGTGGTGAACTACATCACCTCCGGACATGTGCGGATGGTCGCAGCTGAGCCGCATGTGGAGTATTATAACGGTAAGATCGACCCGGTAAGGAGCTATATCATCATACTGGATCAGGGGCAGTCCTGGCAAGAGTACACCAACGAAGCCGGAGACAAAGCACAGATGAAGGCTAATGTGGACAAAAAATTAACCTTCATGGATTTGTACGCTGATTCCTACATCCCCTTTAGTTTTGCGGAATTTCTGGGCACCAAGGGCGTTGACAAGACAGAATGCAGCGTCAACCTGTCCGGTGACAGTGTAGAACCCGCCCAGCTGTTCAATGCCGAGGTCACTGCCAATTTCGGCATCTCCGATGTTTACGTCAGCCTGAAAAATCAGGACGGCAAGGAGGTCTATCGACTGGCAGTACGTGCCACCGCGAGCAACAATAAGACACTAAAAATCACCCGAAATGGCACCAATGCCGCCACTTGGGGCGATTACGACAAGCTCAGCGGCGAATATACCGCAGAAGTCAGCGCCCAGCTGTCTACCGGCGAGCGCCCGGTCATCTACACCGGCAAGGTGACGATAAACAATTGACGGTTAAACTCCAATGTATCCAGCTGTATCGTTTTTTCTCTGCTCGAAAAAGGCACCGTTTTCACGGTGCTTTTTTCAATGCATATTTTAGTGGATTGTTCTCAATATATTCCCAAATTTCGTTGTAATCCTGCTGGTTTCTGATTCCCGTAGGGGCGGATACCATCCGCCCTAAATTATGAGTCCTAACCGGACACAAGCAAAGGGTTTTGTTTTCGGCGTCGGCGCAAAGATGTTCTCTTGTTGCGCTTGCTACTTGTGCTTTTAAGTGCCAAGTGAAACGGATACAAAATGTCCCGGAATTGGCATCATACCAATTCCGGGATTGTTTAGCTTAGTCTTTGCTTTAGCTCCAGTATTCTTTCTTCAATCAGATGGATCGTCTTGAGGAATGCGGCATCACTTTTGCCTGTGGGGTCTTCCAGACCCCAATCCTCTCGATGAGAGCAGGGCAGGTACGGACATTGAACGTTGCAGCCCATAGTGATGACAACATCCACTTGCGGGATATCAGAAAGAAGCTTACTGTACTGAGTGGCTTCCATATCAATTTTATGGACTTGTTTCATCAGCCGCACGGCATCCTGATTGATCCGGGGTTTGGTTTCCGTTCCGGCAGAATAGCTCTCAAATACATCACCTGCCAACTTCTTTCCCAGAGCTTCAGCAATCTGGCTGCGGCAGGAATTATGGACACAGATAAAGGCTACTTTCTTCATTGCGCTCCTCCGAAGAACGGACAAAGTTTTCCGACACACTGATTGTTCTGGCGGCTCCGTGAGCATACAGGCATTGCCTTTTCCATATGGACATCCAAATGCTCTGCAACAAAATCGATTGCGGCAAGAATGGACAAATAGGAATCTCGTTTGCAGCACCGGGGACCACCGTTTTTGCCGATGCTATCCAGTGCTTTTGCGGTCATTTGATTGCTTAATCCCCAAGGCTTTGCCGCCAGCGGCGTGGAATCCGTCGCAATTGCCACAAACTGTCCAGCGCTGATACCGGCACCACAAGCGCCCCAGAATCCGCAGGCACCACCGGGAACTGCTTTGCCGCGACGGTACATTTCGTGCAGTGCTTTGGGAAGATCCACATCTGCACCGGCGTTTTTATATGCCGTCAGCAGTGCCGCTCCCACCATCACGTGGTGCTCCGGACCATGCATATGGCAAAAAGGCATCGCCATCATCTTCTCGAGAATCGCCACCGGATCCCGGGAGGTTTCGGAAAGACACAGGCCAAAGATGCTGTCCATTCCCTGCGTATGGCACTCACTGCATATGTAATGACCGGCCACACAGCGCGTCTTGCTCAGTTCCTTTTTATGGCAGATGGCACACTCCATCATTTCGTCTTCGGACAAATATTCAAGTTTTGCTTTGCAGATCAAACATTCTTCGTGCATACACGCCACCTCACTTTTGCTCATTATATCACACTGCTTTTTTAATGTAAATATTTTTACAAATTTATGGGTCCTACTTGACCACAAGCGGAGGGCTTTATCTTAGGCGTCGGTGCAAAGATATTCTCCTGTTGCGGTGCCCGGTGTGCGCCTTGGCGACGGCGCGCCATCGTCCCTCACCGGCCGCGGCCACTGGCTTGCCTCCTTCCTCCCGCCATCGGCGGCAGTCGGCTTGCTCCCCATCGCCGGCTCCGTCATCGTCTATGGTGTAAGTGCAAGTGTGGTGTATGGTTTGATATATTGGATAACGACTCTATTTTAACGGGCGACCACTGGTCGCCCCTACATCCAATAACGAAACAGCTCGCTAAATCAGAATTTAAAGTTTATATAGATGCAAAAGGAGCGGCTCATCAGCCGCTCCTTTTTGACAGTGGCAGAGGGTTTTGTTATGGGTGACACCTTGACGGTAAAAATGCGATATGCTATATTGGCAATACGGAATTGTATTTGTAAGAAGGTGCGCTATGAACAATTGGATGGAGCTAAAACCTCAGATCCGGCAGGTATGGAAATTAAGCCTTCCTGCGATTTTAACACAGATCACAACCATAGTGATGCAATATATTGACTCTGCCATGGTGGGCGCTTTGGGCGCAAACGCATCTGCCGCCATTGGTCTGGTGGCCTCCAGCACCTGGCTTATGAATGGCATCACCTATGCGGTTTCTGCCGGCTTTTCTGTGCAGGTAGCGCACCATATCGGAGCAGAACAGGAACAAAAGGCCAGAAACGTGGTGCGCCACGGATTGATTTGTGCGCTGATCTTATCCGGCTTTCTATGTTTGCTTG
The DNA here is from genome assembly GCA_045652545.1 of Faecousia sp. Classification (GTDB taxonomy): domain Bacteria; phylum Bacillota; class Clostridia; order Oscillospirales; family Oscillospiraceae; genus Faecousia. The sequence continues at coordinate 1,266 of JAZRUM010000081.1, read as the reverse complement.
GTGCGCTGATCAGCAGATCTCTCCCGGTTTGGCTGGGCGGCGATGCAGCCATACATGCAGATGCGGCTGCGTACTTTTTGGTGTTTGCGCTGATGCTGCCTTTTTCTCAGCTGAGCAATCTGTGCGCATCCTATTTGCAATGCTGTGGAGATGTGATCACCCCCAGTATTCTCAATTCCGTTATGTGCCTGCTGGATGTGATTTTTAACGCCATCTTCATCCCAAAGTACGGCGTTCTGGGCGCGGGAATCGGAACAGGTCTTGCCTGCGCTGTGATCAGCCTGATCATGGTGTGGCGCTGCTGTATATCCAACAGAAGACTTTCTCTGCTCAGGCGGGAAAGAGGATGCTACCAGGGGGAAATTTTGAAGAAGGCATTTCAGATCGGCGTGCCGGTTGCGGTGCAGGAGATTGCCATGAGCGGCGCTATGGTGGCATCCACAGCTATCATTGCGCCTTTGGGCTCTGTGGCCATTGCCGCCCATTCTTTTGCCATAACAGCGGAAAGCCTGTGCTATATGCCGGGGTACGGCATCGGCAATGCTGCCACAACCCTGGTAGGCAGAAGTGTGGGCGCAGGAGATATGAAGCTTGCCAAGCGCTACGGCAATATCTGCACCGCCATGGCAGGCATCTTTATGGGTGTTACGGGACTTCTTATGGCGGTGATTTGCCCGGCGGTATTTATGCTGCTGACTCCCGATCAGCAGGTCAGAGATCTGGCAGCACAAGTGTTGCGGATCGGTCTGATCTCAGAACCGCTGTTCGGTGTTTCCATTGCTGCGGCTGGCGCGCTGCGGGGAACCGGGGATACATTTGTTCCCAGCTTGATGAATATGGGCAGTATTTGGGTGGTGCGGATCGGTCTTGCGCTGATACTGGTAAAACTACTGGGGTTGCATGGTATGTGGATCGCAATGGCTGCAGAATTGTGTGTCCGGGGCCTTTTGATGCTGCACCGTCAGCACACCTCCCGTTTTTATCATGGCGATGGGCAGCAAAACCCTCGCAGATTCATTTGACAAAGAACGGATAAAAGTATATACTTTAAGCAGCGTTTAAAAGGAGATGATTGATATGGAATATGCATCCAGTTGGGATTTTACCCTGGCCAATTACGGCGCGGTTTGGGCATTTTTGACGCAGCTTGGATTGCTGCTTTTGTTCTTGATGTTGGGCAATATTCTGCGGCGGACCATTCCGCTGTTCCGCAGATGTCTGATCCCCTCTGCGCTGCTGGGCGGCACACTGCTGCTGGTGGTAAAT
>JAZRUM010000080.1:0-66235 GCA_045652545.1 Faecousia sp. | reverse complement strand
TAGAAAGATACATTGCCCCTTTAGGGGCGGCAGTGCAGTTAATGCAGACGTCAGAAATTCAGTGCATCTTTAGATGCCCGCCAGTAAAAAGCCCTTCTAGGGCTTAATCAAGCCTCCGGCTTAGCCGGAGGTTTTGACTATGTAGCTTTCTCATTTTCCTGTTGAACCAAAGCCTCCACCGGAACGCTCTGTTTCTTCAAGGTCTTCTACAACTTCGAATCCGGGGGTGATAACCGGTGTGATCACCAGCTGTGCAATACGCTCATTGGGTTCAATCCGCTGTTCAGATTTACTGTGATTATGAAGCACTACCATAATTTCTCCCCGGTAATCACTGTCAATCACGCCAACCTTGTTGGCAGGCGCCAGTCCCCGTTTTGTTCCGAGACTGCTGCGGGCATACACAAGACCTGCATACCCTTCCGGTAATTGTGCAGAAATACCTGTGGGAATCCATGCAGATTCACCGGGTGCTATCACCACTGCATCCTCTATGCAGGCGTATAGATCTGCGCCTGCCGATTGCGCTGTTCCGTATGTGGGAACACGGGCGCCATCACGTAGTAATTTCAAACGAATCGGTTTCATATTGCCTCCATTAGTTTAAATTTTTATCTATAAAAGAATTGACTAACGCTTTATATCGATCCGGATCAACCAAATAACTCACAGCATGATCTGCTCCCTCCACAATCAAGAGCTGTTTTTCCCCGGTGCAGGCCTCATATCCCTGTCTGGACATATCACAAGGCACAAACCCGTCTTCTTTACCGTGAATCATCAAAACGGGTATCCGTGCTGCAGAAAGCGACCTTCTGGTGTCGCATTCCCAGAAACTAAATCCTGCAAAACACCGTGCGCAGATCTCAGCAATTATAATAGACGGCAATGCGGGAAGATGCGTTACCGAACGAAATACACATGACAGTATATCCTTCGGTGACGTAAAACCGCAATCGGCAATGAGCCCACGGACATTGTCCGGAAGTCTTTTATCAGCAAGATACAACACAGTTGACGCGCCCATAGAAAGTCCGCTTAACAACATCGGTATCGTACCGAAATGCTCGTTGTGAAAGGCGATCCAGTTGCGCATATCTCTGCTTTCCTTCACACCGAATGTAATATATCGACCTTCACTTTTACCATGGGCACGCTGGTCAGGAATGAGCAAATTCAGACCTCTTTCATGGTAGAATTCCAACGCCATGCCAAAGTCAAGCAACAGGCAGCTGCGATACCCATGTGCAAGTAGCATCGTACCCTTAGGATTCTGCGCAGGGACCCATAGGGCATGCAGCTTCAATCCATCGTGGCTTGTGATCCAAACATCTTCCGCAGCATGTTCAGATAACCACTGATTTGCGGCTTGAATGTGCTTGCTAAATTTTTTGTATGGTGTTTTGCGGATTTCTTCTTCAACCAACCAGGGAAGTTCCTTTCGTCGCACACAACCAAACACAAAGAGATATGCTCCGCTTACCACTGTCACCAAAAGGATCGCAGCACATACAAGCAAAATCAGCGTCATTATTTATCTTTCGCTCCAAACTTTTCAAAATACTTAAATGATAAAGGCCACAGAACACCGGCAACGGTCACGATCAGCATATATCGAATGCTGCGACCGAGAAAATCTCCAAACAGAGCATTCATCGGTGCTTTCAGACCGGCTTTCACGATCAATACCAAAGCCAGACCCCCTGCAACCTTTACGATCTGTGCCCACCATACCGCCTTCGTTGAGAACTTTAACCAACGTTCATCTATAATATACACGACCAAAAGGCCCAGTAAACATCCAAATAATGTATATGCGTTTTCCAATCCTGATGCAAGATTATGTGGATCAATATCAACCGGGAAGTTATAATGCTCCACAAAACCAAGAAATCCAACGCTCATCAACATCATCACGATGAATACATACCGGAAACAACTGTTAAAATGGTCTAACACCAGTGATTTCATTGCAATAATCAATATCACAGCGATTGCCACAGAAACAAATACGTCAAGTGGGGTATGTACACCTATGTACATTCTGGAAAATGCTACTAAAACAGCAACCAGCACAGACAAAATCTTAACCTTACGGTTTTGCACGATATAAGCAATGGCTCCAAATGTACCCACTGCGCTTTGCGTATGCCCACTGGGAAAACTGTAGCCGGCTGCCGCTTCCCTTGCAGCCTCAAAAATCGTAAAATCTTTGTCGATTACCCACGGCCTCGGGATTCGATACCACAATTTCAAAAACTGATTGGCAAGTGTGCCGATAAATCCTACGGACAAAATATAATATCCTTTGTATTTATCAACACACCAAAAAACAATCAGCGCAACGACCAAAAAGGCTGTTTCTTCCCCAAGCTTTGTTACAGCCAGCATAAATTCGTTCAAAACCGGCATTCTGACAGATTCAAGGAAATAAAGAAATTCCACAGCATTCACCTCTTTATAGAAATTATACAATCATAATGCAAAAATGTAAAGTTTTCACAATATCATATTGCTTGTTTTTTCCTGAAAAACGGTTATAATAAGCTTAGATAACATTAGAAAATATTGGGAAAGGAAATTATAAATGCCATATTATTACGGATTTGACTGGACATATATTGTTCTTGTTTTGCCATGTATCATTTTTTCTTTGGTTGCAAGCGCAAGTGTAAATAACACATTTAAAAAATACGCTTCGCAAATCTCAAAAAGAGGTTTGACCGGCGCGCAGGCTGCTCAGCGGGTTTTAACCGAACATGGCGTTTTTGGTGTGCGCATCGAACGCACAGGAGGCAATTTAACAGATCATTTCGATCCCAGGACAAACGTGATCCGTCTGTCAGACAGTGTATACGACAGTCCTTCGATCGCAGCAATTGGCGTTGCTTGTCATGAAGCCGGCCATGCTGTACAATATGCATCAGATTACTTCCCCATTCGTATTCGTGCCGCAATTATTCCTTTGACAAACTTCGGTTCAAAGCTTGCGATCCCTTTGATTTTGATAGGCATTCTATTTTCTACCCTAGGTAGCTTCTCCGAGTCCCTTGTGTACCTGGGAATCGCATGTTTCGGATTGTCTTTGGTGTTTCAGTTAATAACCCTCCCCGTTGAATTTAATGCCAGTAGACGGGCGCTGCGCTCCATTGCGAATGGAAATCTTTTGACGCAAGACGAACAGAAAGGCGCAAAAAAAGTTCTGACATCGGCAGCTATGACATATGTAGCCGCAACCGCCGTCGCTCTGGCGCAATTAATCAGAATCATCTCCCTCTTCGGAAACAGAGGACGCAGACGTAATTAAAATTTCCGCTCCGTTATTGACAAGCGGAGCGGAAATCATTATACTCAACAGGAATTCTTGTAAAATCAACAGAATCGAGGATATGGATCAATGCACATTAACGCATTATACAACGAACTGGGAATCTCCCCGGCTGTCTATGAATACGGTGAGTCTGTACTTAAAATGCTGCAAGATCGCTTTGCGCAAATCGATAAAATCGCGGAATACAATCAAGCCAAAGTCCTCCATGCTATGCAGAAAAACCGGGTGTCAGCCGCCTGTTTTGCTGCTACAACCGGCTACGGTTATGACGATGTTGGTCGGGACAACCTGGAAAAAGTATACGCGGATGTATTTCATACGGAAGCTGCTTTGGTGCGTCCCCAAATTACATGCGGAACCCATGCGCTGACAGTCGCCTTATCAGCCAACCTGCTGCCCGGAGATGAGCTTCTCTCCCCTGTGGGTTTGCCATACGATACGTTGCAGGAAGTAATCGGCATCCGTCAGAGCCCCTGTTCCCTTGCAGAATACGGCGTATCCTACCGTCAGGTTGATCTTCTTGAAGACGGAAAAATAGACTACCCAGCCATACGGAATGCTATCAATGAAAAAACAAAAGTTGTGACCATACAGCGTTCAAAAGGATATGCGACCCGACCCACCTTTTCTGTAAAAGAAATCGGTGAATTGATTGCTTTTGTCAAGTCAATCAACCCGGATATCATTTGCATGGTGGACAACTGTTACGGTGAATTTGTGGAAACCTGTGAGCCTTCTGATGTAGGCGCAGACATGGTTGTTGGTTCGCTGATCAAGAACCCGGGCGGTGGCTTAGCGCCAATCGGCGGCTACATATGCGGAACAAAAGCTTGTGTTGAACGGTGCGCATATAGACTGTCTGCGCCCGGATTGGGTCAAGAAGTAGGCGCAAACCTTGGTCTCATGCCAGCATTGTATCAGGGATTTTTCCTTGCGCCAACAGTAGTTGCCAGCGCTGAAAAGGGTGCTGTATTTGCAGCAAGTCTGTACGAACCGTTAGGATTTAACTGCGTTCCAAACGCTACAGAAAGCCGACACGACATCATTCAGGCTGTGGAATTAAAAAGTGAAGAAGCAATGATTGCTTTTTGCAAAGGAATTCAAGCTGCAGCACCGGTGGATGCCTTTGCAACCCCATTGCCCTGGGAAATGCCCGGTTACAACGATAAGGTTATTATGGCTGCCGGTGCATTTGTGCAAGGCTCATCTATAGAACTCTCCGCTGACGGTCCAATACGCCCTCCCTACGCTGTCTATTTCCAGGGCGGACTCACATGGGCCCACGCAAAGATCGGTATCCTTATGAGCCTTCAGAAGCTTGTAGAGGCAGGCATCGTTAACTTATAAAAAATCCGGTAGTGGTGACAGAACCACTACCGGAATTCTTTTAAGCTTTCTTTACTTTCCTAAAAATCACAAGCGGTATATACATAACTGCCAGAACGCCAATTATCAACACCGGAAAGCCATACAAATGATTTCCCCACAGCTGTTGGAACAGATATAGCGGATTGCCGGGATCTGCAGACATAAGAAACATAAAATTTGTATCTAAAAGCAGATTGATAAAATAAATGGGAACCGCCATTGCAACCAGCAGCAAAAGGTATTGCGGGATCTTTTTAACCTCAGGCTTCAATTCGCCTGCCGCAGCCAATGTGATGGGATATAGCGCCAACAAAATATGAACCGTAAAGCTATGCAGATGCATGAAATTGGCAAACGGCAGGCTGGACCAGCTTGGGAACAACAGCGCAGCAACCGCACCGGGAATGCCCACGGTATACAGGTAGCCACCAAGCAGTTTTGATGGTTTCCATGCATGAATTGCGATCAAAAAAATATTGATACTGCACAAATGCAAGGGCAAATAGCCAGGTAAGTATCTTCCGCCAACCAGAAGCATCGCCACCTTGAATATCTCATCTGCTATGAGCAATGCAGCAATGGAAATCTTCCAGGTTTGTCTTGCTTTTAATGACATTTTTCTGTAAGTTACAACAGAAACGATCGTTACAAGCAAGAATAACGCAAGCCATAGCAAATGGAGCAAATCATAATGGGCAAATCCAACACCTGCGGGCACAGTTTCCGTTGTATCCATAAAGTACTGCATGATTGTCCCTCCGTTCTTTTTCTTTTAGAATTATATAACAAAAAAAGAAATATAGCAATTGAAAATATTGACATTGCATGTGGCATTGGGTATATTGTAATTGCATTGGAGGGATAAATATGGAAATTTCAGTTGGTATGACCGGTACTGTTTCAACCCTTGCTGAACGTGCTGACACAGCATTGGAAGTTGGTTCCGGCAGTCTTTTAGTATATGCAACCCCATGCATGGTAGCGCTGATGGAGGGCGCTGCCTGCGAAGCGATCAACGAAGCGATTCCGGAAGATAAAACATCTGTTGGTATTGAACTTTCAATTAAACACACCAGCGCCACACCTGTAGGCCTGGAGGTTACTGCTCATGCAGAGGTAACTGCCGTAGACGGTTCGATCATCACTTTTCATATTACGGCAGAGGACGAAAGCGGTCCAATCGGAGAAGGAACCCACAAAAGAGCAATTATCTCCACACAGCGCTTTCTGGATAAAACATACGCAAAACTATAACGAAAAGACCTCGTTCCTTTTGGAACGAGGTCTTATTTACATTTCTTGTCTGCCCTCCAGCGCCCGGGACAGGGTAACTTCATCCGCATATTCCAACTGGCTGCCAACCGGAATGCCATAGGCCAAACGTGTGACCTTGACCTCCAAAGGGCGCAGCAGTCGGGAAATATACATTGCAGTTGCTTCTCCCTCCGTATCCGGGTTCGTTGCCATAATGACCTCACGAACGCCTCCGTCGGCCACTCTTGAAAGCAATTCCCGAATTCGGATATCGTCCTGAGAAACATGGTTCAGCGGTGAAATAACACCGTGCAAAACGTGATAGACACCGGAAAATTCTCTGGCGCGCTCCATGGCGATCACATCCTTCGGCTCAGCCACAACGCAAACCAAGCCCTTGTCACGAGTGTCATCGTCACAAATAGGGCATATTTCACGGTCTGTTAAGTTTTGACATACAGGACAGCAATGTACAGACTTCTTTGCCTCAATGATTGCATCAGCAAAGGACTGGGCATCCTCCGGATCCATTTCCAGAACATAAAACGCAAGGCGTTGTGCGGTTTTGCCGCCAACACCCGGCAGTCTGGCAAATTGATCTGCCAAGTCCTGCAATGCAGCGGGAAAATAATGCATATTTCCTCCTTAGAACAAACCGCCCAAATTCAGGCCGCCGGTCAAACGGGACATATTATTTGCAGCATCTGCATCAGCAGCGCGCATTGCCTCATTCACTGCAGCAATGACCATATCCTGCAGCATTTCCACGTCATCCGGGTCAACAGCTTCCGGATCAATACGCAGATCTACAACCTCATGCTTACCGTTTGCAGAAGCAGTCACTACACCACCGCCGGCTGTTGCGCTATAGGTTTTATTTTCCATTTCTTCCTGCATACGCAACATCTCCTGTTGCATTTTCTGCGCCTGCTTCATCATAGCAGCTTGATTCATTCCACCGGGCATACCCCGGAAACCACCTTTTGCCATTTTAATATCTCCTATTCCTAGTTATCGGTAATATTTATTACGTCTGAATGGGTTCTGCCAAAGTCTAAAAGCTGATCCATTTGCGCATTTTTCTGATCTACACCACTGTTATCTGTAACAACCACACGAATGGGTCTGCCCAGCTTTGCAGAAGCCTTTCTGGCTACAAGTCCGGTAATATCAGGTTTGTTAATAATGTCGATGATAAACTTGTTAGCACACAGCAGCACCAGCTTTTCCCCTGCCAGTACACCTCGCAACGGCGAATTGTCACTGGTGGTAAAGAATCCACGCATGGATGGCGTCAGTTCCGCACGAACCGCTGCAACGATATCTGCCCAGAAACCCACAGGCGCTTCATCCGCTATCTCCTTTTCCGGAACGGCAACCACTACTTCTTCAGGAGTCGCTTGCACCGAGGGTGCAGGGGCAACCACAGGCTGTTCCGGCGCGGAAACCTGCGCCAGTGTTCCCGACTTGATTTGATCTTCAATTCGCGTCAATCGGGCAAGCAGGGACTGTGTATCGCTTTCCAACTCAGGTTGACAAAGATTCACAATACACAATTCTGCGTCCATGCGACGACTGGCGCTACGGGTAAATCCTACAACCGTATTTTGGATTATGTTTAACATACGAACCAATTCACCGGCAGAAAATTTTTCTGACAAGGACAGCGCATCTGTGTCAGATGCAACGCCCGAAAGCAGACCGATCCCCTCTTTTGCCGCTGTCTTCATGACCATGCAATCTCGGGTAAGGCATGCAAGCTCATCCAACAACGCACCCAGATCCTTACCTTCTGAATAAAGGTGATTTAAAAGTGACAGGGCTTTTGCAGTGTCCTGCTGCGCAATACACCTCATCAGCTGGGCACTGTGCTGTATTCCGGCAATGCCGAGGCATGCGTATACCTTATCGGCATTCAATTCCCCGTCAGTAGCAGAGGAACACTGGTCCAAAAGGCTCAATGCATCTCGCATACCGCCGTCAGCCATACGGGCAAGGATCCGCGCAGCAGAATCGTCCAAGTCTATATCTTCTTGATAGGCAACATATTGCAATCTGGCAGCAATATCCTCCTGGCTGATGCGCTTGAATGCAAAACGCTGGCATCTGGAAAGAATCGTCGCAGGAACTTTATGCAATTCTGTTGTTGCAAGTATGAACAAAAGATGCTTTGGCGGCTCCTCAATGATCTTTAACAATGCATTAAATGCAGAAATCGAGAGCATGTGCACCTCGTCGATAATGTACACGCGCATTTTCACTTGAGAAGGCGTATAGATGGCATCGTCACGCAGATCACGAACATTATCAACGCCATTGTTTGAAGCAGCATCGATCTCTAATACATCCATGCATGCGCCGGAATCAATCGCCTTACAGCTATTGCAGCAATTACACGGATTTCCATCTTGCGGATTTTCACAGTTAACCGCTTTTGCCAAGATCTTTGCACAGCTTGTCTTACCCGTACCGCGAGACCCGGTGAATAAATAGGCGTGACTCAGTTTACCGCTGAGAATCTGCATTTTCAGCGTTTGGGTCACTGCCAGTTGACCAATCATATCATCAAAGGTCTGTGGACGGTATTTTCTATACAGTGCCTGATACATACTAACCTCCAAAAAACAGTCCGGCTTATAACAAGATCGCACACCCACATTTGTACAAGCCGAATGCTCGGTATCCGTGCAGCCAGCTCAGAAACGGCAGCCTCGCGGCACACGAGAAGTTCCGCTTAATGCTGCTTGGTTCCCCACCTGACATGGTTCACGGGATCTCGTTGCGCAAGACCGTTCCTTCAACACCGCTTTCACAGTCCAGACAGCACACAAACTTGTCCGAGTGTGGGAATTCATCCCCGCTATAGCGGATTGCGGGCAACAGGGCACCGCTATCTCCCCGACTAGTGCGACCTTGTTATAAGCCGGTCCGTCACAACAAGGTTTTATTTATTAACTTTAGTTCAATTTAGAATCGATAAAGTCAGCCAACTGGCCAAATGTAGTGATCTTCTGATCCTCCATCTCCAATTCAATGCCCAGCTCAGACTCAAGATCCATAATCATCTCAACGATATCCAAAGAGTCGATTCCCAAGCTCTCAAAAGTGCTATCCCGGGTAATCTCAGCTGCATCCAGCTCAAGCTGCTTGGAAGCGTAGGAAACCAGCTTTTCGTACATAATTTTATCCTCCAATTTATTCTTTTCTCTATTGAGAATACCATAATGTATTTTATTATACACCATGCGTTTTGTCAATCAATGTTTTTCACGGCAGTGCCGGCAGCAAAGCCGGTCGACCATGCGATTTGCAGATTAAAACCACCGGTATATGCGTCGCAATCTATAATTTCACCTGCAAAATACAGTCTTCTTACCAGTTTTGATCCCATTGTTTTGGGATCGATCTCAGAAACCTTAACGCCTCCGCTGGTAATAATTGCCTCTTCAACCGGTCGTTTTCCGGTAATTTTAACCGGAAAGGCCTTTAATAACTCCGTCAAAGCACGGCGCTGCTCTTTCTTCAAAGAGTTTGCCTGCAAATTCAGCGGAATATTCAGCATTTTTAATACAACAGGTATCATGGAACGGGGCAGCAGCTCCACAAGTGCATTTTCCATAGTTCGGTTCTGAAACTTTTCCAAATCCCGTAGTATTCTGGCATCCAGCTTTGCATGATCCAAGGCTGGTTTCAGATCAACATACAAGCAGCAGCCGTTTCCTTTTAAATGGGCGCTGGCACTTAATACTGTAGGACCTGATACTCCGAAATGGGTAAACAAAAATTCGCCAAAATCTTTAAATAAGAGTTTTCCCTTTCCGTCCACAAGCTTCACAGAAACATTGCGAAGGCTAAGTCCTTGCATGGCACCGCAGATATCCCCTTCCGCTTCCAATGGAACCAAAGATCCATCTTGCGCAATTATGCTGTGTCCAAGCATCTGCGCCATTGCGTATCCGTCACCGGTGGAACCGGTTGCAGGATAAGATACGCCGCCGGTAGCTAAAATCACCCATTTACAGTCATACCGTTCGCCACTGCAGGCAACACCGGACACAACTCCGTCAGATACCAAAATTTCGCTGGCACGGGCATTGCGGATGATCACACCGGATTCCTTTAAACATTTTTTTAATGATTCCAGAACACTGGAGGAACGATCGGTAACGGGAAACACCCGGTTTCCCCTTTCCACCTTTAACGGACAACCGTTCTTTTCAAAGAAATCCATGACTGCATCCGGGGTCATGGCATTTAGGGCGCTGTATAGAAACCGCCCGTTTCTCGGTACGTTTAGTAAAACATCCTGCACAGTGCAATTATTTGTTACATTACATCTGCCTTTTCCTGTAATCAGCAATTTTTTGCCTAAACGCTCATTGCGTTCCAAAAGCATAACCCGCTGACCATTCGATGCCGCAGTTAATGCGGCCATCATGCCGGCAGGACCTCCGCCAATTACGATGCCGTCTATCTTCATCGGTTATCGACCCGCTTTTCATAAACATTGTATTCGTCCCAGACTCTTTCTAATGCATCGAATGTTTTGCCAAGAATCTGTTCTCTGCCGGCTGCCAACGCAACAAGCAATGCATTGACAAGGCTAAGAGGTGCAACCAGCGAGTCAACAAGGGACAGCATATCGCTCTTTGCCAGCAAAACATGGTCGCAGTACTGGCCCAAAGGTGACAGATAGCTATCGGTGCAGCCAATCACGGTTGCGCCGGTGGTACGACAATACTCTGCACCCTTAGCAGTGGCAGCGGAATATCTGGGAAAACTGAAGGCTATTACCACATCACTTGCATCCACGCGAAACAATTTCTCAAACATTTCGCTGGCACCGGAGGCTGTTACAATGTGTACGTTATCGAACATAAAATTAAGATAATATCCCAAGAAACTGGCAAGGGGTGCAGCAGATCTGCAACCTAATATGTAGATGTTTTTCGCGCCAAGAATTAGCTTAACAGCAGCATCAAATGCATCCTTATCCACCATCTCAGCGGTCTGACGCAGCTTGTCTGCATCCGATTGCAGAACAGTATCGATCACATTCTGCTTGCCGATTCTGTCGTTGGTTGCCTCAATGCGCTGAACAGAGGTCAAACGGTTTAAAACCAGCTCCTGCATCGCCTTTTGCATGCTGGGATAACCGGCATACCCAAGCTCTACCGCGAAACGAACGACTGTAGACTCGGATACCCCAACAGTATCGCCAAGTTTGCTGGCAGTCATAAACGCAGCCTTGTCATATGATTCCGTTATGTACTTCGCAAGCAGTCTCTGTCCTTTAGAAAAGGACTGGGCTTTTTGCTGCAAAACCGAAAACAGATCTTCATTCATATCCATACCACTCCATAAAAATAATTCGTTCTATAAATGGTATCAAAGAAAGAGCAATTTTGCAAGTCCAAACCACAAAAATTGCAGAATCATTCCATCAATCCCCTGATTTCTTCCTGTGTTAAATAGCGCCAATTCCCAGGCTGAAGCGTTCCCAACATCAATGTACCTTCCTGGACGCGAACAAGACGAGTCACCTTCATGCCTGCGGCAGCACACATCCTGCGAACCTGTCGGTTTCTGCCTTCATGAATGGTAATCAGCAGTTCTGCTTTAGCACCACGCTCACGAAGTAATTTTACATCCGGCTTGCGTATCTGATAACCGTCTAAAACAATTGGCTGTTGCAAATTCTCAAGTCCGCCCTGGGAATAGCCAACTACATTGACACGGTATATTTTGTTGACCTGGTGACTTGGGTGCATCAAACGGTTTGCAAAATCTCCGTCATTGGTGAAAAGAAGAAGCCCCTCTGAATCCATGTCCAACCGACCCACAGGATACACTCTTTCAGGAGAATCTGCTACCAATTCTGACACGTCTTTTCGTCCTTTTTCGTCACACATGGTGGTAACATATCCCCGTGGTTTATTTAACATGATATAAATATGTACGTTTCCGGATGGTAACGGTTTACCATCCAGAAGAATTATATCAAGTTCTGCATCTGCAGATTCCCCAAGGGTACAAACGACGCCATTGCAACTAACACGCCCATCAAGGATCATTTTTTCTGCTTGACGGCGGGATGCAACACCCCGGGAGGCCAAAATTTTTTGAATCCGTTCTTTCAACTGTGATTCCCTCCAAACAACTTGCTCCAAAAAGACGCTTTTGGTTTTGTCTGTTCTATACTATCCCCGTACAGCAATTCAACTTTTCCTACGCACTGGTCATCAACGTAAATATACGCATGCCCTGCAGTTTGTTCCTGAATAACCGGTGCATAAACAAAGCCAACTCCCTGCAAAACGATCTCCACTTTCTCATCTTTTGCTAAAGGAAAATCAAAATCTTCAGCAGCCAATAGATTCACATCTGAATACTGTCCGCCTGCAACTTCAACAGTTCCGAGACACTCGCCTTCGTTCACCAATTTCCTTACAGTATAGCGATCAAAACCGCTTTCCAGCAATGAACTATGATCATTCCAATCATCCGGCGCATTGATCGTCACCGCAACAAGCCTTCTGCCCTGCCGTGTTGCGCTGGAAACAAGAATCCGTCCGGCTGCCTTTGTAAAACCGGTCTTAACACCGTCAGCACCGTCAACACGCCACAACAATTTATTATGGTTTCGCAGTATACGTCCACCGGCAGAAACTGTTTTTGTAGAAACAGTTTTAGCAAAGATAGGATTGTCCATTGCATAGGCCGCCAAAACAGCCAAGTCCCGGGCTGTCGAGTAATGCTCAGGACTATCCAAACCATGGGGATTTTCAAAATGGGTTTGGTTCAATCCCAAACGATGGGCTTTGTCGTTCATCAACTGCGCAAACCCTTCCACAGTACCTGCGCAGTATATGGCAAGTGCCACTGCCGCATCATTTCCGCTGTGAAGCATAAGTCCGTAAAGCAGCTCCTGCACAGTCAGAACTTCCCCTTCACGCAGATACATGGAAGATCCTTCGATGCCAACTGCTTCTTTCGGAATTCGCACCCGGTCCAATACATTGACTTGCTCGCAAACAACCAATGCGGTCATGATTTTTGTTGTACTTGCTATCAAAGCACGGTCATCAGGTTTCTTTTCATATAAAACCCGCTTTGTTGATGCATCCATAAGAACACAATGCTGCGCACTGATTCCATATACTTGAAAAGGTAAAAAAAGGATGGCGATCAGCAACACAGCCGCCATCCCGTTTAAAAATCGTTTCATAGCCGTCACCCCTGAGTAGTATTTCTCAGGGCATAGAGGATTATTCCCCCTTATTTGTACGGGAATCCACAAATGCAGCGATCTTGTCCAATGTATCCGGAACCATTTCCACAAGACGGTCAGCCGTAGTGTTGGCAGGAGTTGCCACAGGCATCATACGGACATTCCCATCCTTGATGATCAGAAATGCCACAGGAACTACCTTAACACCGGCACCCACGCCGCCGCCAAAAGGATTATCATGAGAATTGGAACTCTTTGTTGTAAAGTCAGAACCGCCACCGCCAAGACCGATGCTGATCTTAGAAATGGGAATGATCGTAATTCCTTCACCGGCAACAATAGGTTCACCCACAACGGAATTGGCATCCACCAATTCACGGATCTTTGCAATGGTATTCTCAAGCATATTGGGAAGTTTCTGGCTCATGATACGGCACCATCCTTTGCTTTTTTTGTAATCGAGATATATTTTCTCAGCACTTTAATACCATGGTAAACACCAATGGATAAAAGCTGTGAAACCGTGATCGTCATATTAATATATCCATAAATTTCCGTTTTTTCTGCTGTGAAATCACACAGAACTTCAAGTTCACGATTTCTGATTTTAAAGCAGCGCTCAATAATAGGCATCAGATTCCCTAATGTAACCCATGCGCGCCCGTAATTTACGCTTAGATGATAAGGGTCATCTGCTGCAAGTATCGCCCGTAAACGCAAATCATTAATTTGCAGCTTTTTGCGAAAATCCACAAGAAAATCCAACACAAGCTGCACATGCGGCCAATAATCTGAGATGCTTCTTGCATTTTCATGCGATCCTGATTTCGCGTATTTACTTTTCTTGCCACCGTTGGTACGCTTTGCAGCTTTCTTATTTGCCGGATACAGCGAAAAACGCAAAAAACCAACAGTAAACAATACGCGGGTAGTACCGTTGTCATATCGGGCGATGACACCCAGTGGAATAAGTCCCAACAAAAGCAGACAGCCAACTACAATCAACCATCCCATTGACGTTACTCCACGGATTGCAGCTGTGCAGGTTGTGATTCGGTTGTTCCCTGGGTCACCTCTGTTATCTCTTCCTGAATCGGCTCGCCCAAATCGACTTTCTCGATTTCGGGCAATTCCTTCAGAGAACTCAGTCCGAAGGTACGCAGAAAATCCGGTGTGGTTCTGTATAGAATCGGTCTGCCAGGGACGTTTAATCTGCCTGCTTCTTCAATCAGCTTTTTATTCATCAAGGCAGATATGGAATAGGAACTGTCTACGCCCCTGATTTGTTCCACCATTGCCTTAGTCGCAGGCTGATAGTATGCGACGATCGTCAAAGCCTCCAACTGCGACGAGGACAACTTGGGCGGTTTCCGGGTCTCCAATGTCTTGGTGATATAATCCGCCATCTCACCGGAGGATACCATTTGGTATCTGCGCTCCAAACGCAGAATGCGGACACCCCGACGGTTAAAGGACAATTCATCTGCAAGGGTATCTAACGCCATTACAATGTCCTTCTCGTCCACTTCAAGAGAATCGCTTAATCTGGATATATCCACCGGCTCTCCTGCAGCAAAGAGGATCGCCTCAAGAATTCTTTGCAATTCACTTTGTTCCATCAGGTCTCCTCCTTTACATCCACTTGATTATCCAGTAATTTCACATTGGGGTTCTCGCCGGTGTTGTCATCTTCCAAAGAAACGGAATTGGTCTTACATAGCTCCAGCAGCGCAAGAAAGGTTGCAACCACTTCAGAACGGGTCTTATTGCCTCTGAAAAGATTTTTCAACCGTTCAACACCTTTGAGCACAAGGGTTCTGATCAGTTCAGTTGCCTTTTTCGTCACAGGGTACGGTTCTTTGCCCACAATGCCCTTAAAGTTCACTGTAGGGGGCGGCAATCGCCGCTGATTCCGCTCAGCAATTTCATCCAAGGCCAAAAGCATATCCTCAGGCTGATGCTTATAGCGGTAGGTAGCGTCCCTGCGGAGCGGTTCCGGTTCTTTTGTAAAAATACACCGGCCTATGTCATTTCGCAGTTCCAGAGATGTAATCGCCATGCGAATTTGCTCCAGAGCTTCCTTTCGCTGCCGCTCAATCAAAGACTGCCGCAAAAGGTCCAATTCATTTTGGGCTTCTGCTGCCTCAGCTGCCGATAAAAGCATTTTTGTCTTAATCAACATGAGATGGGATGCCATTGTGATAAACTCACTGGCGATCTCCATATCCAAACGCTTCATCTCGTCAAGATATGCCAAGTATTGCTCCAAAATTGCTGTGATGGAAACATCTTCAATCTCTATTTTATTTTTACTGAGCAGCAGAAAGATAACATCAAGAGGACCTTCAAAATCCTCCATCATTTCACTTCTGGTGCGAACAATGCCCTCAAGGCGATATTGCGGTTCAGCCATATCGTACCCTCATAATAATGCCAAATTTTAAATATTATATCACTGTTTTTATTATCGTGCAAGCATTTCCCTTAAAAAACAAATCCAACATTGCATTTAAGGACGAAATATGCTAAAATAACAAAAATACAAGTTGGGGAAAAGATATGAAAAACAGATATAAAAATATGGAAAAAATTATGCTTATAATTTTGTTCACGCTGTCTAAAATTTTTATTGCTTTTCTAATTGCTTCCGGTACCGGTGTTTTATGGCTAAAGGTTATATGTGCTATTGTAACCATTTTGCTCTGCCCTTTATGCCTTGTCTATCTATATTTAACCGGTGAGCTTTTATCCAAACGCAGCCTGTGGATTACTACTGCCTTTGCAGCGCTTCTGATTTGTACGGTTTTTTCCTTAATTCTTGGTTTCCCCTGCCCGCGTCCGTAATTATATTTACAAAAAAGGCGTTCAAAGGGCGACACCCCGCAAGGAAGTATTGGTTTTGAACGGCCCCTTTTCCGCTTAACTGCATAAAAAATTGCCGAAATGCGACAGCATTCCGGCAATTTTGTTATTTGTTAATCAAAAAAGTTAATAATTCAAAACTGCATAGCACCTGAAAAGGGTAAATATTCCTGTCAAGCAAGGCAAAAAGCGCAGAAATACTTTGTGTATTTCGAGCATTTTAACGCAGAATTGCTGGAATAGAGGCCCTTTTTCAGGCATTACTTCCTTACGGGGTGTCGCCCTACGAACGCCTTTTTCTTATTTATAAAAAGAATTTCCCCCAATGAACTCCCGAACAAGACTTGTAGGCGGTATTTCGTCATCAACATCAGCCTCAAGAACATAGTTGAGAATTTTAACAATTCTCCGTACTTCATCATAGCAGCTTTCCTCCGGCTGAACAGCCAGCAGCAGCGGGAAAATATGCTTCTTCAGAACAGACAATTCATAAAGCGTCGAACTGTTAAATATCACGTCAGCATGTTCCTGGAATGGGAATATCCAAATCTTTTCACCGCGTCGCACAGAGTCCCACATCTGCATGGTTCTTTCCACAGTTGCGCCCCGGGTTTCGTAATCCCGAACGATGCGGCGTAAGAGCCGTAACAAACTTGTAGGAATTCGATTATGATCGTCCAAATTCAAAGGCAGCAACGGGCTTACATACATCTTGAAAACGCACTGTGAGTCTAAGGTTTCAGGCAGCATGAGCGGATTTAATGCGTGAAGTCCTTCCACAATAATAATGGTTTCATCCGTTAAACTAAGAAATTCACCACTCCACTCCCGTTTTCCCGTTTTGAAATTAAATGTGGGTAGTTCCACAGATTTGCCACCAAGTAATTGGCACAAATGCTCACGGAAGAGCTGTGCATCAATGGTGTTAATATGTTCTAAATCCAAAGAGCCGTCAGGGCCGGGCAATATTTTGTCTCTGTCGAAATAATAGTTGTCCAGGCTCATAAGGATCGGCTTCTTGCCATGTACCCGCAACTGCGTCGCCAACCGGTTTGCCGATGTTGTTTTTCCGGAGGAACTGGGACCAGACAGCATGATCGCTTTTGCGCCCTTTTTGCAGATCATATCCGCAATTTGGCTATATCTCTTTTCGTGCAACGCTTCATTGATCCGAATCAATTCACGAATGTTTCCACTTTCAACAAGCGCATTCAAGTCGGCAACGCTCTCACAGCTCATAAGCTCACACCAGCGTTCGCCTTCATCGCTCACTTGAAAAAATTTCGGCATTTCCACGTACTTTGAAACGAAATCAGGGTCCGTGTCATCCGGATAAAGAAACATAAATCCATTCTGCGCAGGAATAAGGTCCCACACCTGCAGGTATGCCATGCTGGGTACTAGTTCCCCGTAGAAATAATCGGCAAAATCTTCGTATATATACACATCAAAGTAATCTTGATTTCGCCAAGAAAGCAAACGCGCTTTATCCTCAAATCCTGCTTTCTGATAGTATTGCACTGCGTCAGAAATCGGCATCCGTTTGCGAACCAGCGGTGCATCCATATGTACAAGCTCTTCCAGTTCTGACCTTAGCTTCTCAACGGAAAAGGTATTGTCCCTAACTTCAATGTGAAGTGCATTGCCGATCAAGCAGTTCATCTTGGTCCGGGAATCCGGCCAAAGCCTGTGTAACGCAAGAAATAACATAAATTGTGCTGACCTGGTATACACATCACGACCTGCAGGATCACTGTAACGCAGAAGCGTAACATTTCCACCGGACGCATCCATAGCCCGACGAATAGAATTCCTGTCCGGCTCAGAATCCTTTTTGCGTACCGGAATATAGTTTAAATTAAAAATTTCACCGGCCAGTTTTGCAGCAAGGGGTCTTTCCGATAATTTATCACTGTCCAAGCCCAGCTCCCGGATCAAATCCAAAAGAGATTGTCCCGGTTTGGCATCAATTACATGTCCGTCAATTTTTAAAACCATTACAGCACCTCCTTTACTTGCAATTATATTATGTCATAAATCATCGTCACTGGCAAGAAAATGTTTTGCAAACAAAAACCAGACTCCATTTGAAGTGAAGTCCGGTTTTTAATATATATTATTCTTCCTGACCGATGTTCATGATTTGGTACGGAGTCGTCTGATAAACAAAATAATTCAGCCAGTTTGAAAACAGCAAATTTGCGTGGGCGCGCCAAAACACCATCGGATCGCGCGTATCGTCATCATCGGGATAGTAATTTTCCGGAACCTGAATGGGCAGTCCCAAATTTTTATCCCGTAAGTACTCCCGCTCCAGTGTATCTGCGTCGTATTCTGAATGACCGGTTATAAAGATCTGACGCCCCGCCTTATTCATGACTGCATATACGCCGGCTTTTTCGGAAGAAGCAAGAATTTTAAGACCGGGGACAGCCTCAATATCTTCACGCAACACGGTGGTGTGGCGAGAGTGGGGAACCCAAAACTGATCATCAAAACCACGCAGTAAAATAGATCGTTTATAATCTGCTTTATGGCGGAAAACGCCAAAAAGTTTTTCGGGAAGGTCGTGCTTAGGAACACCGTAGTGATAGTAAAGACCCGCCTGTGCACCCCAGCAAATATGCAATGTGCTGTGGACATTTGTCTTGCTCCACTCCATGATCTGGCAAAGCTCCTGCCAATAATCCACATCTTCAAATTTCATTTGCTCAACAGGTGCACCGGTAATGACCATGCCGTCAAACTTGCGATGCTTCAGCTCATCAAAGCTCTTGTAGAAATTCAGCAAGTGATCCTGCGCAGTGTTCTTGGAAACATGGGTGGTTGTATGCATCAATTCCAGGTGTACCTGCAAAGGCGTGTTTCCCAGTAAGCGAGAAAACTGCGTTTCTGTCACGACTTTTGTGGGCATTAAATTTAACAGTACAATTTCAAGAGGACGGATATCCTGCGCAATTGCACGATTTTCGGTCATTACAAATATATTCTCTTGCTGCAGCGTTCCTGCTGCCGGTAAGTCATTTGGGATCTGAATAGGCATAGTAATTTCTCACTTTATATTAGTTTATAATTATTCTAATGCAAAACCAATAAAATGTCAATTATCGTATGTTACAAGCTGTACACCCTGATAGTAGTGTGCTAAAATTTCCGGAAAAGTAGCGCCGCAAACTGCCATGGCATCCGCTCCGTACTGGCTCATACCAACTCTGTGACCGAACCCTTTTGTGGTGATGGTCACCGTATCTCCCACAACAGATATTACAAAGGCAGTGGAACGAAGTCCCAGCTTTTGCCGCAACTGTGTTCCCTTAAACTCCTCGTTGCAAACTCGAATTGTGTCCACGCCGCCACCGGGGGTATAGGTTATTTTTCCGATTTTTACACTTTTCTTTGCATCCAATCCCAACGACTGCAAAAACTCCGATGTTTTGAACGAAATGGTATCAACGTAATGGGCTGCAGACTCTTCTCCCGGACTCTCTACCGATCGCAGATATGGCACATCCGCGCCCCAGACAGCCCTCGCGTCCTCAGTCATACCACCGGAGCATGAAAAATAGGTTGCGTCTATCAGCTCTCCGCCGTAAGTAAGCACTAGATTGTCCGTCATTTTTACTGCAGTTTTCACCTTGTCTACATCTTCTTGTTTTCCGCCGTTATCCAAATAGGATGCTAAATCATAGTACCCTTGGCAGCAATCTGAATTTGTGCAAACTGTAGCGTCAATATGTTTTCCCCCCATCGCCTGTCGCCTTAGCGTGTAGGTTCGTGCCACAACAGCCTGGGCCTTTAACGCTTCATTTTCAAATGCAGCAGGCATTTCACCTAAAACAACACAGGTTAAATAATCATTTATCTCCATTGCTGCAACAGAACCGTTTTCCTGTAAAACATCGATAAATACACTATCATTTTTCGCTACCTGCTTTTTCGTTGTATCCTCCGGTGTTGTAGTATCCGGCACATTTACATTCCTCTTTACAAACCCGATGATTACCATTGGACAAATCAGTCCAAGCACAACCGCAAACAATATCCCTTTTAACCTTGCAAACATATGTCATCCCTCCGTTTATATTCTAACAGAATAACCATGCGATTCGTGGAGATTTGAAGTACCATTATTAACCAATTGCTCGTCCACACTTGACATCATTCTTCTTTAAAAGTATAATTTATTTGACGAAGTTACTCGAAAGGTCAACGATATGAAAAAAGCTATACGAATAATACTGCCTGTCATTTTGGCAGTCGCAATCATCCTTTGTACCGCTTGGTATCTGCTTATTTATGACCGGGCATTTACCAAGGATGTTCTGTTGGGAATGGCCAGAACTTGCGAAACCCAAGGCAATCACAGCCTCGCCGCATGGTTCTATAATGTTGCGTATGCACAATCCGGCAACGGCGATGATGTGGCTATTGAGCTGGCTGAGCAGTATAAATCCATCGGAAATTTTACGAAGGCAGAGTACACTTTAGCAAACGCCATCAAAGATGGCGGTGGTGTAGAACTGTATGTGGCGTTATGCCGTACATATGTGGAGCAAGATAAGCTTTTAGATGCAGTGACGATGCTTGACAACATCTCCAATCCGGACATCAAAAACCAACTCGAGACGATGCGCCCTGCAACGCCTACAATTTCTCCGGAGCCGGGTTTTTACAGTCAATTCATCTCCGCTACCCTCTCTTGCGACAGCGGCACAATATATTTCTCTACTGACAGCCAATACCCCAGCATTGACTCCGCCCCTTATTCTGCGCCCATCGCTTTAGCAGACGGTGAAAACACCATATATACTCTTGCAATTTCTAACGAGGGTTTGGTGAGCCCGCTGTCCATTTACGGATACACCATTGGCGGCGTGATACAGCAGGTGGATTTTACCGATCCTGCAATTGAAGCATCCATACGTTCCGTGTTGAATGTGAATGAGGATACACCGCTGACCACAAGCGATCTTTGGACGATCAAAAGCTATGAAATTCCATCCAACGCAAAGGATTGTTCCGACTTAAAACACTTGGTATTTTTGGAACAGCTGACTGCTAATAACCTAAAAATATCAGAGCTAAGCTTTTTGTCCTCGTTGGTTAATCTTAAGGAATTAACCATTCAAAACACCGCCATATCCGGGGAAACGCTGTCCGCGATTTCCGGGTTATTGGCGCTGAATAAACTTACGCTTTCTAATTGTTCTCTGTCTGATATCTCTCCCCTGTCTAAATTGACAGGACTAACCTATTTGAATCTTAGCAACAACTCCATTCGCAAGATCGACGCTTTGTCTTCCTTGTTGAATCTTCAGGAGCTGAATCTGCAACACAATGCATTGACTGCCATCACTGCTTTGTCCGGCATGTCCAATCTGACAAAGCTTGACATCTCATACAATGCATTAAAAACACTGGAGCCCGCCTGTAAAATCACGTCACTGACCTGGCTGGATGCCAGTGTCAATAAGATCAGCGTTCTTGGACAGTTCTCCAATCTGGCCAACCTGACAAACTTGAATTTGGGAAGCAATCAGCTTAGCAACGTGTCTGCTCTGGCATCTTGTACTGCATTGGTTGATTTGAATATCTCCTCGAATTCCCTGACAGACATTTCCCAGCTTTCAGCATTAACCAATATGATGTACCTTGATTTTTCCTATAACCAGGTGAAGAACCTGCCAGCATTCCCTAAATCCTGCCAGTTGGTAACGATCAAAGGTTCTCACAACCAGATATCCACACTGGAAAAGCTTCGGGGACTATCCCATTTGAACATCGTACACATGGACTACAACACTAACATTTCATCTGTGAAGCCCCTTGCAGACTGCCCACTTTTAATTGAAGTGAATGTCTATGCAACAAAAGTCAAAGATGTAAAGTCTTTAACGGATCAAAGTATCATTGTAAATTACAAGCCGGTATAAAAAAGCGCCAACCGTCAAATGACGGTCGGCTCAGAGTGTCAAAAAAGGCCCAAACCGTCAAAACCATATTTGGCGGTTTGGGCTTTTCGTTTCTATGATAATTTGGCAATATTACGATATACTTCAGAACTATCAAAATTACTAAGGCTTGCAACGCAAGGGTTTTGACTTACTGCGCAAACCGGTCTCTACCGTACCTATGTACGCCGACGAGTCCGGTTTGCTTGTCTTTGGACCTTTATTGACCTCTGTCAGTCTGTCAAAAAAGTCGTTTTTTGACAGACTTCGCCGACCGTCAAAACCTTAGTTTTGACGGTTGGCGTTTTATCTTATTTCATCATGATCCTCTGCGTCGATCTCAGCCAGAAGCTTTTTATCTGCCTTGCTTGACAAATCTAACTTCTCATACATATCCGGGCGTCGCTCACGGGTACGGCGCAAAGATTGTTTTCTTCGCCACTTGGCTACTTTTCCATGATCGCCTGACAATAATATCTGAGGAACCTCGCGCCCATGCCAAACTGCCGGACGGCTGTACTGGGGGTACTCCAACAAGCCGTTATAATGGCTCTCATCCTCAAAACACTCGGGATCTGCAAGCACGCCGGGTACCATACGGCAAACAGCATCCGTAACCGCCATTGCTGCGATTTCTCCACCGGTAAGCACAAAATCTCCCAAGGATATTTCTTCATCGACACATTCGTCGATAAATCGCTGGTCGATTCCCTCGTAATGTCCGCAAACCAAAATCAAGTTGTCCATTTTACTTAATCGGATAGCATCGGCCTGCTTGAAGGTGTGACCGCAAGGTGACAAATAAATCGTATGGACCGGGCCGGCTGCTTGGTCACATACTGCCTCCCAGCACCGGTACAACGGGTCAGCCGTCATCACAGCGCCACGACCGCCACCATAGGGATAATCGTCAACCTGATTTTGCTTGTTGGCCGTGTAATCCCGTATTTGGTGGGTTTCGATCCGGATAAAACCCCGTTCCTGCGCGCGTCCCAGAATACTCTCAGACAGAACATCTCCCAAGGTTTCGGGAAACAGGGTCAAAATATCAACTCTCATCTGTACGCATCCCCTCAATGATCTTCACATGCATTTCATTTGATTCGATATCGGTGGATAATACAAATTCCTTAACAGCAGGGATCATATAGGTGTGCTGTCCTTCTACTACGTAAACTTTATTTCCCGGGTAATCCAGAACATCTGTGATCGTACCCAATTCCATACCGTCGCAGATAACGCGCATTCCTATCAGTTCCGCTGCAAAAATCAGTTCATTTGGAGCATCGCTCCGAAATATCTCCACGATCTTACCACGCAGCAGCTGTGCAGCCTCCACCGTATCAACGTTACGAAGCTTTAAGAGGTTGCAGGTTTTCTGAATTCTGCAGCTATCTACAGCATACGTCTGCCCGGAAATACGAACACGCTTAAAATTCGTCAAAAAATCCGGACCGTCTGACCACGGCAGAACCTTTATCTCACCCCTAACGCCATGGGTGGTTACAATTTCTCCAGCCTCTAAAAATTCAAGCTTCATACAAAACCTCCGAGGTATTTTTAAGTATTATAGCAGGAATCCTATCACGAAACAAGATATAAATAGAGAAAAGCGTGATGCAAAACTGCATCACGCTTTTCATTCAGTCAACAATCTCCACCGCAATCTTTTCACCGGTGCGCTGTGCAACGGTTTTTACGATGGTGCGAATCTCCTTCGCAATTCGACCCTGGCGGCCAATTACCTTTCCCATGTCACCGGGGGCAACACGGAGTTCCAGCACCTTGCCCTCTTCATCTTGGACCTCAGTGACTGAAACAGCATCCGGATCGTCCACCAGATTCTTTGCCATATACAGCAAAAGTTCTTTCATCATACGACTCCTTATGGGAAACTTACAGGACACCGGCCTTCTTCAGCAGACCACGGACAGTGTCAGTGGGCTGTGCGCCGTTCTTGATCCAGTTCTGAGCCTTCTGTGCATCAACAGTGATGGTTGCAGGCTCGGTCAGGGGGTTGTAGGTACCGATCTCCTCGATGCAGCGGCCGTCACGGGGGCTGCGGGAATCAGCAACAACAATACGGTAGTAAGGAGCCTTCTTAGCACCCATTCTTCTCAATCTGATTTTAACCATTGTGTATTCACCTCCATAAATTCTTTTCTATATCGCAAAGCTCTTTTGCTTAAACGAACAATTAAAAACCGGGAAACCCGGGGAAACCACCGAAACCGCGCATTCGTTTCATTTTTTTGCCTGCTCCGGGACCTGTAAACTGCTTGATCATGGCGCGCATCTGATCGAAAGATTTCAGCAGTCTGTTAACATCTTCCACTTTCAGTCCGGCACCTGCTGCAATACGTTTCTTTCGACTGGCACCGATAATTCCGGGATTTTCCCGCTCTCCGGGTGTCATGGAAAGAATAATGGCTTCCGTGTGCGCCATTGCCTTTTCATCAAACTGAAGATTTTTTAAATTGCCGCCACCGGGAAGCTGCGCAAGAATGTCTTGCATAGAACCCATGGAACGCATTTGCACCATTTGATCGTAAAAGTCCTGCAGCGTGAACTTGTTGGACTTCAGCTTTTCCTCCATCTCGGCGGCTTTCTTCTCGTCGTATGCCTTTTCAGCCTTTTCGATCAAGGAAAGAACGTCGCCCATGCCGAGAATCCGTGATGCCATGCGGTCCGGGTGGAATACTTCGATATCTTCGAGTTTTTCACCTATACCTGCAAATTTGATGGGTTTGCCGGTCACGGCCCGAACCGATAATGCCGCACCGCCTCTGGCGTCGCCGTCCAGCTTGCTGAGCATAACCGCATCAATATCCAGCCATTCATGAAAGCTCTGGGCAGCATTGACGGCATCTTGACCGGTCATAGCGTCCACAACAAGCAAAATCTCATCCGGATGGACCTGCGCTTTGATGTTTTGCAGTTCCTGCATCAGCGTCTCATCCACATGAAGTCGACCGGCAGTGTCCAGAAACACCATATCATGACCGTGCTGACGGGCATAAGAAACCGCTTCCTTTGCAATTTGGACCGGATCCGACTGACCTTTTTCAAATACAGGAATGTCCAATTTCTCGCCGCATACCTTCAACTGCTGGATCGCAGCAGGACGGTATATATCACAGGCTACCAGCAGCGGTTTCTTACCTTGACGCTTCATCAGTCCTGCCAGTTTGCTGCCGTTGGTAGTTTTACCGGCACCTTGCAAGCCCACCAGCATAACCACTGTCGGTCCGTTAGGATTGATGGTAATATGCTTGGCATCGCTGCCCATAAGCGCAGTCAATTCTTCGTTGACGATTTTAACGATCATCTGTGCAGGGCTCAGCGCCTCCAGCACATCCGCGCCAACACAGCGTTCTGTCACAGACTTTGTAAAATCCTTAACGACCTTATAGCTCACATCTGCTTCCAAAAGCGCCAGCCGTATCTCACGCATAGCCTCTTTGACATCGGACTCTTTCAGACGACCTTTGCCTCTGAGCTTTTTGAAGGCAGCAGAAATTTTTTCAGTTAATCCTTCAAATGCCATTGGTTACTCCTCAAGTTCATTTGCAGCCTTAAGAATCTGCAGGGCCAATCCGGAAACAGCGCTGTCGCTATGGGTCGTAAGTGCTTGCGCTGCAGAAGCTATGGTCTTAGCCGCCTTACGGCAAGCCAAATCACGGCGAACACAGCCGGTCTTCTCCTCCATATTGCGAAGAAGCGCTTCCGCTCTGGTCAAATTGTCATGAACACCCTGTCGGCTTACATGCAATTCTTCAGCGATCTCTGCAAGAGACAGATCCTGGTTATGACGCAGATCAAAGCACATCCGTTGACGTTCTGTAAGAAGATTTCCGTAGTAGTCAAACAGCAGCGTCATTTCCAATGTATCCATACCAGATCCTCCTGTCAAGTGGTTTTACTTGACACTTTGTGTATCATACACGATACCACAGGGTTTGTCAAGTATTTTTCCTTGACAGTTAAAAA
Organism: Faecousia sp.; assembly: GCA_045652545.1. Classification (GTDB taxonomy): domain Bacteria; phylum Bacillota; class Clostridia; order Oscillospirales; family Oscillospiraceae; genus Faecousia. The sequence continues at coordinate 40,248 of JAZRUM010000080.1, read as the reverse complement.
ATTTTATACCATTTGCTAAATTCAGCATGTTTGGTGAAACCTAATTTTTCATAAAGCTTGACCGCACGCACATTTGTGGATGCTACCTCTACTTCTGCCCACTGTCCGATCAAAGCTTTATTTAATGCCAGAAAAACATCCTTGCCGCATCCGGCAACAACAGCGGCTATGGCATCGATACGGTTACCACCTGCTATACCGATGCCCAGCAATCGGTCAGCGCTGTACACGAAATATCCAGTTTCCTTTTGAAGCACCTTTTCTGCCTCTCTTCGGGTCATGTACGATGCGTTGGGAACATCTTTCATTGCCTGATTATAGATTAAGCAAAATTCCAATATCGTTTCTTTCCTAAGGGGGACTAATTCAGCTTCTGTATCCCCTAACTGCTCACGCAGGCAACCCATGGCAATGACTGATGTATGAAATGGATACTCCTCCAGGCAGCAATGTCCGGATGCATAAACAGCCTTTGCATCAAGAGCCAAGCAAAAATCCAGGCATTCTCGTAACAGTTTCTGCGGATCGTTACTTTCATGGATTGTAATGTACGCATTTCCACTATAGGGGATTTCTTTTAACGTTAATCCGGCTACGCCGGATTGTGTCGTAAAGAACGGAAAGTCTTTCATAAAATCACCTGCCAATTATGAATATTTTACCACATTTTCCAAAACCAGTCTATACGGCTGCAGCGTCTTTGTTAAAATTGCATACGAAAATTTATTCCCTGAGCAGCATCTTTCAAAAAATGTACAAAAGTTATAAATTCGCTTGATTTTGCGGATAGTTCCCGTATAATTAAAGGGTAAATTGCGAGAAAGGAGGATATGCCCATGAAGAAAATCATACGAAAAAAAGAATTCGATACACAAACCGGTTCTATTGTCAAAAAATACACATTTGGCAGTTTCGGTGACCCTGCAGGTTTTGAAGAAACACTGTTTCAAACGCCGGAAGGTCTATACTTCCTGTACGTAAACGGCGGCGCTGCTTCACCGTATCCGCAGGAAGATATTTTGCACCTGGCAAAAACAAAGGTAAACACCTGGCTAAATGCCCATTAATATAACATTCAGGAGATCGGATTCCGATCTCCTTTTTCTTGACAAAGTATGTTATTGTATTTATGTACCCTTTTATAGATGCTGTCGGTAATGAAAAGATTTATTTCCTACTTGGTCCTGCCCGGCGCATTGGTGCGGAGCAATGCTGTTTGCTGTTTCTTTTTTATTTAGAAAGGTGCGATAAGAGCTATGAATCAAGCCGAAATCAAAATTATTGCACGGATGAAAAGCGACTTCCAAACAAAATTTGGAATTCCAAGACAGAGCGGATTGGTCGAATCCTTGCAGTCAACGATTATTTTTGAACCGGAATACCGAAATTTCGATGCTTTGCGGGGTCTAGAGGACTTTTCCCATCTGTGGATCATATGGCAGTTTTCCGAAGCTGTCGGAAAAGAATGGTCACCTACTGTCCGTCCACCCCGGTTGGGCGGCAACAAGCGCATTGGCGTATTTGCGACCCGTTCCCCTTTCCGTCCGAATTCTTTGGGTCTATCCAGCGTCAAAATTCTCGGTATTGAACAAACCGCAAAATACGGCGCTGTGATCCACGTATCCGGAGCTGATCTGATGGACGGCACTCCCATTTTTGACATCAAGCCTTACATCCCCTATGCGGACTGTCATCCGGATGCTATAGGCGGCTTCACAGACAGCGCCGATGAATATATCCTTCGGGTTCACATACCGGAAGATCTTCTGTCCAAAATTCCCGAATACAAACGCCAAACAGTAATCGACCTTCTGTCACACGACCCAAGACCGTCTTATCATCAAGACAGCGACAGAATTTATGGTATGTCCTTTGGTAATTTAAATATCCGGTTTAGAGTTCAAAACTCCCTTTTGACCGTTTGTAATATCACAACCGATCAATAAATTAAAGAGGTCTTTTATGGATTATCATACATTGTTTGATGTTGTTGTAGAATTGGCATATCGTCTGGCAATAAACGGTGCGGAAACATTCCGCATTGAAGATAGTGTTAACAGAATCATGCGCACCTATAACGTTAATGCGGAAGTATTTGCCATTCCCAACTGCCTGCATGTCAGTATGGACACGCCCGACGGCACACCGATCACACGTGTCCGACGCATCGGTTTCCACGGCAGCAACTTGTACGCAGTTGAAAAATACAGCAACATCAGTCGCAGAATTTGCTCAGAAAAACCAGCTCCGGCTGTTGCAAGACAGTGGTTAAACGAAGCTGCGGAAAAGCAAGTAAACTATCCGATCGCCATACATCTTTTAGGTAATTTCCTGGGCGGCGCAGGATTTTGTATTCTTTTTGGCGGTTCTTTTGGGGACAGCATTTGTTCCGGTATCTGCGGCATCGTGATCGGGCTGGTCGCAATGCTGCTGGACAATTTAAAAGCAAACCCCTTTTTCAAAACCATCTCCGCATCCTTCCTCATGGCGCTGATTGCGTACTTAACAAGCATTCTCAATATTGCGCACAATGTTGACGCGGTAATTATCGGCGCGCTTATGATCCTGGTGCCCGGATTGTTGTTCACAAACGCCATGCGTGATATTATCTATGGCGATACAAATTCCGGCGTAAATCGCGTTGTGCACGTTTTTCTGATTGCAGCAGCCATTGCATTAGGCACCGGTGCCGCCTGGAGCCTGACAAATTCTCTCTTTGGTGCACCCATTGAAAGCATGCAAATCAACCATCATCTTATCACCGAATTGATTGCCTGTTACATTGGTTCTCTTGGCTTCGTGATATTATTTAATATCCACGGTTTTGGCAGCTTTCTATGCGCGTTGGGCGGTGTGCTTGCATGGCTAACCTACCGCATCATAGGCATGTACGGCGGTGGTATCGTGGCAACCTATTTCTGGGCTACGGTAACCGTAACGGTTTACTCTGAAATAATGGCGCGCCTGCGAAAACAACCTGCTATTTCCTACCTGGTAAGTTCTATATTCCCACTCATTCCCGGTGCAGGTGTGTACTATACCATGACCCACGCAGTACGCAGTGATATGATCAGCTTTGCAAACGAGGGTATCCGTACTGTCGCCATTGCCGGAATTATGGCAGTTGGCATTTTGCTCAGTTCTGCAACTGTTCGCATGATCAGTATGAAAATCCACCAAAATAAAATGAAATCCACCGGATCTTAGGCGGGGTTTCATAAGACATTATTCGGTTTTGCCGCAGTCTTTTTTCCATTCACTTCAGAATATCCTCTTGAAATACACAAAGTATTTCTGCACGTCTATTCTTTGTGAAAAAGAAAAATCCAAACGGCAAAACTGCAAGCACTCCAAAAGCGAAGATTTTTACTACAAGACAAGAAAAATCGCTATGGTAAGGCTAACGCCTACCATAGCGGTTTTTGCAGTATTGGATAAAAAGATTGCGTTTGAAGCGAATACTGTCTTATGAAGCCTCGCCTTTAAACCGGTGGATTTTTTACTGTTAGGAAAGATCCAGTTGGGATATGGCGATTTTACGGTAATCAACAGTAATGGGCCATTTTTCCTCTGCAGCATCCGTTTTCTCTGTCATTTTCTCTGAAATCATTTGTGTTGCGGCAACATCCTTCCAGTAGGGCGTGCCTTCCACATAGTACATGATATGATATCCGTATTCCGTCTTAACAATGTCTGTATCGCCTTTCTGACGGTTCATATCGATAGACCAATTCAGGAAGTTTTCAACATAGCTGGCGCCGGGGGCAATGTCCTCATACAGACCGCCGGTAGAAGCAGAACCGGTATCCTCAGTGTAGGTCTTTGCCAGTTCTCCAAAGCTTTCTTCCGTGGCTGCGCCCTTCTTCCATTCGTCAAGAATCTTCTCAGCTTCTGCAAGGCAGGCTGCCCATTCTTTCTCAGAATAGGTGGTCGCGCCGGTGGTTTCGTCTTTGGTGCCACCCTTAGGGCATACCAAAATGTGCCGAACATCAGCGATATTGCCCATCTCTTTGGTAATACCGCTTTCGGCAAAGGTATCTGCATTTTCATCGAAATATGCAGCAATTTCGTCGTCACTGGGCTTCATCTGTTCATTAATGGCATTATAGTAGGCTTCGCAAGTAAAGGCCAAACGAACATAGTCCATATACAATGCTTCTGAGCAAGCCGGTCCGATCACATCCTGCACCAAGGCATCAACACTGTCAAATCCAGCCTCGGTGGCTTGCTCCTTCAGATCCTCAGGCATTGCATCCAGCGACTGCTTGTATTCTTCACCTAATTCAAAGTTTTCTTCCTCAGCCATCAGTTCGATTACCTGATAGTTCTGCCACGTCTGAATGGCAATTCCCAGAAGATACTGTTCCCAAGTCTTATCGTCCTCAAGATAACAGGTTTGCTCGCTTAAGGGTTTCTCCAGATCCAATCCGATTTGATCCAAATAGCTGCCGTAGTAGTTCAGGAAATCAATCACTTGCATCCGGTAGTAAATCTGCAGTTGTGCATTGGTCAGCTCTTTGCCAGCTATGGTCGCGATCACTGTGTCACCATTTTTTTCAGCCTTATCGTCCACAACCGTGTAGGAATCTTTATTGAAAATATCATTTTTTCGCGGCAGGAAGCTTTTGATATCAATTCCCAGTGCGATCATCAGCAAAAGCGCCAGAGATGCCAGCGCCAATACCGCTGCAATAATGGACAGCACAAGCGGAGTTGCGCTCTTTTTCGGCTTCGGTTCATCCTCAGGCACCACCTCAGGTTCTTCTTGCTCCGGCAGATCTTCGTCAATTTCCTGATCAGCAACTGCTACAACAGGTTCCTCCTGCACGGGAACTTCTGTATCCGGTGTCGGCTCCTCGATCAGCTCTTTGCCGCAAACTGGGCAAATGCGCTGATCCTCTTCCACCTCTGCATTGCAAAATTTACAAATCATTGGTTTCATTCTCCTTCTTGGAAATGGTTAGGCATAGTTTAACACGTTATAATTGTAATTGCAAGTTTTTCATAAAGAATTCACAATTTTACCCAGTCTACCCTTGCAAAAACACAAGAAAAATGTTATCATCTATAGTTGAGATAGTATCAAAAGGAGCACCTCCGTGATGAATAAAACTACAGTAATATCCAGGCATGCGCTGGAAGCGCAACTTGCCTTTTGCGATAAGATCCAAGCCTACTGGCACGACCGGAATATCGTGCCCAAAGCCTATGTAGAAACCTATGGTTGTCAGCAAAACGAGGCGGACTCTGAGCGAATCCGGGGAATTTTGCATGACAGCGGCTATTCCATCACCGACAGTCCCGAAGGGGCTGATGTTGTGGTCATGAACACCTGTGCCATACGGGAGCATGCAGAGCAACGGGTGTTTGGTAATCTGGGCGCTTTGACCCACACAAAACGTCGTCACAGCAATCAAAAGATTTTCTTGTGTGGCTGCATGGCCGGTCAGGAACATGTGGTTCAGCGCATTAAGCGCAGCTATCCCCATGTTGACGGTGTCTTTTCCACCCACCATTTGTGGCAGTTTCCGGAGCTGTTGTATACTGTACTGATCACCGGAAAGCGCGCCTATTTTGTTGAGGATGAGCCCGGCTCTATTGTTGAGGGTCTCCCCCAGATGCGAGACAACACATTAAAGGCGTGGGTTTCCATTATGTATGGCTGCAACAATTTCTGCACCTACTGCATCGTACCGTATGTCCGAGGCAGAGAGCGCAGCCGTAAGCCGGAGGACATTCTGGCCGAGTGCCGCACACTGATCGAAAACGGCACAAAAGAGATCACCCTGCTGGGTCAGAACGTCAATTCCTATGGCAAAGATTTGGATTGTAACGTAGACTTTTCCGATCTGCTCACCCAGATCGCAGAAATTCCGGGGGATTTTTTGATTCGTTTTATGACAAGTCACCCCAGAGATGCAGGCAAAAAGCTATTTGATACCATGGCTTCTTCCCCGAAAATTGCAAAACAGCTGCATCTGCCTTTCCAGTCGGGTTCCACCCGGGTTCTCAAGGCTATGAACCGGCATTATGACCGGGAAAAATACCTTGAACTGGTGAAATATGCCAAGTCGGTAATGCCTCAGCTGGTGCTGACCAGCGACGTGATCGTAGGTTTCCCCGGCGAGACCGAGGAAGAATTCCAAGAAACCCTTTCCCTCATCCGGGATGTACAATACGACGCTCTGTTCACGTTTATTTTTTCACCGAGAGCCGGTACTCCCGCAGCAAAAATGGAAGACCCCGTTTCAAAAGAGGAAAAGAACCAAAGGTTTGACCGTCTTTGTGAATTGCAGAACTTGATATCGGAAGAAATTCATAAGCAATATGTGGGCAAAACCATGCGGTGTTTGATCGACGGAACAGACAAGGATCTGTTGACTGCCCGCACGGAAGGCGGACGCTTGGTGCGTTTGCCCGGGGATGCATCCCTAATCGGAAACTTCAAATATGTAACCATAACCGGTGCAACCACATGGAGCCTTACGGGTATTTTGAAAGAAGAGGAATAAAAATGGCTGATGTAAAGAACGAACTGACACCCATGAAGCGTCAGTATAATGCAATCAAAGAAAGCAATCAGGACTGCATTCTGTTTTTTCGACTTGGCGACTTCTATGAAATGTTTGATGAAGATGCTAAGGTGGCAGCTAAAGAACTGGATCTGACGTTAACCACCCGGGACAGAAACAAGCCCAAAGAGGAACAAACCCCTATGTGCGGTGTTCCCTACCATAGTGCAGAAGCCTATATTGCCCGACTGGTTGCAAAAGGCTATAAAGTGGGCATCTGTGAACAAATGGAAGACCCTGCTCTGGCAAAGGGCATTGTACAGCGTGATATCACCCGGATCATCACGCCCGGCACTGTTACCGAAAGCTGTATGCTGGACGAAAGCAAAAACAATTATATCGCCTGTATTTTCGGTCTGGAAAACTGTTACGGTCTTTCCTTCTGCGATGTTTCAACCGGTGCGTTTTTTGTAACCCAATGCACTGATGTTCAGGCAGCTGTGTCAGAACTGGGTAGATTCTCTCCTTCTGAAGTACTGCGCGGTGGCGAGAATGTTACAGTTGCCCCTCTGGAGGACGCCTTGTTTCACCGATTAAACTGCTGTGTGGACGAAGGCAAGCCGGAACAATTTAACTTGGATGCAGCGCAGAATCTATTGGAAGCGCACTTTAAACAACCCTTAGCACAGCTGGCGCTGACCGGTCTGCCCGCTGCCACAATCGCTGCAGGCGCTTTGCTCCAGCTGCTGCGCTTTGTGCAAAAAAATGATCTTAACCATATCCGTCAGCTGCAATACTACACCACCGGCAGATTTATGGAGCTGGATATGGATGCCCGGCGGAACTTGGAATTAACGGAGACCCTCCGATCTAAGGAAAAGAAAGGCACACTGCTGTGGGTGCTGGATAAAACACAAACCGCCATGGGTGGCAGAATGCTGCGCAGCTGGCTGGAAAAGCCACTGCTGGATGCGGTAGAAATCGGACGCAGACACACGGCTGTGGAAGAATTGGTAAACTCCACAATTTGCAGAGGTGAACTGATTGATGCGTTAAAAAACGTTACCGATCTGGAGCGTGTCGTTACCCGAATCGTAACAGGCACTGTCAATTGCCGGGATCTGCTGGGTTTGGCGCGGGGTTTGCGTTCTTTGCCTATTGTGAAGCAGCAACTGAAAACCTTAGATGCACCGCTGCTGCAGAAGCTGGAGCAAGCCATCGATCCTCTGGAAGATTGCGCTGACTTAATTGAGAATACCATCGTTGACGAACCTCCGCTGACAGTACGGGAAGGCGGAATCATCCGCCATGGTGCCAACGAGGAAGCTGACCGTCTGCGTGACATTATGAACGGCGGTCAGGGTACCATCATCGCCATCGAATCGGCAGAAAAAGAAAAAACAGGAATCCGTACGTTACGAGTAGGCTACAACAGAGTTTTCGGTTACTATATCGAGGTATCCAAGTCCTTTATCGATCAAGTTCCGGAGCACTACATTCGCAAACAGACTCTTGCAAACTGCGAGCGGTATATTACGCAAGAACTGAAGGACCTGGAAAATCAGATCCTTACTGCAAAAGAACGGTTGACTGCGCTGGAGTATCAGATCTTTAACTCCCTGCGGGAACATCTGGCACAGCAGGCATCCCGTATGCAGATCTCCGCTTCTGCGGTAGCCACAGCCGACGTGTTGTGTTCTCTGGCATCTGTGGCTGTGCAACGGGGATACTGCCGCCCCGAGATTACTCAGGGCAGCGAAATTTCCATTATCAACGGCCGGCACCCTGTTGTGGAAACGATGCTTAAGGACACACTGTTTGTTCCAAATGACACACAGTTGGGTTCTGCAGAAAATCAGGTTTCCATTATTACAGGTCCTAACATGGCCGGTAAATCTACCTATATGCGCCAAGTTGCGCTGATCGTTTTGATGGCGCAAATCGGCTCATTCGTTCCGGCAAGAAGTGCTAAAATCGGACTGGTAGACCGTGTATTCACCAGAATCGGCGCAAGTGATGATTTGGCATCCGGACAATCCACCTTTATGGTAGAAATGGCAGAAGTGGCATCCATTTTAAAATACGCCACCTGCAAAAGCCTTTTGATCCTGGACGAAATCGGAAGAGGCACATCTACATACGACGGCATGTCCATTGCCCGGGCGGTATTGGAATTCGTTGCCGATCCAAAGCACTTAGGCGCAAAAACCTTATTTGCAACACACTACCATGAACTCAGCGCAATTGAGGATCAGTTGCCCAACGTAAAGAATTACAACATTGCTGTAAAAAAACGTGGCGACAAAATGATCTTCCTGCGAAAGATCGTCCCCGGAGCAACCGATGACAGCTACGGTATTGAGGTTGCAAAACTGGCAGGACTGCCAAACAGTGTGATTTCCCGTGCAAGACAAATTCTTCAGGATCTGGAGGATGAAGGTGCAGCACCCAGAAGAACCGTCTGTACAGAGCCGGAAGATCAGATCAGCTTGCTGGATCTGAATTCTCAGCAGGTATGCGCCGCAATCAAAGATATCAACGTAGAAACCCTAACACCAATCGAAGCTATGAACGAGCTTTACAAGCTGAAAAAGATGTTGAATTAATATGAAAAAATTAGCTTTTTCCATGCATCGCAGTGAGATCATTCTAGGATCCATTTATATACCGGTCCAAATTTTTGTTTTACCTCTTCTTCTTGTAATCATCAATTCCTTTATCCCTCAGACTCTGTCTGAAGCATCGCTGAATTTTGCGTTTTTTGGGGTCAATTTCATCTGTGTAACTGTAATATTCAGCAGATTTCTGATCCGTTCCTTCGGCATATTGCTCCGGAATCCGGGAAGTGTTTTGATTACATGTTTAAAAGGCTTTGCATACTATTGGGTCGGCAGTATTCTTGTGAATTATTTGGTGGTATATCTTGATCCCACATTCTATAATGTCAATGACGATGCCATTGCGACACTGACAGAGCAGAACCAACAGTTGATGACAGTTGCTACCGTGCTTCTTGTGCCTGTTGCTGAGGAAACACTCTACAGAGGTCTGGTGTTCGGTCAGCTATACCGCAAAAATGCTGTGATTGCATACATTGTTTCTGTGGCTGTGTTTGCCGCTCTGCACGTGATTGGTTACATTGGACTGTATCCACCGCTGCGTCTGGCACTATGCTTTTTGCAATATATCCCCGCCAGTGTATTCCTTGCGTGGGCTTATGCAAAAGCAGATACCATTTGGGCACCAATTTTGATCCACATGGCTGTAAACCTCATTGGAATGCTTGCTATGTAACAAGGAGATCGTTATGCCGAAAATTATTCAATTATCCCCACATGTGGCAAATTTGATTGCCGCCGGCGAAGTAGTGGAGCGCCCTGCAAGCGTAGCAAAGGAATTGCTGGAAAACGCTGTGGATGCCGGCGCTTCTCAAGTCACCATAGAGATCCGGGATGGCGGTATGACCTTTTTGCGCGTGACGGACAACGGTTGCGGCATGTCAGCCGACGATGCAAAAACCGCGTTTTTGCGCCATGCCACGTCTAAATTGCACAACGCCGAAGATCTGGCCTCTATCTCCACCATGGGTTTCCGCGGTGAGGCATTGGCAGCCATTGCATCTGTCAGCAGGATCGACCTGCTGACAAAAACTGCCGACTCCATTAGCGGCACAAGCATTGCACTGGAGGCAGGCGTGATCACTGAGGAAAGTGAAGTAGGCTGTCCGGATGGAACTACCATCATTGTGCGGGATCTGTTTTACAACACACCGGCCAGAATGAAATTTATGAAATCGGATTCTGTAGAGGGCGTAAAGGTTTCCGCCGCTGTGCAGATGCAAGCGCTTGCCCATCCGGATATCGCATTTCGTTTCATCCGGGATGGGAAAGAAATAGTATCCACACCGGGCACCGGCAGTCTGGATGCCGCTGTGTACTGTATTTACGGCAAAGACGGTGGCAAAATGGTCAAGGTTGACAGCCATTGGGATCGCTATACCGTTGCAGGCTATGTATCCAAGCCAACAGATGCCCGACCCAGCAGAAATCTGCAAACATTCTTTGTAAACGGACGTCCGGTAAAGTCCCGTCTTTTGATCGCTGCGCTGGAAGAAGCATACCGCAATCAGCTCATGGTAGGAAAATTCCCTGCATGCGTTCTGCATCTTACCCTGCCTGCTAATCTCGTTGACGTAAATGTACATCCTGCCAAAACAGAAGTTAAATTCCTGAATGAAAAGGCTGCGTTTGATTGCATCCACTACGGTGTTTTGGCAGCGCTGAACAAAACTGACGACAGACCGCAGGTGCAGTTCAAACCGACGCCTACTGAAACAGTAAATACTAACCTGCCCAAATGGGGGCAGCAGCAATCCACAGCCCCAAAGCCGGACAGCTTTTTCCGCACTATGACGGCGCAGGAATTTAAGCAGTATTCCCAGGCGCTTTCCGTTGCACCGCAGCCAAAAAGTGACCGCTCCGCATCTGCTGTAATAAAAATGGAGCAGGAAACTCCCATAACATTGTATCAAAACGTGAAGCTGCCTGCTGTAGAAGCAACGCAACCGGTTTTAGACCTGCCAACCAACGAACCCACCGCAACGCAAGTAACGCTGCCCATGCCTGAGGAAATTCCCTGGAAGATCATTGGTGAGCTGTATCAAAGTTATATCATTGTTCAATTTGGTGAGGATGCATTTATTATTGACAAACATGCTGCCCATGAACGGATCCTGTTTGAAAAACTGAAAGCAAACCAAGAAACCATCAGCAGTCAAACGCTCCTTGCTCCAATTCCATGCCATTTAAGTCCCGACAGTACAGCCGCATTGCTTAGTAACAAAGACACATTGTGTGAATTAGGCTTTGATTTGGAAAGCTTTGGTGACAATACAGTGCTTGTACGGCAAATCCCTATGGATCTTTCTTCCGAGGATGTGCAGGATGTACTGGATGAATTGGCTTCAGACTTAATGAATGGACGTCGTGAAGATCCATCCACCGTACGGGATGAATTGCTGCACACCGTCGCTTGCAAGGCCGCAATTAAGGCAGGATGGAAAACGGATATCTTAGAACTGCAGTCACTTGTTAAAACCGTTATGCAGCGCGATGATTTGAAGTACTGCCCCCATGGCAGACCCATCTGCATCAGCTTAAGCAAAAAGGAACTGGAAAAGCAGTTTAGAAGATCCTAAAACAAAGGAGATCCCGTTTTGAATAACATCATTTGTATTGCAGGACCTACTGCCTCCGGAAAGTCTGCGCTGGCTGTTGAACTGGCCAAAGCTGTAAACGGCGAGGTAGTGTCTTGTGACTCCATGCAGGTTTACAAAGGCATGGATATAGGAACTGCGAAACCTACCCTTTCTGATATGCAGGGTATCCCCCATCACATGCTGGATGTTGCCAAGCCGTGGGAGGAATTTTCGGTCAGCCGTTACTGTGAGCTTGCCTGTCCCATTGTGGATGATATTGTTGCCCGGGGTAAAACCGCAATCATCGCAGGAGGCACAGGTCTGTATATGGATGCGCTGATACGTGGCAACAGTTTTGCCCCCTCACCTTCATCCCAGTTGCGAGAGAAATTAGAGGCACAGGCAGACACAGAGGGCATGGAAGCAATGTTATCACTGCTCCAATCCATTGATCCGGACTCTGCTGTCCGGCTGCATCTGAAGGACAGAAAACGCATTATCCGGGCGCTGGAAGTCTATTACGAAACCGGTGAAACCATTACAGAACATAACCGGAAAACCCAGGCGATTCCGCCTAAATACAATGCAATTTGGTTTGCCCTGGATGACGAACACCGAGAAACCTTATATGCACGCATTAACAGCAGAGTAGAAACAATGCTCACAGACGGTCTTTTGGACGAAATCCAACTGCTGCTCAAATCCGGTGTCCCCGAAAAGTGCACAGCAATGCAGGCTATCGGATACAAAGAATACGTTGATGCCCTTTTGGGACGCTGCACTGTTGCGGACGCAACCGGCCGAGTACAGCAAGCCTCCCGTCATTACGCGAAACGGCAGCTGACTTGGTTCCGCAGAAATCCCGCAATCCATTGGCTGCGCAGAAAAACAGGTGAAAATACGCAAGAAATTCTTGTTCGCGCAAGGCAGATTTTGACGGATTTCGACAAGTGATTAATGGTAAGATTTATGTATCCCATTGGGAATTTCAAAGAAAGAGGGAATACATATGTCTGAGCAGTACAATTTACAGGAAGCCATTTTAAACGAGGTTCGAACGGATAAAATACCCGTTACGCTGTTTTTGATGAATGGTTTCCAGCTCCGGGGCACAATCACAGGTTACGATAACTTTGTCGTTGTGCTGGTGACCGAAGGCAAGCAACAGATGATCTACAAGCATGCAATCTCAACACTTGCCCCAATCCGAACCCTGAAGGCTGCACAAACCAACTAATGGATCGGATGCTCACAAAAAGTGACGGAGCTATGCGCTTCGTCACTTTTTTATATTGCCAAAGAAGTAAAACTGACTTAAATTCAAATATCCCGCCAGATTGTTCGACGGTAATTTCCTGGTTTTTACAAATTTCGTCATAAAATCACAAATTTTTTCAAGAAAAGTGCAAGCTTTCTGTTGACATAATGACAAAAAAATACGATAATGTATGGGTAGATATTTTGTCGTTGGGAATGTTTGATGTTTAGATGCCATTGCCTTAGTATCAGCATCGCCACCCCATAACACTACTTACTTTGAGTCAAGCTTTTAGGAGGATTTAAACCATGAGCATTTTGGATAACCTGAAGAAATTTGTCCAGCCCTATTCCGATGATGAATACGATGATTACGATGATGTAGACGAACTGGAAGCTGAGGAAGTTGACGTTGCTCCCCGTGGCCGCCGTCCCTCCCCCTTTGCTTCTGCTGACGATACCGAACCCAGCTATTCTGCTCCCGCTACCTCCAGCACCACATCCGGCGGTTTCAGCGGTCAAGTATTAAATATGTCTTCCGGAAAGCAGGAGGTTGTTCTGTTCCACGCTAAGTCCTTTGACAGCGCTGCAAAGGCTGCAGACGAGCTGCGTCGCAAGAAGGCTGTCATTCTCAATATGGAAAATATCGATAAGTCTCTGACCCGTCGTGTGGTGGATTTCCTGTCCGGCAGTGTTTACGCTCTAGATGGCAGTGTGAAGAAAATCGCACAGTCCACTTACCTGTTCTGCCCCCACAACATGGATGTTGTTGGTGATTTGGAGACCATCCCCACCGAAATTGAAAGCTACATCTAAATAGAGAGGTTATACTATGTTTACACCCCAACAGATAGATCAGATCGCGTTTGGTCGCGTCGCATTTGGCGGTTACGATATGCAGGCTGTGGACGAGTTCCTGGAGCCGTTAACAGAAGACTACGTAACCCTTTACAAAGAAAATGCACTGCTCAAAAGCAAAATGAAGGTACTGGTGGGCAAGCTGGAAGAGTACCGCAATAACGAAGCCAGCATGAAGGATGCCATCGTGAATGCGCAAAAGACTTGTGACATGATGGTTAAAGATGCGGAAGCGAAATGCACCCAGATGCTCAATGACGCAAATGCCGCAGCTATAGAGAATGCGAAGAACGCTGACACCTTGATTGCTGCTGAAAACGAACGTGTTGAGGAAGCAAAAGCTGCCGCTGCCGCTAAGATCACTGCACTGCAGGAGCAGATCGCTAAATGCATTGACGAGCTGGAAAAAATCAAGACAGCAAATCGCCCTGTTGCAACCTCCCCTGCATTTGATTTTGATGCAAGCGAAGACAACAACGCTACTGCAGCTGATGCCGTAGCTGACGAAATTTCTGCAAATCTGCAGAACTTAGTGGGAACCACTGAAGATTCCGCTCCCAAAGCAGAGCCTAAGCATCCCACTACCGATACCACAACCAGCAAATTTGCAAATTTGCAGTTTGGTAAAAACTACGATCCTACCAACCACTAATTATATTGCAACGCAATGATGAGGACACGTAATTGTGTTACATGCATTCAGAGAGCTGCCGGACGGTGCAAGGCAGTATGCAAGACACAGTTATATCACCTCTGAGCAGTGCACCGAACATAAGTAGGCTGCACCGGGTACGCCCGATATCGCGTCAACGAGTGCCGACTTACGTCGGAAAAAGAGTGGTACCGCAGAGGTAATTATGCACCTTTGTCTCTTAGATAGGGACAAAGGTGCTTTATTTTGTATTAAAAACGGAGGCTTTTCCAATGGAGTATAAAAACACGATCATTACACCACAAACAGATTTCCCAATGAAGGCCAGTCTGCCCAATCGTGAACCGGGCATGCTGGACCGTTGGAATGAGATTGAACTGTACGAGGCCATGCTGGAGAAAAACAAAGGACTTCCCTCTTTTGTTCTGCATGACGGCCCTCCCTTCTCTAACGGTTATATTCATATGGGTCACGCCCTCAATAAAGCCCTGAAGGATTTCATTGTTCGCAGTCATGCCATGATGGGTTACTACACACCCTACGTGCCCGGCTGGGATAACCACGGTCTGCCCATTGAGCGTGCTATTGAGAATTCCAAAAAGAAACTCAATCGGGATATGTCCGTTCCGGAGTTCCGGAAGGCTTGCGAGGAGTTTGCAGAAGATTTCATTCAGAAGCAGATGACCGGCTTCCGTCGGCTGGGCATAGTGGGCGATTGGGCAAATCCTTATCGCACTATGGACAAACACTTTGAAGCACAGGAAGTCAAGGTCTTTGGCAGAATGTTTGATAAGGGTTATATCTACAAAGGTTTAAAGCCTGTTACATGGTGTCCGTTCTGTGCAACCGCAGTTGCGGAAGCGGATATTGAGTATCAAGATGATCCCTGTACCTCCGTTTACGTCAAATTCCCCATGCAGGATGATTTGGGTAAATTGAGCAACATTGATCTGAGTAAGACCTACTTTGTCATCTGGACCACTACCATCTGGACTTTACCCGGCAACATGGCAATCTGCCTGCATCCCAGAGATTCCTACGTTTTGGTAAAGGCTGAAAATGGCGATATCTTTATCATGGCAGAGGCTTTGATGGAGAAGACCATGAAAATGGGCGGATTTGAAAACTATGAAGTGGTAGCCACCTACCCCGGTCAGTATTTCGAGAACATGGTTGCCAAGCATCCGTTCCTGGACAAAACATCCCGCCTTGTAAACGCAGATTACGTTACCATGGATTCCGGTACCGGTTGTGTCCACACTGCTCCCGGCTTTGGTGCTGACGACTACCAGACCTGCATGCGTTACGGTATGGACCTGGTGGTTCCCGTTGATGATTACGGTCGCCACACCGACTATGCCGGCAAGTATGCCGGTATGAAGACCGAAGAATCCAACAGCGTTATTCTTGAGGATATGCGTCAATCCGGCGCTCTGTTCGCCAGTGAGCAGATCACCCACTCCTACCCCCACCACGACCGCTGCAAGAAGCCTGTTATTTTCCGGGCAACACCTCAGTGGTTCTGTAGCGTTGAATCCTTTAAGGACCAGGCTATCAAAGCAATTGAGGACGTGAAGTGGTTCCCTGCATGGGGTGAAGATCGTATGATCAGCATGATTCGTGAGCGGACGGATTGGTGTATCAGCCGTCAGCGTCGTTGGGGTCTGCCCATTCCTGTCTTCTACTGCAAGGACTGCGGAAAACCCGTTTCAACCCCCGAATCTATTGAGAAAATCTCTCAACTCTTCGACCAGCACGGTTCCAATATCTGGTTTGAAAAGGATGCCCAGGAGTTGATTCCTGAAAACTTCACTTGCCCGCACTGTAACGGAAAAGCATTTGATAAGGAAACTGACACACTGGACTGCTGGTTTGATTCCGGCTCTACCCACTATGCCTCTCTGATGCACCGCACACCGGAGCTGTGGCCTGCAGACGTCTATCTGGAGGGTGCAGACCAGTATCGCGGTTGGTTCCAGTCTTCCCTGCTGACCTCTGTAGGTGCACTGGAACAAGGCGCTCCTTTCAAGCAGGTTTTGACCCACGGATGGACGGTTGACGGTCAGGGTCGTGCAATGCACAAGAGCCTGGGCAACGGTGTTGATCCGGCAGATCTTATCAAGGATTTCGGCGCTGATATCGTTCGTTTGTGGGCAGCATCCTCTGACTACCATGCAGATGTGCGTTGCTCCAAGGAGATCTTTAAGCAGATCGCACAGAACTATCTGAAGTTCCGTAATACGGCACGCTACTGCTTGGGCAATCTCAACGGATTTGATCCTAACAACCTGGTTGCGCCTGCCGACTTGGAAGAACTGGACAAGTGGGCACTGACAAAGCTGGATGCGCTGATCAAGTTCTGCCGGAATGCTTACAACAATTATGAATTCCACATGGTTACCCATGCAATCAATGATTTCTGTGTTGTTGATCTTTCCAGCTTCTATCTGGATATTTTGAAGGACCGGCTGTACTGCGAAGAAAAGAACGGCTTGCGTCGTCGCTCCGCACAGACTGCACTGTATTTGATCGTGGATGCTATGGCAAAGCTGTTTGCGCCGATTCTGGCATTCACCTGTGACGAGATCTGGCAGGCAATGCCCCACCCTAACAATGATGATTCCCGGAATATTCTGTTGAATCAGATGCCTGAAAGCTACGCGGAATATGCCCTTGACGATGCTACAATGGAAAAATGGGTTACTGTTATGAAGCTGCGTCAGGATGTCAACGGCGTTCTGGAGCTTGCCCGTGCCGAAAAGCGTATCGGTAAGGCTTTGGAGGCTCATGTAAGCCTGCAGACTGAGGACAGCGCATTGACAGAGCTGTGCAAGGATCTGAACCTTTCTGAGATTTGCATTGTATCCTCCTGCGATTGGGAGGCTGTGCAAGAAGGCGCTACTACCGGTGTTGGTGCGAACCTGCCCCAGCTGACCATCGGTGTTGTGGAGGCACGAGGCGAAAAGTGTCCCCGCTGCTGGATGCACTCCACAAAAGCCAACGAAGAAGGTCTCTGCCCCCGTTGCGCAAGCGTTATCGCCACAATGGATATTGAAATCTAATCTAAAACTAATGACAACGGAGAGTTCGTACGAACTCTCCGTTGTTTTTAATATTACTGTAGAGGATATTTTTCCGGCATCAATACATGCCGCAAAAGGTATATGGCATCATCTTCATTGATTTTACCGTTTTTATCATAATCCACAGTTGCGTTAATGGGGTATTTTTCCGGCATCAATACATGCCGCAGCAAATAAATCGCATCATCCTCGTTTGTTTTGCTGTCGCCGTTAAGATCTCCGGCAAGATCCGGATCCGGTTGTGGCTCCGGGTTGGGTTCTGGTTCCGGTTCCGGTTCCGGCTCCGGCTCTGGTTTCGGTTCCGGCTCTGGTTTGGGTGCGGGCGTTACCGGGTCAAAGGTAACATAGGTAAGGGAAATCCAATTTCCGTCCGCAAGCTTACCCCAGTACATACTGCCGACGTAGGTCTGCTCCGATATGGTTACCTTATCGCCCTTGTTCAACTGATATTGCTTTGGATTAGAGGTACCGGGGCCACTGCGTACATTTACTTTATCGCCATTTACCACACCGGTTTTTGGCCATGTCTCAAGGCCGGCTATTACTTCATCGTAATTGGTATATGACAACTTGATCCAGCCGCCCTCATACTGTCCCCACAGATGGTTGTTACCAAATACATGTTGCAGCTTTATGGTTGTATTCTTCTTCAACTGACCAACCTTGCTATATTGGGCGCCGGGACCGCTGCGCACATTGACATCGTCGCTATTTACCTTTACAGTTACACAAGGCTTTGGTAAGTAAACCAATTTTCCGGATGGGTCTTTCCACATTGCATAGAGACAAGATTCATTCGTTAAAGAACTGTCCAAAACCGTAACCAGCTTTCCGTTTTCCGGAGCTGTATACCAACCTGCAAATTCATATGTAAAGGCATTTCCCTTTGCATCTATACCCGTTGGCATCTGCTTAAATTTGTACCGAATCGGTTTAGGATCCCGGATGTCATAACCGTGGATCTCATATTCCGTTTTTCCTTGTCCGCTATCCAAAAGCACGTAGCGGAAACTACCGGTATCATAATCATAAGAACCGTAAATGCCGTTCAGATACATATTGGCCTCGTACATACGGCGATTTATCAGGATGTAATTTCCTGCTGAATTACTCCACAAGCAAATTGCATACACGAAATCGCTGCCGGTCCATCCTTCCCGCACTGCCCGGTTCATATTGCCGCTGGTGTCCTTGGTCCATGCGTCTCCGCAGTTATAGGAAAAGGATACAAGCGCATCAAACTGATGTTGCTTCAATGTAATGTTGTACTTATTTGCAAAGCTCAAAACAGAGTTTTCAAAGTCAGCCAGCATTTGGCGCATCAGTTTTTCAGCTTCTGCCTCTGTAATGCCGTTTTTCTGATAATACTCCAGCTTTCCTTCCGGCACTCTTGTGCCGTAACCAATGGACCATTGGGAGTTATCTTTATAAGGATATTTCTCAAAACCCTCACGTTTTTTCAGAATTTCAACAAATGCATCGGATGATGTCAATGTTTGTGCATTCGCTTCCACTGACACCGCTGCAAACAGCACGCACATAACGACCAATGTCATCAGTACTGAAAATAATCGCTTCATTCGCAACTCCTTTCGTTCATTTTCCAGAGTATTATACCATAGGTTACAACAAATTACAAGATGTATCGGAAAATTTCAATATTTTACCTTATCCTTCGGTGTTTGCAGACTGTGTCACCGAGTAAGGAGTAGCAATGGCATTATTTACGGACTCCATAATGACTGCTTTATCACCATCCGTCAAAGTCAAAGTATCTGTCACCTGTGTCAGATTGATCGCATCCAGCGTTTTTCCGGTAAATACGCTGTACCATGTATAGCCGCCGATGACCTTTCCCATATCATTAAGGTGATAGGTATCACGGGTCAAATTATCTCCAATAAAACTGGTGCGGGCATTCTGAATTGCAGTTCCTACAGGGATTACATCCGCAAAATACGGTGTAGTGTCAATCCCCTGTTGTACTGCATCTACAATCGCGGTATACATTGTCATCTGATCGTATTGATACCCCGCAAACATGTCCTTAGTGCACCCTTGCTGATAAGCCCATGTCATGTGCCACACCAGCCGGGCATTGGGATTCGTCTTGTTTTCATTTACATAGCTCACAAGCTGATCTACTACTCCATAATAGGTCTCAACCTTGCCAGAAGATTTACTTGACTGCTGCATTGTAATGATGTCCCAGTCCTCATCCTGCAAACCATATAGCAAGGAAGCTGCTTCTATCGACGTCCATTCACCGGAATTATTTTTGTAGTATTTATATGCATATACATTTGACTGCGCATTCTCCAAATGCTGTGCCAGTGTACAGCCGCTGATATACAGTCTTCCAATTACAACATCTGTCACACCTTCAGCGGTTGCAATGTTATATAGATACTGCGTTGTATCGTTGGAAAAACTATTGCCGATTGCCAATACTTTTAAGGTTTTTCCGTCGCTCAAGGGACCTGTGTTTGCAATCTGCTCAGTAGTCTCGATTGGAGCAGTTGTTTCATCTGCAGGCGCAGCGCAAGCGCACAACATCAGCATACACAGAAGAATGCAAATTAGCTTTTTCATTCGATTAACCTCCAAAATATAATTTTTTTCATGGTATCATATTTCGTTAAATTTTTCAAGTGTATCAAAAGGAGAAATCCGTTGACAAAGAGACCTGTCAGACGTATAATTCTAAATGAAATGGGCCTGTAGCGCAGTTGGGAGCGCATCACATTCGCATTGTGGGGGTCGTCGGTTCGAATCCGATCAGGTCCACCAACAAAAAAGTCTCTCTTGTCCGGTAGACAAAAGAGACTTTTTTGCGTGATGCGTTCCTTCGGAACGAGATGCGCACTTTGTGCGTGATGCAGGCTTCGCCCGTGATGCGCACCTTCGGTGCGTGAGCGGAACGCATCGCATCACCTATCACAGCGCAGCTACATCACTCATTAAGATAATTACTGTTCCTCTGCAGGGATGTTCTTCATGGTTAGACCAATACGTTTTCTGGTCTCGTCAACCTCCAGGACTGCAACCCTAACCACATCACCTACCTGCACCACCTCGGAAGGATGGCGCAATTTCCGGTTACAAACCTGGGAAATATGAACCAGACCGTCCTGATGAACGCCGATATCCACAAAGACGCCAAAATCGATCACATTTCTCACCGTGCCGGACAGGATCATGCCGGGTTTCAGATCCTTCATTTCCAGAACATCCGTCCGCAAAATAGGAGCGGGCAGTTCGTCACGGGGGTCTCTGCCCGGCTTCAGCAGTTCTTTTACAACATCCTCCAGCGTAGGCATCCCTGCTCCGCAGGCTTGCTCCACTGTTTCGCTGCCCAATTTTTGGAATCGTTCTGAAAGCTGCTCCAGCTTTCCTTCTCCAATGTCCTTCTTGGTATAACCGCACAGGGACAGTAATTTCTCGGCTGCATCATAGGTTTCCGGGTGAACGCCTGTGTTATCAAAGATCTCCTTGCTCTCCGGCACACGCAAAAAGCCTGCGCATTGCTGGAATGCTTTTGGTCCCAGCTTGGGGACTTTTTTCAGCTGCGCTCTGGATGTAAATGCGCCATGTTCCTCGCGGTAGGCAACCACATTCTTTGCCGTTGTGGAAGTGAGTCCTGACACCTGCTGCAGCAAGCTGACAGATGCCGTATTTACATCTACACCCACAGCGTTAACGCAATCCTCCACAACACCGCCTAATGCCTCATCCAGACGTTTTTGAGGCATATCGTGTTGATACTGACCAACACCGATGGCCTTAGGATCGATCTTTACCAGCTCTGCCAGCGGGTCTTGCAAACGACGGGCAATGGAAACTGCTGAGCGCAAATTCACATCAAACTCCGGGAACTCTTCTGCCGCTAATTTGGATGCGGAATACACAGATGCGCCAGCCTCGTTGACGATCATATAGCTGACACCGGGCAGATTCTTTAACATCTCCACAGTCATAGCTTCTGTCTCCCGGGAGGCAGTGCCGTTGCCGATGGCAATATGACGAACACCGTGCTTTCGTGCCATCCGGGTAAGGATCTCAATGGCTTCTTCTTTCTTTTTCACAGAGAAAGTGGGATATACCACAGCTGTATCCAAAACCAGTCCGGTGCCGTCTACCACCGCCACCTTGCATCCGTTTCTGTATCCGGGATCCAGTCCCATGGTGACAAAGCCTTTCACCGGTCGCTGCATCAGAAGGGGTTTCAGATTCAGCGCAAAATTTGCAATGGCTGCTTCTGCCGCCCGTTCAGACAGGGTGCTTCGCATTTCCCGTTCTGCGCTGGGGGCGATCAAACGGGTATAGGCATCTTCTGCAGCAGCGCGAACAAACTGACTGATATGAGCTGTAGGTTTCAAGGCGGCTCTGCAAACCACAGCTTGGCCTTCATTGCCGGGAAGCGTTACGGCAACTTTCAAAAATTCTTCCTTTTCACCCCGGTTGATTGCCAAAATCTGATGATTTTGTACTCTGGATACGGGGCTGGAGAAATTATAGTAAAGTCTGTACACGCTGTCCTTTTCCGGATCTACCGCCTGTACACTGATCACTGCCTGCCGTTCCATTTTTAGTCGCAGCAGTTTCCGGATATTTGCATCGTCGGAGATGACCTCCGCAATAATATCAGATGCGCCTGCCAATGCGTCTTCCAGCGTCTTCACGCCCAGTTCCGGATTGATATATGCTGCAGCCAGCTGTGCCGGATCTTCACCGTTCTGTTCAAAAAGTGCCAAAGCCAGCGGCTCCAAGCCTTTTTCCTTTGCAACGGTAGCGCGAGTGCGACGCTTTTGTTTATAGGGTCGGTACAGATCCTCCGCCTCTGCCAACGTGCCAGACGCCTCGATGGCGGTGCGTAATTCCTCTGTTAACTTCCCCTGAGAATCAATCGCGTTGATGATCTCCTCTTTCCGCTGTGCAAGATTGCGCAGATAATTAAGGCGAGTCTCCAAGTTTCTCAGAGTAGTATCATCCATCGTTCCGTGCATTTCCTTACGGTAACGAGCGATAAAGGGAATGGTATTTCCTTCGTCCAGTAATGCAATTACGTTTTCAACATACTGTTGTTTCTGACCCAGTTCTTCCGCCAGGGTCTGTGCAATATTATTCATGGTGTGCTCCTTTAAGTAGAGAATATTCCGCTTCTCTCCGCTTTAAATATGATAGTAAAAGTATATCATATCTATATGGGTTTATCAATCCGCACAGGCAATGCATTATCAATATTTTTAACTGCAGAGAGCCATCCTTATCGTCGGTGCATTCTTTTGGATCAACCTTGATCGCAATAAACTTAGGTATATCATTTACAGCATGATTGACAACAGAAACGGCGCTTGTTATAATTATTATAGATTCTTAAGGAGGGATTTTATGGAAAAGAAAATCATCACCATCAGCCGTGAATTTGGTAGCGGTGGCCGCACAATCGGTCATATGATTGCCGAAAATCTTGGAATCCCCTTTTACGACAAAGAGCTTGTAGACCACATTGCACTGGAGTCCGGTTTTTCTCCCAATTTTATAGAAGAGCACGGTGAACACGCCCCCGGCAAGAGCATATTTGCATATGCCTTTGCCCACCAAAGTGTACCCGGTGTTCTCAACGGACTTTCCACAGCCGATTTCCTTTGGAATGTGCAGTGCAGTGTCATTCTGCAGCTGGCTGAAAAAGGTCCTTGTGTGATCGTGGGTCGAAACGCAGATTACATTCTGAAGGACCGTCCCGATTGTCTCCATGCATTTATTCATGCAAGCACAGAGTTCCGTGCCGACCGTATCGTAAGACTTTACGGCGAATCGGAAAAAAGCCCGGAGGCACGTCTGCAGGAAAAGGATAAGCGCCGCCGTGTGAATTATCATCATTACACCGGCAGAACCTGGGGCGCAGCACAAAACTATGACGTGTGCCTTGACAGCAGCACTTTGGGCATTGAGACCTGTGCAGACATTATTCTGAGCTTGCTTAAAAAGTAAAGACACTAAAAAACAGCGTGTTGCGTAACACGCTGTTTTTTTAATTAAATTTAAACGCAGTCGTACACCTTAGTTTGCAGATATATGGCTTCCATATCTGCTTTGGCGGGAGGTAACGTACCCTCCGTCAGACATGCTGCTGTGCCGCAAGCAACGGCTCTTTTCAGACACATCTGTGGTGTCTGCCCCATTGAGAACGCTGCCAAAAACCCTGCTATGGTGCTGTCACCGGCGCCTACGGTGGACACCGCCTGTACTTTAGGGGGTACGGCCATATAAGTCTTACCATCCGTCAGAAGCACTGCTCCTTGTTCGCCCATAGAAATCATCACATGATCTGCCTGATTGCCAAAAAAGAGTTTGGCTTGCTGCATAGCGTCGTTTAACGTTTCCACAACGCAGTTTGAATAATCAGACAATTCTTCCTGATTGGGCTTTATAAGCCAGGGTTTTATCTCCATGATATCTTGTACGCTGAGAGACTTGGAATCCAGCACCAATTTTGCGCCCCGCTTTTTCAGTTCCAGCAGAAATTCCTTCACCTTTTCCACGGACATACCGGTTGCGATCCGCCCGGAAAATGTCACGATGGTTTGCTCGTCCACTGTCAACACATCCAACACGTCCTGCAGAATTTCGTCGTCCAACGAAAAGCCTGCAAAGCTGATGCGGGTTTCCGGTTTATCGGCACAGTGCAGCGTCAAATTCTCCCGGATTCTTCCCGGTCTTTCCAAAAAACGCACATCCATGCCTGCCTGATTCAGGTCCTGCTTAAATTCATCGGCATTGCTCTTTCCCAGCACCACAACAGCTGTATTGGCGATGCCATTGGTGCACAATGCCCGGCTGATGTTTACGCCCTTACCCCCTGCCTGTCGGGATGTGATCTCCGCCAGATTCTCACACCCCTCCTGAAAAGAGGGGGCATTTGCATGTATGTCATATGCCGGATTTAAGGTTATTGTATAGATCTGCATATATGCCTCACAATCTTGGGTGGTTCGGTGTCCGGAGTTTTCAACCTTCCGCCGTATTATCAAGGATGTGGATATTTACACCGTTGACCTCCACATTTTCGTCTGCGCAAATCAAAATGTATTTTACGCCACCGATCACACGGGTTTCGATCAAATCGCTGCGTTCCGGGTTCACCTTAATAGAAACATCCGGTGTCGCAATTTCAAAACGGCGATTATCAATAATATTCTTAGGATGCAGCTGTGCATCCAATCCAAAGGCCTCATCGTAATTTACGCTGAATTTGGAAATATGCGTATCGGAAATGCCACAGCTTTTCAAAGCTGTCTTAACCTGATCTTTTGATACCAACAGTGGCTCAGCCGCCTTGCTCTCTTTATGCAGTTCAATGCACTGACGCAATTCATCATGGACAGTTTGCACAACCTCCAGGCTGCATTCTTTATCCAACGCAGTGGTCAGCAGCGCTTCAAAGGACTTCTTTTGTTCTGCGGCAGGTTTTGGTGCTTCCACACGAAAAAGCGCATCGATCAGTGACTGATTGCTCACTTTTGCGCTGTGGGTATAAAACAGCGCATTATAAATATTTGTGGTCCGTCCGTCAAATGCCGGGAACAAAAATCCCACTTCCGGTGCACAAACCACCTGGGCAATGCCGCCGTCATGAAATTCCTTTTCCTCCGCAATATAGCGCAAGTTGGCTTTCGTCTGTTTTACAGGACACACCGCACACATCAAATAGGTATAAACATCTCCGGATGCATCCGCTTGAATTTCATCGTCCTTGCTTTTGAACGGCACATCATAGCTGTCGCATCCAACCAAAATCAAAAAGCTATCCTCAAAGGATACTGTGTCAATGATTTTTTGAAACAGCGTCATGCGAAGATCATCATCTTGCAATGCGCATTTACGCAATTCCATCAAAAAGCTGTGTTCCGGACTGTTTGCAACCTGTGCAGTGCGGAAGCTGATATCGATCAAATTCTTTCCGATCGTACCGGACAGTGTGCGTTTCAAAACACCGAAGTATTTTTCCGCCTCATTTTCCGGCATCATCCCTACACTCTGCTTGAAGGACGAAATGATCTCTTTCTGTCCGTTCACATAGCAGCCATAAATGGATGTCATATTGCTGCGATCACGACGAACTCTGCGCCGGATCTCACCGATTTCTCTTTGGTTCATTTTTTCCTCCGCCATAGCTACACCGGCGCAAAATGCGCCGGTGTTATTCTTTAGTTATCCCACAGACAGTTCCAGTTCTGAACAAAGTATTCAATTCCGGAGTAGACAGTGGTGAGCACGATCACAAGCACAACCACCCATGCCAGCGTAGTTACTGTAGGAAATGCCAGCATAAAGCACAGTCCGATCATGGTGCTGGCGGTCTTAAATTTACCGCTCTTGCCGGCAGCGATCACCGTTCCCTTGCCTACGGCAACCAGCCGCAAGCCGGTCACTGCAAATTCCCGTGTCAGCACGATCATCAACGCCCATGCCGGGAATGTGCCCCATTGACAGAATATGGTCATGGCAGCGATGGTTAAAAGCTTATCTGCAAGAGGATCAAGAAATTTTCCAAAATCACTTACCTGATTATATTTCCGGGCAATCTGACCGTCAATATAATCCGTCAGGCTGGCAATGATAAAGATCGCCAATGCCAGCAGCATCATAGGCATATTGCTGCCGTTGCCGCCTAAATACATAAATACCATAAAAATGGGAATAAATGCTACCCGAACCAATGTGATTTTACTTGCTGTTGTCATATTTCTTCCTCCACTAGATATCCGGACAAATCTCCATCGATTACACTATCGATGCAAACTGTCACAAATTCGCCCTCTGCCAACGCTTCCTCTGAAGCGATCCAAACTCTGCCGTCGATCTCCGGTGAATCTGCAAAGGTTCTTCCGTAAAACTGTTCAAAATCTTCGTCATAGCCGTCCACAAGGACACGCAGCGTCTGACCGATCATACTTTCGTTATATTCATCCATGATCGCCGACTGGATGGTCTCGATCATCTGCGCCCTAGCAATGGCGATTTCCTGATCGGGGTATTCCATCTGTGCGGCAGGTGTTCCCTCTTCCGGTGAGAACGGAAATGCACCCACACGTTCCAGCCGCATTTCTTTTAAGAATTCGCACAGCTGGGCAAATTCTTCTTCTCCCTCGCCGGGAAGTCCGGTAATAACGCTTGTTCGCAACACAAGTCCCGGAATGCGACTGCGGAGCTTTGTAAACAGCTGTCGCAGATAGGTGCCGTCACCGCGTCTGTTCATCAGCTTTAAAATCTTATCGTTACAATGCTGAATGGGGATATCCAGATATTTTACGATTTTGCTCTCAGACGCAATTACTTCGATCAATGCATCATCGATCTCATCGGGATAAACATAGTGAAGCCGAATCCAGTCAAATCCGTCGATTTGGCACAAGCTGCGTAAAAGCTCCGGCAGTAGCCGTTTATGCTCGGGTAGATCCGTTCCGTAACGGCTGGTGTCCTGCGCTACCACGATCAGTTCCCTCACGCCGCTGTCGGCAAGCAATCGTGCTTCGTAAAGCACATCGTCCATACTACGACTGCGGAAACGTCCACGCAGATACGGAATAATGCAATATGCGCAGCGATTATCACAGCCTTCTGCAATTTTTATGTAGGCATAATGTTCCGGTGTGGTCAAAATACGACCTGTTTCTTCTTCCGGTGCATCAATGGACCCAAAATCTATAACCGTCTGTTCCGTAAGCAGTGCCTGGATGGCAGAAACGATTTGGCTGTAGCTTCCTGTACCCAAAATACCGTCCACCTCGGGAAGTTCTTGCAGGATTTGGTCTTGATATCGCTGAGACAGGCATCCTGTCACTAATATCTTGCCAATGAGACCTTGCTCTTTCAGCTGCGCCATTTGCAAAATATGGTCAATGGCTTCCGACTTGGCAGAATCAATAAAACCACAGGTGTTGATTACCACCACATCGCTGCCAACCACATCCGGCTGTACGGTAAAGCCAGCCTCCTGGACGCGATACATCATTCTCTCGCAGTCCACTTGGTTTTTAGCACAGCCGAGAGATATAAATCCGATATTTGCCATTTTATTCCTCCGGGAATTCGTCAGTTTCCAATGAAAGCATCTCCAGACCCCGTCGAATCTGGCAGTAGCTATGCCCTCGACGCAACAGGGCGTCCACCGCCCGTCTAACGCTGCGTTCATCGGCATTTTTGCTTAACCGGTCCTTTAAGAACGCAAGGATTGCATCCGCCTGGTCCGGATAATCTTCCAGCACTTCCTCCCAATAGGCTTTAGGAATCCGCTTTTCATACAGTGCCTGTTTTGCTCTGGAAATGCCATAGCCTTTGCTGATGCACCGGCTTACCACCTGCCGGGCAGTTTCCCGGTCATCCACCAGCTGCAAATCCGCCATCCATTGCACAGCATTGGCTGCATCCTCAGGTGTTTCCCCCTTGCTGATAAGACGTTGCCGTAAATCTTTTTTAGACACGCTGGTTGCAGCAACGATCCGCACTGCCCGCATTTTGGCAGACATTGCTCCTGCAGCTTCCTGCAGCTTTTGGAAGGTTTCTGCTGTCATTTCCATGCCGGGATAAAGACCGAAGTCCTCTACCGTCTGCCGGTACAGGCGCAAAGCCGTTCCGTCTGAAAAGCGCACCGTGTGCCTGGCTGCCCTGTCCGGCTGGGAGGCAACAGAATCAATCCTCATCATTGAAATCGTCAGCACTTACTGCAATGGGACGTTCTGCGGCTTTGGCAGGCTCCCGGGATGCAGCACCCTGAATCAGATTGGCACGAACCTGTGCTTCCACCTGCTCTGCAATGTCGGGATTTGCTTGCAGGAATGCCTTTACGCTGTCCTTGCCCTGGCCGATTCTTTCATCGCCCATAGAGAACCAGCTGCCGCTCTTCTGAATGATCTCCATCTGCACTGCCAGGTCTACCAATTCGCCCCATTTGCTGATGCCCTGACCGTACATAATACCAAAGTAAGCCTCACGGAAAGGAGGCGCGACCTTGTTTTTCACAACCTTGACACGGGTCTTGTTGCCAACCACATTGCCGCCATCTTTGATCGCCTCTACCCTACGCACATCCAGACGCACAGAAGAATAGAATTTCAGCGCATTGCCGCCGGTGGTGGTTTCCGGATTGCCGTACATAACGCCAATCTTCATACGCAGCTGATTGATGAAAATCACAACACAGTTAGTCTTGGAAATGGTACCCGCCAGCTTACGCAGTGCCTGGGACATCAGTCTTGCCTGCAAGCCCACAAAGGTATCACCCATCTCGCCCTCGATCTCCTGCTTGGGAACCAATGCGGCAACAGAGTCCACAACAATGGCATCCACTGCACCGGAGCGAACCAACGCGTCGGTAATCTCCAGCGCCTGCTCGCCGGTGTCCGGCTGGGACACAAGCATATTGTCGGTATCTACACCTAAAGAAGCTGCGTAGACGGGATCAAGGGCATGCTCAGCATCCACAAATGCCACCTCACCGCCCATCTTCTGTGCCTCTGCCAGAATGTGCAGTGCCAGGGTGGTCTTACCGGAGGATTCCGGTCCGTAGATCTCAATAATACGACCTTTAGGGACGCCGCCAATACCCAGTGCTGCATCCAGCGCCAAAGAACCGGTGGGAATTGCATCCACGTTCATCTCCGGGCGATCGCCCAAGCGCATAACAGTGCCTTTTCCGAAATTCTTCTCGATCTGAGACAAGGCGGTTTGCAGTGCCTTTTTCTTGTCAGTTGCAGGGGTGGGCGCATCATACATTGTTTTCTTTATAGCCATATTAAACATCCTTCCTTGCTAGTTGGGCAAGCACTGCCCGTTCTCTGTCATTATAATCTCTGGAACGCTCCAGTATGGTATACCCGTTTTCTTCCAAAATCCGGCAAACCGCATCCCCCTGTCCCATACCAAATTCAAAGCAGAGGTAGCCGCCGGGTTTTAATGCTTTTTGATACTTTTCTGCGATGGATCGATAGAAGATCAATCCGTCCTCTCCGCCATGCAGTGCCAAATGCGGTTCATAGTCCTTGACGCTTGCAGGAAGTTCTGTCATTTCCTGTGTGGTGATATAAGGAGGGTTGGAAACGATCAGATCAAACTTTCCTAATAACTGTGCCGGTTCATCCAGCGCATCGGCGCTGACACAGGAAACACGTCCTAAGAGCTTCTGGGCGGATATATTCTTTTTCGCCACCGAGATTGCGTCCTTGGAGATGTCCGCTAAGGTAACACGGGCATCCTTGACCCGGTGGGCAATGGCTAAACCAATGCATCCGGAACCGGTGCAAAGATCAAGAATTCTGGATGCAGGATCTAGGGAAAGGGCTTTGTTGATTGCCAGCTCTGTGACGGCGCACGTATCGTCCCGAGGAATCAGAACATTCTTGTTTACTAACAATGTCATACCGAAGAAGTCCCATTCGCCCAAGACGTATGCCAGTGGCTCACCTGCTAAAATTCTTTCTACAGCGCGCTCCATTTGACTGCAGACCACTTCAGAAGCATAGTGCTCCATATCTGCGATCAACTGCTGTTGGCTCTTTCCGGTTGCATAGCACAGAAGATTTCGCGCCAACAGGCTTGCAGTATCTTTGTCCTCAACCTGGCAAAAGGCTTTCCGCGCTTCTAAGTATAATTCTGAAAGCTTCTTTACCACCGGTCTTCCCCCTCATTTTCGGGAAGCACCGCCTTCAGCGCTTCAATTCCAACGGCAATCATCTCATCGTCCGGTTCGTTTGTTGTAAAATTCTGAAACCACATGCCCGGTGTAGTTAACAATCCGGTAAACCAGTTATCATATCTGCCTACAAGGCGGTTGACCTCGTAGCTGATGCCCACCACAAGGGGCAGCAGCAACAATTTGAATCCAAACATAATCAGGCTGTACGGCAAGCTGCCCCGCATGGTTTCCAGCGTGGGGACGATAGACAACAGTACAGACGATGCCGCAGAAAAGACCAAAATGGACAAAATCAACACAACAAACAGAAAGCTGGTACCGCACCGGGGGTGCTTACGGGTCTGCACTCGGACGTTTTCAACCGTCAAGGGAAGTCCCGCTTCATAGCAGCGAATGGTTTTATGCTCTGCACCGTGATAGGCAAACACCCGTTTGATCTCCTCCATTCGGGACACCAAAAGCATATACACAAGAAAAATGGTGATTCGCACAGCTCCCTCAATGAGGTTTCGTGCCAAATTACTTGCTACCCAACCGTCAAATAACGTACTGATAAAATTAGGAAGCAGGAAAAACAGCAGGATCATCATTCCCATTCCCATGGTAACCGCTGTGCCTACCACAAAATCCTTAAATCTTTTTTCGCCCAATTTGCTCTCTAACCACAGATCAAACTTGGAGGAATTTTCCTGCGTCTCCTCCGGTGACAAATCTGCAGACTGCATCAGTGCTTTTACGCCACAGATCTGGGCATCCAGAAAATTGGCAGCACCCCGAAAAACAGGCAAAGAAAATACGGATTTTTTTGCGCGAACCTTCCGTGGTTTTGTTTCAACATGGATCCCTTCTTTGTTGCGAACAACGATAGCATCCAGCTTTGGTCCACGCATCATGATACCTTCGATCAGCGCTTGTCCGCCAATCATGGTTTTAAATTTTTCTTGACTTTGAAACATCGTTTTCATCCTTACTGGGAAATAGGAAGCTCCACACAAACCAATGTTCCGCCATCCGGCGCATTGTTCAGCGTCAAGCTTCCGCCATGAAGCTGCACGATCTCATCGCAAACAGCCAAGCCAATGCCGGATCCTCGGGCCTTCGAGCTTCCTTTGTAGAATTTTCTCTTCACAAGAGGCAGTTCGTCCTCCGGAATACCGGGGCCGTAATCCCGTATCTGTATCAGCACAGCATTTTTCTTTCCTTCAATGGATGCCTCGATCCGCTTGCCGTCAGAGCCGTGCTTTGCCGCGTTATCCAAAATGTTTAGGAACACTTGACGCAGGCGCTTGGGATCGCAGGACATTTCCGGAATATCATCGTCATTTTCAAGATAATCCAAAGTGATACCATCCTGAGAAAGGCGATTTCCGTACATAAAAATGGTATCTTCAAATTCTGCACGGATATCTGTCAATTCCATATTCAGCGTCATTCTGCCATCCTGAATCCTTGTGAAATCCAGAAGGTCCAGCACCATCTCCGTTAGTCTGCCTGCTTCCCTGTGTATGATTTTCATGCCCCGACGGGTATCCGGGGTCAAATCGTCACTGTTGAGCAACGTTTCGCTCCAACCGGTAATGGCGGTCAGGGGTGTACGCAGCTCATGGGACAGAGAGGAAATAAATTCTGTCTGCATTTTTTCATTTTGGTTAATTTTAATGGACATTTCGTTGATGGTATCTGCCAGCTGACCGATCTCGTCGTCGTATTTCGTCTGAATCTGGATGCCATAACTGCCATTGGTGATTCTTTGCGCGATTTCAATAATATCGCCCAGTGGGTGCAAGATAGAACGGATATAGTAATTGCTGCTGATCAAAACTACCGTCAGCACCACAAGCAGCGCCAGAAAAGAGATTCCCGCAATTCGGGCGATCTGCCGATCCATTCTCACAGTGGAGCTGACGTAGCGCAGAACACCGATCACTTCGCCATTGCTGTATACCATAGGGCTGGATACTGCCATGATCCGTTCTCCCGTTCCGGGGTTCGGACCGATGTATTTATCGATCAGCCGATTTGCGATGGCATTGCTGATATCACTGGTAGTTGCCGACGGTCCGGACCAGCTACCGTGAGAAGATGCTACGATTTTTCCCTGGGCATTGATAAATTGCAGCTCAATATCATCCTTATCCTCAAAGGTCTGGGCATAGGTGATACAGGATTGATAGTATTGATTATAGCTTTGATTGATGTAATCGGCAAAAAATTCTGTTGTGGTTCGTGCCCGGTAACGCATATCCGATTCCATTGCAGAATAGTAATATGCCGAAAACACTGCCGAAATTATCAGCACGCACACCAATCCCAAGGCGCTGAAAATACCAACTGTGTTGATAAGCCAACGTCTACGCAGACCTTTTATGCGGAATATCGGTGCTTTTTTCATTATGCGCCCCATTTATAGCCAAAGCCCCATACGGTGGTAATATACGTGGGATTGGTAGTATCATCCTCAATTTTAATCCGAAGGCGACGGATGTTCACATCCACAATTTTCAGCTCGCCCTCGTAATCCCGACCCCAAACCGCAGATAGGATCTCCTCACGAGACAGCGCCCGTCCGGGATTCTGCATAAACAGCTTTAAAATGGAATATTCCACTTGCGTCAACCGTACACGGTTTCCGGATTTTTCCAGAGTATGGTTGCGAGTATTCATAACGAAAGGACCTTGTGACAGCAATTCACTGTCGATACCGCTATCGCTACCCATACGACGATAAAGTGCGTCAATACGTGCTGTCAACTCCGCAGGAGAAAAGGGTTTTGTAACGTAGTCGTCTGCACCGGTCATAAGGCCGGTGATCTTATCCATTTCCTGTGTGCGGGCAGTGAGCATAATAATGCCAATCTGTTTGTTGGTGGCACGAATCCGGCGACAAACCTCAAAACCGTCAATATCCGGAAGCATAATGTCCAAAATTGCAACACCGATATCCGGATTCTCACGAAGCTTATCCAACGCTTCCTGGCCGGTTCCGGCTTCAATTGCGTCATATCCCGCCCGCTTCAGATTGATCACAACAAAGCTGCGGATATTGACCTCATCTTCTAAAATCAGTACTTTTTTCATATCATACCTCTTATGTTTCACCCGTTTTCCAGTTCTGCTGGATCAAGCGGAAGCAATAGACCACATTATCCTGGGTCAAGTCGTAACGCTGGGCTGCCTCTTCCATAGATGCTGCATAAACCACCGAATCGGTTTTCTGCAGAATGAATCTGCCATCCGATAAACCTTGCTCCTCCCGATTCTGACCGGTAAATGCGTATATGGTCATCAGCTTCTCGGTTTCCGTAAATTTTTCGTTCCAAATATAAAACTCAGTTTGGTAACCTTGATGCAGCACTACCAACCGCTGCGCCAACTGACTGCTTACCTGTAAATACCATCCACCCACAAAATTGTGATAGGTGCACATTTTATCCACCTCATCACCGCCGGGCGTCATGGCATACCATCGGATCAAGTGGTGCATGTCCGCACTGATCATCCCCGGCAAGGGATGCATGGTAATCAGCGAAGGCAATTCTACGACACCGTCCTTGTCGATATCGTCAGCATAAATGTAGAAATTACGCATAGTCTGCACACTTGTTCCGGATTCGTTGGAGAGTGTTACATTTACCAATTTTTGATCTGACAATGTATACACATCGGTAATCAATGCGGTGTCTGCTATGGAGCTGGCGATATATACCGCCGTCTTTCCCCCATCCAGCTTGCCCACGATGATACGTTTCAGCTTATCCGCAGGTTGAGACATTCCCACTTCGTTATATCGCTCAACAGTGCCGTTGTGCATACTGTAGAGCTCTGCAACACCGTTGTCTGTTTCGGCGGTGCCGGGTCGCAACAAAAATAATTCTGATACACCGTCACTGTTCAGATCCGTGGTAAGGAATTTTGTATAATTCACAGTGGCCAACTGGACCAAGCCGCCGTCTATGAAGGTGTAAACCGATGCAGCACGGATAACCTGGTCGCTTAACTGGCGACCTGCGATCACCTCAACACCGCCGTGTCCGTCCATATCTACATATTCCACCTGGTCAAAAGCAGAGCCGTTGCACTCTACCGTATCAACGTTAACAAATGTGCCTTCCACTTCCTGAAATACCAGGATTCGCATTGGCTTTTCCTGTGTACTCTTAGCAAACAGCAAATACTCATCACTGCCATCACCGTCCAAATCAGCCATCTGCACGTTCTGCTGATTTTCACCTGTCAGCGGTGCGCTGTAGGAAAGATCTCCCATTGCGCTGTCAATGGCAGATTGAAGATCATTATAGTCCTGGGAACGCTTGGGCAGTTGATACATTTCATCCACTGTGGTCATGGAGCAGCCTGTTAACAACAGCATCCACACACACAGAACGGAAAGCAGAATCTTTAAGCGCATTGCAGCACCTCTTCGTGTTAATATATCATAATTGCGTGAAAAAAGCTATTTTAAAACAACATTTTCTTTCCCCAGCAGACGTTCAAGCTCCGCTACCATTGATCCTTGTGGCATGCATCGGCTGCCTCTGCGCAGCTTCGTATCTGCAAAATAGACGACCACAGGCATTTCACCGGGGAACATATTCAGGATCGCTTTAACTTTAGTAAATAACGGTCCTTGTTCTGTGGGTAGCTTTAAATAAAGGGTCCTTTCCCGGGACGGTTCCTCCGGTTGCTGGGCTTCCTGCGCAAAATCAGTCATAGGTCTGACCCGATTGATAACGATCTGGGGGTCTTTATCCTCACGGAAAGAAAGACGTCCGGTAATCACTACCGGTACATTCTCCCGAAGGTAACCGCCATACTGATTCAAAACATTGGAAAAACAGAGCATCTCCATTGCGGCAGTATCATCCTCAAGGGTTACATATGCCATCATGGAGTTATTTCTTGTTGTTTTCATCTTTGTGCTTTGAATTACGCCGGCAACGCTGACGATTTGGTCGTCTGCGTACCCGCTCTCGCTGTCCATCAGCTGCGCAATGGGTACTACCCGGGTGTTCCGCAGCAGATGTCGGTAATCATCCATAGGATGCCCGGACAGATAGATACCTGTTGTTTCTTTTTCCAAAAGCATCAGGTCTGCTTTCTTCATTTCCTGCAATTTGGGAATCGGGATAGAAACGGTTTGATCCTCTGAAGACAGCATGGAGAACAGACCCATTTGACCGTCCAGATTTTTCTTTCGGGATTCTGCGATGCTGTCCATCATGGTATCGTAAACTGCCAAAAGCTCACTGCGGTGATAGCCAAAGCAATCCATAGCACCACATTTGATAAAATTCTCAACAGCACGCTTGTTCAGCTCATTTTCGCCCATCCGCTGTATGAAATTTTCAAGTCCGGTAAACGGTCCGTTTTGATCCCGCTTGGCAACGATGCTGCGGATCAAACCTCTGCCCACATTTTTCACCGCGCCAAGTCCAAAGCGAATGGCATCCCCCTCCACGGTAAATGTGTCATAGGAGTGGTTAATATCCGGCGGCAGCACAGGAATTCCCAGTTCCTTACACTCGGCAATATAGCCGGAGATCTTCGTGGCAGAATCCAGAACAGAGGTCATGAGCGCTGCCATGTACTGCTTAGGATAGTGGCACTTCAGATACGCTGTCTGATACGCTACCACTGCATAACACACTGCATGCGCTTTGTTAAATGCATAGTTTGCAAAGGCAACGATCTCATCGTAGATCGATTGGGCCACAGATTCGGGAATCCCCTTGGCAACAGCACCGGATATTCCCTGCTTTTCGTCACCGTAAACAAAGACCTTCCGCTCCTCTTCGATGACCTTTTGCTTCTTCTTGGATATAGCGCGACGGATATTGTCAGCCTGACCCATAGTATAGCCGCCTAGCTGGCGGAATATCTCAATAACCTGCTCCTGATAGACGATGCAGCCATAGGTGACCTTTAAGATCGGCTCTAAAAGAGGTGTTTTATAGGTTACCTTTTTATGGTTCAGCTTGTTTTCGATAAAGGTGGGAATGGAGTCCATGGGACCCGGTCGGTACAATGCAACGATTGCGGTAATATCCTCAATGCTGCTTGCCTTCATACCCACACAAACACCGGTCATACCGGCAGATTCCAGCTGGAAAACGCCCTGCGTTTTGCCTTCGGTAAGCATTTTGAAGGTTTCCGGATCATCGTCCGGGATCCGGTCTATGGAAAACTCCGGCTCAAACTGACGGATCTGCTCCTCAGCATCCCGGATAACGGTCAAGTTCCGAAGGCCCAGGAAATCCATCTTCAGCAAACCCAGTTCCTCGATGGTCGTCATGGTATACTGGGTCACGATTGTGTCTGAGTTGCGTGATAACGGCACATAAGAACACACCGGTTCTGCCGTGATCACCACACCGGCAGCGTGGGTAGAGGTATTTCTGGGCATACCCTCAAGGCTCATAGCTGTGTCAATGAGCAAGCGTACACGCTCATCGCCGTCATACATTTCCTTCAGCTTGGGAGAAATGTTCAGCGCTTCCTTCAAGGTAATATGCAGTGGCATGGTCGGAACCAGTTTCGCAACTACATCGGTTTCCGCATAGGTGAAATTCAAGGTTCTGCCCACATCGCGAATGGCACCGCGGGCAGCCATCGTACCGAAGGTAGCGATCTGCGCAACATGATCTGTGCCATACTTACCCATGACGTAGTCAATGACCTCGCCACGACGTTCCTGGCAAAAATCCGTATCAAAGTCCGGCATGCTGACACGTTCCGGGTTCAAAAAACGTTCAAAAATGAGCGCATACTTCATAGGGTCTACCTCTGTAATATGCATACAGTAGGCGACAATAGAGGCTGCACCAGAGCCACGTCCCGGTCCCACAGGTATACCGGATTCCTTAGCGTAGCGAATAAAATCCCAAACGATCAGATAGTAATTCACATAGCCCATGCGGCTAATGACACCGATCTCATACTCCAGCCGTTCCAAATAGCTTTCGGGAGGATTTTCGTACCGCTCCTTAAAGCCTTCCATACACAATTTTCGGAAATATTCCTCATTGGTATAACCCTCCGGTACGGGAAAAGACGGAAGATGATACTGGTTGAATACAAACTCCAGATTGCAACGCTCAGCGATGCGAGCAGTATTTTCAAATGCTTCGTCGCAGTTGGGGAACAGCTGGCGCAGCTCCTCCTCGCTCTTCAGATAGAACTCTTCTGTTTGGAATTTCATCCGGTCCGGATCGTCTACCGTCTTACCTGTTTGGATGCAGAGCAAAACATCTTGCATGGTAGCGTCTTCCCTGCGCAAGTAGTGGGCATCATTTGTCACCACCAAAGGCAGTCCGGTCTCCCGGGCAATACGCATGATGCCCTGGTTCACAGAGCGCTGCTCGTCAATCCCATGGTCCTGCAGTTCCAGATAGAAATTGCCTTCGCCGAAGATATCTGCCATTTGCAGAGCATACTCTTTTGCCCCGTCGTAATCCTCGTCCATAAGCTTACGGGAAACAGCACCTGCAAGACAGGCGCTCAGAGCGATCAAGCCTTCATGGTGCTTGCGCAGCAGATCCAGATCCACTCTGGGTTTGCCGTACATGCCATTTAAAAACGCCTCAGATACCAGCAGGCACAGATTTTCATAGCCTGTCCGATCTTTGCATAGCAAAACCAGGTGGTAGGAATCGTTATCGATTCCGTGGACCCGATCCTCCATGCCACGACGTGCCACATACACCTCACAACCGATGATCGGTTTAATACCTGCTGCTTTTGCGGCTTTATAGAAATCAATGCAGCCATACATAACGCCATGATCCGTCAGGGCAATGGCCGTTTGCCCCAGTTCCTTTACCCGATCCATCATGCCGTTGATACGGCATGCACCGTCCAAAAGACTAAATTCTGAGTGGACATGCAAATGTACAAAACTCATTGATGATTCTCCTTCGCCAACTGCATCAGCTTTTTTAGCCGATTATTCATTGCCGGCTTCGTAATAGGCGGCTGCATCATGCCCGCCAATTCTGTAAGAGATGCTTCCGGGTTTGAAAGACGGGCATCCGCTGCCTGCTTATATTTTGGAGGAAGGCTTGATAAAAGTCCTTTTTGATTCAACAAGCGGATGGCTGCAAGCTGTTCCTGCGCAGCCTCAACCACTTTCGAGGTGTTGGCTTCATCGCAATTACATCTACGGTTCACCTTGTTGTTCAAATCTTTTTCCAAGCGGGTTTCCATGATACCCATTGCGCTGATAGGCGCACCCAGAAATGTAAGAAAATCGGAAATCAATTCACTGTTTTTCAAATACAGTACCTGCGCACCGTTTCGCTGTGTTACCTTAGGGTAGAAGCCTAACACCTCATGTATAAAGGCATAGGCTTCTCTGGCAACGCTATGGTGCGTAGTTGTCAATTCAAGATGATAGCTCTTTGCAGGATCTGTTACCGATCCACCTGCCAAAAATGCGCCTTTGAGAAAAGACATCTTGCAGCATTCATTTTCCACAACCGGCAAGTTTATATGTAACGAAAGGGTATCTGCAGGATCAAAGCCGTAGACACCCATGATTGCGGAGATCTTCTCCCGGGATGTCACAGAAAAACAAAGCTTTCCCGGCAGGGACAAATCAGGAACTGCGTCAAATGTCAGTCCAAAGGCTTTTTTAAAGAGCTTTGGCAGCATCGCAGCAAGCTCCCGACTTTCCGTGATGATGCGAATACTGTCGGATGTAAAGCTGTTGCAAAACAGCAAAATGCCAAAACATTGTGCTGCTGCACAGCACCGTTTCTGCGGAATGCCACGGCAAATTTCCGCTTTAACGTTTCCGGAAAAGGAAATTGCCATGCCATTCCCTCCTTTTACCAGATCCTGACCTCCGGTTCCAGTCTGATCTGAGATTTTTCATACACTTTATCAGACACAGCCTGCAAAAGATTGCGAACATCCTTTGCAGTGGCACTTCCAACATTTACTACGAACCCTGCATGCTTTTCAGATACTGCCGCACCGCCGATCTGAAAGCCTTTGAGCCCTGCATCATCGATCAGCGCCGCAGCATAACCGCCCACAGGCCGTTTGAATGCAGATCCGGCAGAGGGCAGATCCAATGGCTGAGAGGATTTTCTTCGTGTCATCAATTCCTGCATTTGTGCCCTGATCTGTTCCTCCGGCTTAGGCGTCAGCTGAAATACTGCGCCAAGAACGATTCCGTATGCCTCTTCCAAACAGCTGTGCCGGTAGGAAAATTGCATATCCTCAGCCGATAGTGTTTCCACTGTGCCATCTGCGCGCATCACATCTACGCTGACACAGACGTTGCTGATCTCACCGCCGTATGCACCGGCATTCATATACACAGCACCGCCCACGGTTCCGGGAATTCCATGGGCAAATTCCAAACCGCTCAATCCCTGCCCGGCAGCAAACACCGCAGCACGCGCCATGGTCACACCGGCAGAAACACGGATTTTGTCATCTTCCAGGCGCTCCATTCCATCTAAGCAGTCCTTCAGGCAAATAACCACGCCCTTCAATCCCTCATCCGGCGCCAGCACGTTGGTTCCTGCACCCAGAATAGCACAATTACAGTCCAATATCCGGGATATTTTCAACAACTGGGAAAGGGCCTCCGGGCTTTGGGGAAAGGCCATTATTTCTGCAGGACCGCCAATGCGAAAGGAGGTATGCTTTGACATCGGTTCCCACAGCCGAAGTTCTGTATTTGGCATAAAATCGGTAATTTTCCGTTGAATATCCGTTAATTCAGTCATAAATGCCTCCGGGAATATAGTTATGTACAGTATATCATATCCATTAGAAATATGCAATTATTACAATCAGTTATTTTTTGTAATAAGTGAAAAATCCCGCCGTAAAAACGGCGGGATTATATTGGTTGACCAAAGTTAACCCCCGGCTCTGCCGGGGGCATAAAAAAGCTTTAGCGGAGAACAAAGAAATCAAAAAGAATCCCCCAATAGAGCAGAAGTGGTTTGCCGACCACACGTCTACAATAGAGAGGGATT
>JAZRUM010000079.1:0-4144 GCA_045652545.1 Faecousia sp. | reverse complement strand
CTTCCTCTGTC
Source organism: Faecousia sp. (assembly GCA_045652545.1). Lineage (GTDB taxonomy): Bacteria > Bacillota > Clostridia > Oscillospirales > Oscillospiraceae > Faecousia. Next base: position 4,133 of record JAZRUM010000079.1, on the reverse strand, counting down.
ATTTCGGGCGGAGCGTTAGCGGAGTCGAGAAATCCGTAAATTTTATTGCAGGGCAGCGGATTTCTCCGCTCGCCTGCGGCTCGGTCGAAATGACATGTGTAGTTTGCAACACCTCGATAAATCGGAATTTAATTTTCAATTGACAATTGTCAATTGTCAATTGTCAATTGTCAATTGTCAATTGTCCATTGCTTGCTATTTTTGTGAATTGGATATATAATAAGGAAAATGATTTTTTCAGGAGAATCCTATGATCGAAACGATACAATTACTGCCCGGAGTGACCCTGCGCTGCTTTGCCGACAGCCGGTTTAAGCAGGGGTGCCTGAGCTTGCAGATGATCCGCCCTATGGACAAAAAGGAGGCGGCGCTGAACGCACTGATCCCGGCGGTTTTGCTCCGGGGTACGGTATCTGCGCCGGATCTGCGGGCCATTACTTTGCGGCTGGATGATCTGTACGGCGCAGCGATTGGACCTGTGGTGCGCCGGGTGGGTGATTACCAGACCACCGGCCTTTGCTGCAGCTTTATTTCTGACCGCTATGCCATGTCGGAAGACCGGGTGCTGGAGCCTGCCATTAACTTTTTAGGGCAGCTGCTTTTAGAGCCGGTGACGGAAAACGGCGTTTTCCGCAAGGATTATGTAAGCAGTGAAAAGACCAATCTCATTGCCGCCATCCAGGCGCAGCGCAACGATAAGCGGGCCTATGCCGGCTCTCAGCTGCTGAAGAAAATGTGCCGCAAGGACACCTTTGGCATTCCCCGGCTGGGAGAAGTGGCGCAGGTGAAGAAAATCACCGCCAAATCCGCCTGGGAGCACTATCAGAAGATATTAAGGGGAAGCCGGATCGATATTTTCTATGTGGGAAGTGCAGAGCCACAGGCGGTGGCTCAGGCGCTAAAGCCTCTGCTGGACAAGCTGGAAAGAAATTATGTAAACCTTCCGGAGCAGACTGCCTACAATCCCTCTGCCGGCGGCAGTCACACGGAAACCATGGAGATCGCCCAGGGAAAGCTGGCAATGGGGTTCACCACGCCCATCACCATTCGTGATCCCGAGTTTGCGGCCATGCAGGTATGCAATGTGCTGTTTGGCGGCGGCATGACCAGCTTGCTGTTTACCAATATCCGGGAGAAGATGTCACTGTGCTATGACATCGGCTCCGGCTACCATAGCTCCAAAGGCATTGTGATCGTTTCGGCAGGCATCGACTGCCAGAAATACGATACTGTGAAGCAGCAGGTGCTTGCTCAGCTGGCGATCTGCCAAAAAGGAGAATTTACCGAGGCTCAGTTAAACGGAGCAAAGCAGGCGGTGATCTCCAGCCTGCGGGGTGTGCACGACTCTCCCGGAGCAATCGAAAGCTACTATGCAACTGCGGCACTGAGCGGTCTCGGTATGACCCCGGCAGAATATAAAGCTGCGGTGGAGCAGGTGACCGCCGCGCAGGTGGCGGCAGCGGCTGCCACAGTGAAGCTGCACACCGATTACTTTTTGAAGGGGGTGCAGTGATGGAGCGCTTTGATTTTCCCCAGCTGGGGGAGACCCTGTATAAAACAGTGCTGCCCAACGGCTTGACGGTGGCGGTAGTGCCCAAAAAAGGCTTCAACCGAAAGACTGCCTATTTTGTAACGGACTTTGGCGCTGTTTACACCGATTTTACGGTAGACGGCAATCGCACCCAAGTGCCCGGGGGCATTGCCCACTATCTGGAGCACAAGCTGTTTGATATGCCGGATATGGACGTCAGCGCAAGATTTGCGGAGCTGGGCGCCAGTCCCAATGCCTTTACCAGCTATGACGTCACTGCCTACTATTTCCATTGTACAGACCGGTTTGAGCAGTGTCTGGAGCTGCTGCTGAAATTTGTGTCCACGCCCTATTTTACGGAGGAATCCGTACAGAAAGAACAGGGGATCATCTCTCAGGAGATCGGCATGAACGAGGACAGTCCGGACACCCGGGTGTTTGAAAATCTCATGAAAGCCATGTACCGGGTGCATCCGGTGACGGTGCCCATTCTGGGAACCCGGGAGTCTATCGCAAAGATCACGCCCCAGCTGTTAAAGGATTGCCACCGGGCATTCTACCGCCCCAAAAACATGCTTTTGTGCGTGGTGGGCGATGTAGACCCCCATGCGGTGGCGGACATGGCGCAGAAAATGCTGCCGGAGGACACGTTGCAGGTGTCCCGGGTGGAGCGATGGGACGAGGAGATGTCCTGCCCGGAGCCGGTGGTGCGCTGCGCTATGGATGTGGCGATGCCCATGTTCCAGATCGGGTTCAAATGCGAGCCGCTGGGAACAGGGGAAGAAGCGGTTCGGGGCGAGGTCATCGGCGAGCTGGCGGCAGAGGTGCTGTTCGGAGAATCCTCTCGCCTATATTTAAATATGTATGAGCAGGGTCTTATCGACTCGTCCTTTGGGGGCGGATTTGATACCCTGGACGGACTGGCTATGCTGACGGTCTCCGGTGACAGCCGGCAGCCGGAACAGGTGCGCGATGCCATTTTGCAGGAGGCAAAGAGAATTTTGCAGGAGGGCGTCCGGTCAGAAACGCTGCTGCGGCTGAAACGCAGCGCGCTGGGTCGACGGATCCGGGAGCTGGATGGGTTCGATTCCACGGCGTTCCGGGTGTGCGCCTACCATTTATCCGGGTTTGACTATTTCCGTTTCCCGGAAATCTATGCCGGGATCACGGAACAGGAAATTTTGGAATTTTTGCAAAGGGTAGTCACAAAAGAGCGCTGCGCGCTTTCCGTGGTTAACCCACTGTAAATTAACGACCATACAAATTTCCATTTATAAAGCAGTCTATCGATAGAACTCGTAGGGGCGAGCATTGCTCGCCCGGCGGCACGATGTTGCGTATGCGCCGAAATTGCGGGCCAATTCGTAATATTTCTCTGCACGGGCGTGGTGCTCCGTGCAGCGAATCTAAAATATTAATGATTGCCGGGGGCAATCATACCTAAATTAAACAATGGTCGCCCCAACATCCAATAACGAGACTACTCGATAAACTGGAATTTGAAGATACATGTAGGAGGAATTATTATGGACACCAGTAAGTATTCGACCATCAGCTTTCCGGCGTTGGGATTGGAGATCGATCCCCCCAGAGGATTCCAGCTGTTTGGTTTTGACATCCGCTTTTACGGCATCATTATTGCCGTGGGTCTTTTATTGGCGGTGATTTACGGTCTGAAGCGGAGCAAGCAGTTCGGCTTAAAAGAGGACGATATTTTAGACGGCGTGCTGGGCATCGTGCCGTTGTCCATTATTTGTGCCCGGTTGTACTACTGCGCGTTTTCCTGGGACACCTTTAAGGATGACCCGATCAGCATTCTGTACATCTGGCAGGGGGGCATTGCCATCTACGGCGCTGTCATTGGCGCGGTGCTGGGCGTTGTGCTGCTGTGCCTGATCAAGAAGATCCGCTTTGCTGCGGTGCTGGATATCATGGCGCTGGGGTTTTTGATCGGTCAGAGCATCGGTCGCTGGGGCAATTTCTTCAACCGGGAGGCCTTTGGTGCGCAGACCGAGAGCTTTTTCCGCATGGGTCTTTTCAATACCGTGACCCAGAGCTATCAATATTTCCACCCCACGTTCCTGTACGAGTCGGTGTGGAATCTGGTGGGCTTTTTGCTACTTCATTTCCTGTCCAAAAAGCGTCGCTACGACGGACAGATCGCCCTGGGCTACGTTGCCTGGTATGGCCTGGGCAGAACCTTCATCGAGGGTCTGCGCATGGACAGTCTGATGCTGGGCAATTTCCGGGTCAGCCAGCTTTTGGCGGCGGTGAGCTGTTTTGCGGCGGCTGCGGCACTGGTGCTGCTGGCATTTAAAAAGCATGACCCGGCAAAGCTGTACGCAAATATTATGGCGCAAAAGGCTGCGCAGGAAGCAGCGGAACAGGAAACTGCCCAAGAGCCGGAGCAGGATGGTGAAGTTGAGAATTGATAATTAGAAAACGGATTTCTCGACTTCGTTCGAAATGACAGTGTTAGATGTCATCTTGAGCGGAGCGTTAGCGGAGTCGAAAGATCCGCGCCTATGGGTATTACGGATTTCTCCGCTCCGGGCTATCGCCCTCCGGTCGAAATGACAGCTTTAGCTGTCATCTTGAGCAA
>JAZRUM010000078.1:0-2337 GCA_045652545.1 Faecousia sp. | reverse complement strand
TGCCTTCCTGATTCTTGAAGAAGTAAGGCTTGGAGTTCTTGATCATCAGGGTGTCATAGTAGGTGTTAGCGCGGAAGTTCATGAAAGCGGGGTCGAGCAGCTGCTGCATGGAGTACTCGAAATCAGCTGCGGTGATGGCGGAGCCATCGTCCCACTTCAGGTCGTCACGCAGGGTGATCTTCCAAGCATAGCCGCCTTCGGCCTTCTGCTCGTCAGTGTAGCCCCACTTAGCATCCACGGAAGCGGTCACGTCTTCCAGCTTGGTTGCTGCGGAGTAGTTGGTGGTGTAAGCGCCGGGAACGATAGCGTCCTTATTGACGGAGCCGTCAGCGTTGTACTTCTCGTCATTCTCGAACTTGTAGTCATATTCGAAGAATGCAGAGCCAATGTAGCTCATGATCTGAGTATCATTGTTGTCAGCGTAAGTAAACTCGTTCCAGTTGCTGGGCATAACAGAAGTAGTGGTGTTATACTCAGCCTGCTTCAGAACAACCTGTTCAACCTCGGGGGTCTCAGTGCCGGGGTTCTCAGTGCCGGGCTTCTCAGTGCCGGGCTGGCTGGGATCGACAGGGTTCTTATCGCAACCAGCGAACAGGCCCAGAACCAGGACCAGTGCCAGAGCGATAGCAAGAATCTTCTTCATGTTCATTTCCTCCTATTTTTGCTTCTTTTAAAAGTACCCTCTTTATTTGTAAAAGGAAAACCGGCGCTTATTCCATGCACAAAAAGCACCTGTCCTCCCCCTGGGGACTTTTTAGAGTATAATACCCCCTCCTCAATTTTTGGGGTAAAAACTCATGCTCCAATTCTACTACAGGAATGCCTCTGTGTCAACATAAACCCCCAATCTTTTTGGCGTTTTTATGAAACATACATAAAAAAAGTCTTTGATTCACTCTGTTTTTCATATGAATCCCCTTTTTTACGCTGTCTCTATTACCCAAAAACACCCGTTTTCCTGTTAAGCTGTTTCTCTGTTTCGTACATTGGATATATATGCAGTGGATATTACATAATTACATAGCCGTATTCGCCGGCTTTTTTACGGAGGCTGCGTTTCCACCCACGGCATACACTGCCGCCTGCCACCGCCTTGTACGCTGGCAAAAAATCCCCCGCCGATTCTTTACTGAACCGGCGGGACCTTTGTCAGCCTGCTGCCTCCAACATATTCTCGATCAAGATGCCGTAACCCATGGTGGGATCATTTACCAAAACGTGGGTGTATGGATGATGCCCACACCGGCATCCTCCGACAAGGGGGCTGCAGTTCGATCACAGGGGCATATATTGAAAAAGCATAAAAACAACAGGAATCGTCAGGCAGGAAAGAATATGGGAGACCAAAGCCATACCGGAAGCCACTTTGGTGTCCTTGCCCAGTGCACCGGGAATGATGATCGTGCTCAGTCCCAAGGGCATGGCAAGGGAGCAGATGGCGCAGATGGAAAAGGTTTCCGGCATGGGAATCACCAGCATCGCGCCCAAAAAGAGCATAGGAAAGACCAGAAGCCGCAAGGCTGTTACCAAATAAACGCTTTTGATCTTCAGAATCTCCCGCAGATTAAACTGCGCGATGGTCATACCCGTAAGCAACATCGCCACCGGAGACATGCAGCTGCTGACCGCAGAGATTGCGCTTACTGCAAATTTGGGCATAGGAATACCGACAAGGCCAATGATGATGCCCAGAAGCGTGCAGATAAACATGGGATTGACAAAATTCTTTAGGCGCTTGGATAGCGTCTGCTTTTCCGAAGTGTCCGTCATCAGCAGCACCGGTACACCCCACAGATAAATCAGTATCCAAAGAGGCAGGGTGAACAGCAGGTATTCCATGAAAATCTCCGGGAACAATGCACTGACCACCGCGTTACCCATAAATCCAAAGTTGGAGAAGCACAGACCGTATGTATAGATGTTTCGCTCATATTTGTCCTTACTGCAAAACCGCACGCACAAAAGAGAGATTCCAATGAACACTGCCGCCAGCGCAAAGCTGCTCAGGAGCAACTGCCAGGTCACGGTGAGTTTTTCCATTGTGAAATTCTCAATAAACGTTCCCAAAACCAACGCCGGCAGTAAAATGCTGTTTTCCAGTTTGGACAAAACCGTGTGGGAATTGACCGGTACGATCTTCCACTTTGCAAGAAGAAACCCCGCCAAAATAAGCAGGAACAAAAATGCGGTTTGATTTAATGTCGCAGTAAAAACTGCCATGATATCGCCTCCGTCCAACTGATTGTTTGCGCTATCATATCACGGGGCAGCGGGATTTGCAAGAAGGCGGGCAGTATTGCCCCTAAAAGGCCCCCTTGTGTAAAGGGCGGATTCCCC
>JAZRUM010000077.1:0-18759 GCA_045652545.1 Faecousia sp. | reverse complement strand
GCCCCGTAACGATTCATATTTTTCAGCAGAAATAAAGTAACTTCCCAATGCAGCATCTTTATTAATTGCGTTTTTTTGCTCATATACTTTTATAGCAGTTGGGGAATCTGGAACGAACATTGCTTTTGTAATGCTGCTTCCAAACGGACCTCTTTTGTATTGTGCCAGGGTTCCCAATCGTACCCATACCCAAGAGTCAGGGATTTCAAACGGGATCTCATCTTCGATGCATTTTACCGTTCCGTCGGCGAACTTCTCATAATGTAAACTATAACCACTATGTATTTCATCGTGAACACGGTGTTTTCAAATTAACCACGAACACTTTTTGCCATTTGGAAGATATCTGCTTCATTGTTTACATCTGCGCTATACTCAATTACGCAACTGATCTTCGGGGAGATGGTCCAGCAGAGATAGGACCGATCTCTCATTTCGCACCGGAATGCAGCATACGCATTCACCTTGCAGTCACGTCTGTTTTGGATCTGGGAAAAGTCGATCACCAAACCGATTGCATCTGTATTCAGCCCAGTATATTCTCTAGGCTCATCTGAAACATAGGTTGTCTGGCAGTAGTAATACACGACGGTATTTCCCGATAAATCGGTATAAGTGTATGGTGTTACCTTCGAAATGGATTTGCATTCATAGTCCTCGTCCACTTCCTTCAACGCATTCTCCATGTTGTAGATCTGCTTAACAAGCTTCCAATAAGGATCAGTCTTGTGATTCCGCACTTCAACATAACGTAAAACTCCCAGAACAACCAACCCGACCAAGACAATGATTCCGGCACACCACAGTAATTTCTTCTTCATAGATTCATACCCATCCCCTCGGCAATATTTGTGATTTGAATAAGCCCTTTCTTTTCCCGTCGTTGGGCATACTCTAACAGATTTCTTGAATTACTGGCTCCGTGTCGCACATAGCAAATCAGCCAATCGCAGGTATCTACCATAAGCTGATTTGCTTTTACGATTGAGAAAGGTCTTGGGGTCTTCTCTAATCCTTCCGGATAATATGTTCCGTCGTAGCCCGGCGGCTTTTCAATAGGACGCTCTGCAGGATGATATGGCAGCACAAGCATTAAGGTAATATCCGGATACCTCTTCTTTGCTCGCTTGATTGCTGTTGCCGCAATCTGATCAAACCCGCCATATCCACCTACATAAAAGTAACGAACATTTTCTTCCCCTATAAGCCGATCAATTTCTAATTCCAGTCTGGGGAGTAAACCCTCACCAGCCTCCCGATGGCCTATAAAGAAACAAGAATTCATCATAATCCCTCATCATATCTGCAAATTTGCGCAAGTGGACCCGTTTCAGTCCCATTGTATCACAATAAACTCATAAAATAAACCCATATGGACCAATTTAAGTCCTGAGAAGGGGTTGACTTTATGGAACAGAAGATCAAGCAGAATGATCGGATTGGTGAGAATATCCGCAAAATTAGAAAGGCAAAAGGTCTTGGGCAAACAGATCTGGTCAGAATGCTCCAGATTGACGGATGCGATATGACAAGAGAATGTCTCGTCAAAATTGAGCGTTGTACACAGCACATCCAGGTTAGTCAGCTCCGTGCAATCCGCAACGCACTAAATACGTCTTATGATGCACTGATAGACGGTGCTGAAAAAACTGAGTAACGTAATATGCACGCACTTTTGTTTCGAAAGCGCGTGCATTACTTGTCTTGACATATTTATGCTTTGTGGTAAAATAAATAAGTAGATAGTGAAGTATAGAAAGCGGTCAAATTACCGATGCATTGCAACGCAAAAATCGCTCTGTTTCCCTCAAAAACCGTGACCAACTTTTGACCAACAAAGCTTCGTTAAAAGAAAATAACTGATATAATAGCACTAGATCTCGAATGCTAATATACCAATAACCACTACATATTTACAAAGCCAAAAAACCGCCATCGAGTGGGAATAATAACTACTGGCTAACAAGTGCCCGAAAACCCTTGGAAATAAAGGGCTTTCGGGCATTTTTGCAATTGAGAAAAATGCCATTGCAACACCTTTGCAACACGCAATGTTAAATTTGCAAAAAGGAATAGTTGCGTGTAACTATGAAGTACAGAAAGGTGTGAAATAATGTTCGATTTTTTGAAAAAGAAGGTTGAAGTTCATACAACGCAAATAATTGACGAGATTGAGTCGGCAGTATATGCACACGTCAAGCCGTATGGATTCAAAAAGCATGGCAGAACACTTCATCGCTTTGTTTCGGGAGATATTTCGCAGGTTATTAACTTCCAATGCGGTCGATCCGCAAGCTCAGTGAGTGGACATTTATGTATAAATTTAGGTATTCGCATTCCGGAATGTTCTGAAAGAGCATTTCAGTTCCAAACCGAAAAGAAAAAATACTACCACGAGTATGAGTGTACGATTCGTTCACGACTGGGAATCGTTAGTGGTAAAAATGAAACTTGGTATGACCTTCGCAAAAAAACAGACAAAATTATAAAAAGTATTATTAATGAAATAGACCAATATGTTTTGCCGGCTTATGAAGTATTAGCTAACAGAGAGGCTATCCTTGCACATAGAAAAGACTATCCCCTGTTGGATAATATGGTTTCTGTCAGCCTTTTGGATGAATGTATGATACACGGTTATCTCGGTAATATAGAAAAAGCGAAACAACTGTTTGAAACATATTATCAGTCTGCGATAGAGGAATATAATGACTTGGTAAAAAACGGGCGTAAACAGTATCTCAAAAAAGGCGAACGCGTTGTTTATATGGGGCAAGTTATCACAGCCGAAAAAGATGGCTATGTAACGCTGTATGGTGCAAATCACGGACACATTGATTATCTTGACGAACTGGCGGTAAATCTTGGTCTAAGGTAATAACCACTCGGCACTATTCTGCAAGCGATTTTGCAACATTTTTGCAACAGAATTTTTGATAAATAGAATAATTGGTGGAAAATCGAGTTCGGAATTGCTGTTTTGGATAGTATTTAGAGCATAAATACGCAAAAGCAGAATCCTAAAAACGAGTGGGAATAATACCAAATTTATGCATAAAAAGTCAACCCCTTCCGGAGGGGTTGACTTTTTTGATATTCTTCCGCTTTTAAAAGCAAGGCCCCTCGGTTGAGGGGCCTTGAAAATTTTATAGTTTATCAGATGAGACCCATGAGCAGGTTCATGGTGTACATCTCCAGCTGCTCGAACTTACGCTGTGCAATCAGCTTGTTCGCGTACTCGTAGTCGTAACGCTCAACCTTTGCCTCCAGAGCCTTGAAGATGGCCAGGGAGTTTGCCAGATGCTCGTAGCTATCCTCGTCAGAGGTGGTACGCATAGCCTTAACGTCCAGACCAACATACTCGCCCTTGGAGCCATAGCCGCCTTCCATCAGCACCTTGATCTGATTGAAAGCAGAACGCAGGTTCTCAACACCGAAGGACTTGTCCTGGTCGTAACGGATGCCGTTCTGGTCGTTCAGGTGAACGGTGAACAGCTTGTCGAATGCCAGTGCGAAGCCGATCTCGTTAGCGGGATCCAGGCCGGCAAGAACAGCATGAGCGGACTCCAGGTTACCACCAACACGCTTGGGGTCGATGGTAGCAGCAGAAACAGCCATCACGTGACCCATAGTGCCGCAGATGGAGCGGTCGATGGGCTCATTGGGCTTGGGCTCGATACATACGCGGATGTTGGGATCGTATTCCAGCATCTTGTTGATAGCATCAACCAGCTGCTTGGTTGCCCAAGCGGGGTTCTTGCTCTCAGCGCACAGAGTGCCTTCACGAGCCAGCCACAGAACCAGCAGATCGGTGCCCAGCTCCTTAGCGATGTCGATGGAGCGGTATGCACGCCACATAGCGAACTCACGGTCCTCTTCACAGGTGCTCATGAAGCCGCCGTCCTTGGTGTGCTCGTCCATCCACAGACGGGGAGCAACGAACTCAGCCTTCAGATCGTACTTGTCCAGCAGCTTCTTAACACCGCGGGCGTACTCCTTGATCTCTTCCTCGGTCATGTTGTTCATGTCGGGAACAGCATCGTCATCATGGAACTGAATGGCATCGAAACCCATTGCCTTAAACTTTGCAAACTTGGTTTCCAGGTCGATGGGCTGACGGGTCTCGGGACCGTAGGAGTCAGCACCGGTATGTACGTTCCAGGGGCCTACAGAAAACTTAAACTTAGACATAACAAAATTCCTCCTATTATTATCTTGTGCCGCTTTAGCAGCAAAATTACTTAATAAACCGCTTTTTCTTCGTAGCGAATGTCGATGTTGGTCACATCCAGCTCACCCAGCTCTTTGCAGATCTTATTAAATACCTGCTCATGCTGGTCTTCAGGAATGTGCTCCTTCATGTGCTGATGGAAGGCATCCTCCACCGTCAAGCTCCACGGGATAAAAGACGTCTGCTTTTTGATGTCCTCTTTGGTCATACCGGGTACGTTTGCCAGCAAAATTTCCACTGCCCGGGGTTCTTCCGCCACCTTTGCATACTGGGTATCCTTACCGAAAGCGTAGGGATTTGCACCCACTGCATGGAAGCGCCCTGTGGCAAGGATATTGCGGGAAGAATTACCAACCTGTACCGTAAACCAACCGGGTTCGCAAACCCAACTACCCAACTCTTCGTCAAAGGAGCTCAGTGCCTCCTTATCCAGTTGAATCGTTACATCTGCGCTCTCACCGGGCTGCAGGAACACCTTTTGGAAGCCTTTCAGCTCCTTAACCGCCTTAATTTGGGTGGATACTTCATCCGACAGATACAGCTGAACAACTTCTGCGCCTGCCCGGTCTCCGGTGTTGGTCACACGAACAGTCACCTGGAGGTTGTCCTCCTCATCGTAACGGAAGGTTTCCTTCATCCGCAGGTCGGAGATTGCAAAGCTGGTATAGGACAGACCGTGACCGAAGGGGAACATGGGCTCAATATGACGGAAATCATAGTGGCGGTAGCCAACAAACAAACCTTCGCCGTGCATGACCACATTGTTCTCTCCCGGGAAGTTACCGTAAGCAGGGCAATCATACAGGTGATAGGGGAAGGTCTGTGTCAGCTTACCGGAGGGGTTGACCCGACCGTACAGGATGTCTGCAGTTGCCCGCGCACCTTCCTGTCCGGGGAAGTAGACACACAAAATTGCGTCCGCCCGCTCCAAAATACCGTCCAGCTCCACAGGTCCGGCAACATTCAGCACCAGGATCATCTTGGCGCCACAGGCCTTTGCTGCATCGGCTGCCTTATGGATCTGCTCCTGTGCCTCGCGGCTCAGCTTAATATCCTGACGATCTGCGCCTTCCTGACCGGCAGCGAAAACAGTCACAACTACGGCACGGGTATCGCCCGTAACCTCGTCAAAAGTAACCTTATCCTTGCCCACAATAGAAGCCGCACTATCCACCAGGCTGGTGGTTTTGTTGGTTACCACTCGGCCGCTGCCCACGCCGCTTTCCTCAAACTTTTTACAACGATCACCGAAGAACGCTGTGTGGGTGTCCTCTGCCAAAGGCAGGACATTGTTCTCGTTCTTCAGCAGGATGATGCCTGCTGCTGCGGCATTATATGCCACAACACGACCTTCTTCCTCGTCGATATTTGTGTACTTGCGGCCCTTCATCGCCGGCATTTCCACCAGTACGTTGAGAATATTCTCTACTGCCTGATCCAACCGTGCCTCATCCAGCGTGCCGTTGCGAACGGCTTCCACGATGGGGGATATATCCCGAGGTCCGGGCATGCACAGGTCATTGCCAGCCTCAACAGCTGCCACCTGATCGTAAACACCTGTCCAGTCAGAGACTACAAAGTACTTATAGCCCCATTCCTTACGCAGGATGTCTTCCAACAGCCACTTGTTCTGGGAAGCGAAGCTGCCGTTGATGGCATTGTAGGAGGTCATTACGTTCATGGCGCCGCCTTCTTGCACGCAGGCCTTGAAACCGGGCAGATACATCTCCCGAATCACACGCTCCGATACCACAGCATTGACTGTCTTACGATTGGTCTCCTGGTTATTCACCGCGAAGTGCTTCACGTCTGCAATCACGCCCTGTTCCTGCACACCCAGACAATACTGGGGTGCCAGTTTGGCGATCAGGTACGGGTCTTCAGAATAGTATTCAAAGCCACGACCGCCTCTGGGGTCACGAAGCAGGTTGATGCCGGGAGTGCCCAGCAGCACGTCTACGCCATAGGCATTGGCCTCTTTACCTGCAATCCGGGCGCTTTCCCGAATTACTTGGGGATCCCAGGTAGAAGCCATAAGGGATGCCACCGGTTGACAGGTAGGCAGTGCACCGGAGGGCACCATCTCCTTCACGTAGGCCAGAAAATCTTCCAAAAGCTGCCGCTCGTCCTCCGGCAGATTCTCAGGACTATTCAGGTTCTCGAGAATATTGACCATCTGTGCCAGGAAGCCCGGGCCGCTGCCAACGCCGGTATCAGATTTTATCTTTCCCCTGCGCAGCAGCTCTGTTATAAAATGCCGCAAACTGACACCGCAGCCGTTATCGATCAGCATTGCCGCAGGAATCCCAAGACGGGAGATCTCCTTTGTACCGTAATTGGTACTACCGGTAACCAGACTCGCCTTTTCTTCCAGGGTCATTTCTGCCAACACGGCTTTTACAGATGCCTTGTCAGTTAACTTTATTGCCATATTTGTTTACTCCCTAAAGAACGCTTATTTCTGATTCAAAGTAGCGTCGTACTCCTTCAGCTCATCCAGGTTCTTGTATACCTTCTTCATGGCGTCCACGATCTTATCCATATCAGACTTTTCAGCCAGCAGAGCGCAATGGTCAACGTTAATGGACTCTTCTCTCCACAGCTTCTCAATAACAGGCAGGTCGAAACGCTTGGGATCAATTGCCTTCCAGTACTCCTCGGAGAGGTAGTGGGTACGCTTGCTGTGAGGCTGATACAGAGGGCTCTGGTTCAGAGGCTCGTAGGAGGGGGGCAGCTTCAGAGTGTCATCCAGCTCTGCCTTAACTGCCTTCATCACAGCCGTACGGGAAACGCCGTCCCACAGCTCCTTGTTGTAACGGAAGGACAGACGGTAATAGGTCTGGAAGGTTACACGCTCATCACGGTACAGATGGGTGAAACCGGGGATCTCCTGCTGGATCATATCCTCCAGATAAATAGCGTTCTCACGGCGCTTTTCATTCTGCTCTGTCAGACGGCTCAGCTGGCACAGACCCAGGGCAGCTGCGAACTCATTGGAACGGAAGTTACCGCTCTGCATGGTGGGCCAACCGGCACCTGCAACACGCTCACGGCCACAGAACTTCATGGAATACAGACGCTCGTACAGCTCTTCGTCGTTGGTCAGGCAGATGCCGCCTTCGCCGGTCTGCAGGATCTTGGTAGCCTGCTGGCTGAAGGAGCCGATGTTGCCGATGGTACCAACCTTCTTGCCACGCCACTCAGAACCGTGCTGATGAGCGCAGTCTTCGATAACGTACAGGTTGTGCTTTTCAGCCAGAGCCATGATGGCGTCCATGTCACAAACACGGCCATACAGGTGTACGGGAATAATTGCCTTGGTTCTGGGAGTGATGGCTTCTTCGATCTTCTTGGGGTCGATGGTAAAGGTGTTGGGATCTACGTCCACCAGAATCGGCACAGCATTCACGTCCAGAACGGAGGAAGCGGTAGCCTGCCAGGTCCAACCGGGAACGATGACTTCATCTCCGGGACCGATGCCCAGAACTTCCAGCGCCAGCTTCAGAGTGTGGGTGCCGTTGGTCATCATAATGCCGTACTTTGCACCGCAGTATTCAGCAAAGGTTTCCTCAAACTCAACCTGCTTGGGACCGCCGGTTCCCCACATGCCGCTCTTTACCACATCCTGAACAGCCTGGATCTCCTTCTCGTCATAAATAGGCCAGCCATGTCCATTGAAAATGAAATTTGCAGGACCTAAAGATTTGCCGCCTAAAATTGCCAGATTCTTCATAGTACAATTCTCCTTTTTGGTATTAAGTGTTTTTCAATATTGTTAATCCGTTATGTATGACGGATCAGTTTATGAAATAAGAAACTTGTTTTTCTCTTACATGAGAGCACTTTCTTCTGTACGGGACCATCTGCCGTTTCCGATAAAGCCGGCGGGCAGAGCTGCCGGAATATCGAAGGTAGATTCCATCTTATAGAATTCACCGCTTTCAGCACTGGTTGTAATACCATGCAGAATTTCGAAAACATGATATGCCATTTCCTTGCTGGCTCGGTGAGGACGACCTGCCCGGATAGACCAAGCCATTTCTGCCGCACCCAGACCGCGGGAGTTTTCCTCGAAGCCGTGGCTCAGAGGGAATTCCACTGCCTCACGCTTGGGTCGTTTCAGAACGACAGGCTTGCCGAATTGATTGGGGTTGGCCATGCACAAAATACCCTCTGTGCCGTAAATCTCCAAAGTGTATTTTTCATCGGGAACTGTTTCAGAGTTCATATGTATCGTTCCCAGTACGCCGTTTTGATAGCGGATCGCTGCAGTGAGGACATTGGGTACTTCCAACGTATACGGCTGTCCGAACAAGGGAGAACCGATGCGCTTGTTGATTCTTTCCGGCTCCACGGTGGAAGTGAATGCGCAGACAGACTCAGCAGGTCCTAAAATAGCACCCAACGCTGTCAGGTAGTATCCACCCATATCCAGAGCAAGGCCGCCGCCCTTTTTGTACAGATGGGGCAGGATTTCACCAAAGACGCCGTAGTTTCTGCTGATGGAAGCTCTGCAGGAAATGGGCTTTCCGATCAGTCCGCTTTCAACTATGTACTTTGCGGTCTGCACGCTGGCACCCAGGAATGTATCCGGTGCAACACCCAGGCGCAAACCCTTTTCCTCTGCCAGCTCCACCAGTTCCTTGCCCTGCCACAGCTCTGCTGCAACCATTTTCTCGCAGAATACGTGCTTTCCGGCCAGCAAGCACTGCTTGTTGATGGGATAGTGGGCACCGGGAGGCGTCAGGTTCAGCACCATTTCGATCTCAGGATCGGCGCAAATTTCATCCAAGGTCATAGCCTTACAGCCGTACTTGGTAGCACACTCTTCCATGCGTGGTACCATCATGTCGCTGCATGCCACAAGCTCCAAAATCGAAAACTTTCCGTTGGTCATGTTGGACATGTAGATATCACTAATGGTTCCACAGCCTACCACGGCTACTTTTACTTTATCCAAGCGTGTTCCCTCCTGTTGTTTCTTGATTGATCTAAGTATGCGTAATATCTGCATTATACAAATATTATACGTGTTAAAGATAACATATCTTTGGAGAAAAGTACATGATTATTTTTACAAATGAGCCTTTATGTGAAAAAGCGCTCACTATCTGCGTGCTTTGCTTCACTTTTTGGTTTTTGCGGTTTTCTTTCGATATGTACCGGGACTTTCTCCTGTCAGTTTTTTGAATGTACGGCAAAAACTTTTGGAATCGGAAAATCCCACCATGCCGCCAATGCTGTCAATGGATGCCGTGCTCTCCTTCAGGTGCAGACAGGCGATCTCCACTCTGTGCCGTGTCAGCACATTGTGGAAGGTATCCCCGGTAACCCTCTTAAATATCTTGCAGAAATTGCTTTTGCTATATCCGCACACCCGGCTTACCGTATCAAGGTCAAGATTTTCACCATACCGGTCGTAAATGATCTCCAATGCCTGCTCAATCTTTTCCACATCCCGGACAGATTGAATGCGTAACGGAAGCCCATTGTCCTCTGACAGCAGCTTTAAAACCAGCGCGCTGATCTTATACAAATTGCCCATGATCTCCAATCCGGAAAATTCAGTACGGTTTAAGTATAGATGGGCGGTATCTTCCAGCAGGCATGCCAGCTGCCCATAAGCAGGATTCGTATTTTTTTCGTCCTGCAAGTGAAAAACTCTGCCACTGGGTACCATGTTGACAAAGGGTTCAAAAAACTCTCCCAACAACCCCGGTCCCAGCACAATGGTCATTCTGCGGGCAGACTCTGCACTATCCCCAGGAAATTCGTGGGCAGCCATGGGGTTGAGTACCATAAGATCGCCGGCACGCAGACATTGGGATCTGTTGTTGATGGCAATGGTATACTCGCCTTCCATGCAGTAGCTCAGTTCGATCTCCCAATGGCGGTGAAGTCCATAACAGATCGTATTTCCCACGGAAATCATATAGGGGTGCTCCCCCACCAGCAATTTTTGGTAAAGCATGTACTTTTCACCTCTTTATAGAAGTAGTATAAACCAAACATACGCACAATGCAAGACCTAGTTAATTTTTGCGTATTTTTTCTTCCAAAATTTTATGTAATATGTTATAATTCAATGCAGAACAGCGGTATGCGCTACCGATAGGATATTGTTGGAATTCAAAATATATCCTCTGGTAGCGTTTGTTCTGACGTTCCATAATTTCTTTTCTAAATTTTTACAGGAGGGACTGCTATGTATTCCCGTGCGTATGTAGAGATCACCAACATCTGCAACCTGCACTGCAGTTTTTGTCACGGGCACAGCCGTGTCCCCCGGCAGCTGAGTCGGGAAGAATTTTTGCATATTCTGACCCAGCTGGAAGGTCAGACCCGATATGTATATTACCACTTGATGGGCGAACCGCTGCTGCACCCACAGCTGCCGGAATTTGTACGGTTGGCAGGCAAGCAAGGGTTTTTTTCGGTCATCACCACCAACGGCACCTTGCTCCACCGCCACGGGACAGAATTGCTGGAGGCAGGTCTCCATAAGGTCAGCATCTCACTGCACAGCTTTGAGAAAGACGACCCGGAAGGGCAGCGACGATACTTAGAGCAAGTAGCCACATTTGTGGAGCAGGCCGCCGAAAAAGGCACTTTGGTCTCCTTACGGTTATGGAACCGAGGCTGTGATAACGGTGCCAACGAGGTAACTGAAACATTTCTTCGGCAGCGACTGCCCGGGCAGTGGGAAGAAAATTCCCGTGGATACCGGTTGCGGGACAAGGTATATTTGGAATACGGCAACCGGTTTGTCTGGCCGGACCGAGAAAACCAACTGCAGGAGGGTCGACCGGTGTGCTACGGCATGCGGGATCATTTCGGCATCCTCAGCGACGGCACGGTGGTCCCCTGCTGTCTGGATAGCGACGGCGTGATCGCTTTGGGAAATGTGTTTTTGCAGCCATTATCAGAGATCCTCTCCACAGAGCGGGCACAGCGGATTGGTGAAGGTTTCCGCAACCGCACCGCTGTGGAATCACTGTGCCAACGCTGTCCCTACGCCCAACGGTAATACATAAATTAACATCATTGACCCAATCAGCTTTTTAGCGATTCGCCCCTGTGCATTCTGCACAGGGGCGAATTTGCAGGAAAATGGACTTGCCGGGGTGAATAGCCTTGCAGTGGAGGTGATTGGTATGATCGCCGCTGTATGGCTGATGCTCAGCGGACTGATGTACGCACTACAGCTGCAGACCGGTTCTTTTCCAAAGCCCCTGTCAGCCAAAGAGGAACAGCATTATCTGGAACTTGCCGCCAAAGGAGATCTGGATGCCCGGAATATCCTCATCGAACGCAACCTACGTCTGGTGGCACACATTATGAAAAAATACTACACCCAAACCGCAGATCAAGAAGATCTGATTTCCATTGGTACCATAGGGCTCATCAAAGGCATTGAGACCTTTGATATGTCCAAAGGCGCAAGATTGGCAACCTACGCCGCCCGCTGTGTAGAAAATGAAATACTGATGCATTTTCGGGCGCAGAAAAAATCCAGTCAAGATGTATCCCTGTCGGATTATATAGAAACAGGAGCAGACGGAGCCGCACTGTCGCTGATGGATGTGGTCAGCGACGACACCGATCTTTTGGATCGGGTCACAAACCGGGAGCTGTTGAAAAAGCTCTGCACCGCAGTAAATACCGTCTTATCTGACCAGGAACGCCTAGTAATTACCTCACGCTACGGCCTTGGTACCGGTGTGCCCTTGCGGCAGCGGGAGGTGGCAAACGTCACCGGAATCAGCCGCAGCTACGTCAGTCGAATTGAAAAACGGGCGCTAGAAAAGCTGCGTGATGCTTTGGAATAAACAAGATCTTATTTGCCAGCATACAACAAACCGAAAAATGCGCCGTCCCCCTTGCTGGGACAGCGCATTTTTTATTTTTGTTGATTTCCACAGCCGCTGCAGCTACTGCTGCAATTATCGGTAGAACAGGCACAGCTGTTGGGGCAGCCGATGCACTTTTTACCGCTTTTCTTAGACTTCCGGATGAACCACACGGAAAAGCCAAGAATCAGAACAACCACGGCAATGATAAGATAATCTACAAGCTTCATAATTTACTTCTTTCCGCTGAGAGCGTACTCAGTCTTAAGCTTGCTGTCCGCCCGGGCACAAAGCCAAATCACGATGCCTGCCATCACTGCCACAGCAATCAGACCGGGCACAAAGCCTGCGCCCAAGCTACCTGTGGTAATCAGGGTTCCGATCTGGTAAACCGCAAAGCCGATGGTGTAGCCTACACTCAGCTGCAGGGCAATACCGCCCCAGAACCACTTGCGGTCATTGATCTCGGCATTCATGGCGCCCAGGGCAGCAAAGCAGGGCGGGGTGAACAGGTTGAACATCAGATAAGCCAGTGCCGCCACCTTGGTAATGCCGAAGATGGCTGCCACCTCTGCACCTGCGCCTTCAACCATTTCCAGCGCATCGGTGTCGATTAGATTGGAGATGCCGAAGCACACAGCAAGAGTGCCCACCACATTTTCCTTAGCAATAAAGCCGGTGACAGCTGCTGCCGCCAGCTGCCAGATCTTCACACCGATGACGGGCACCAGAATCGCAGCGATGGGGTTTGCGATAGATGCCAAAATAGAGTTAACTTCTGCGCCCTCCTCTACCAGCTGCAAACTCCAGTTGAAGGACTGCATGATGTACACAACGGCATTGCACAGCAGAATAATGGTGCCTGCCTTGACGATGTAGGACCAGCCACGGGAAATCATGGACATACAGGCACGGCCCAGGCTGGGCAGCTTATACTCAGGCAGCTCCATGATGAAGAAGGATTTGCGATTCTTGTGACCGGCGATCTTGTTCACCAGCAACGCACCCACCAGGATCAGCGCGATGCCCACAAAGTACATCAGAGTGCCTACCCAGGAAGCATTACCAAAAAACGCACCGGCAAACAGGCCGATGACAGGCAGCTTTGCGCCACAGGGCATGAAGGGGGTCAGCATTGCGGTGGCACGGCGTTCCCGCTCATTACGGATGGTACGGCAAGCCATGACGCCGGGGATGGCACAGCCGGTGCCAATAACAAAAGGAATGACAGATTTGCCGGAAAGACCCACCTTCTTAAAGATAGGATCCAGCACCACAGTGGCGCGGGCCATGTAGCCGCAGTCCTCCAGCAGGGCGATCAGGAAATACATGACCATAACTAATGGCAGGAAACCAACCACAGCGCTGACACCGCCGATGATGCCCTCGGTAAGCAGAGCGGTGAGGAATGGGTTGGCATTTGCGCCCTCCAGAAGACCGATGACCCATTCCTTAAACATATCGATCAGAGTCACAAGTCCGGGGATCACGGTGCCGTTAGCAAATTCATAGCCCTCTGCGATCCATGGACCTACCCATGCCTGGGAGATCTGGAACACCAGGAACATGACCACCGCAAAGATGGGCAGACCCACAATAGGATGTGTCAGCACTGCATCGATCTTATCCTGGAAATTTTTATCGCTGGTGCGAACCTTCCGGGTCTCCACTTCCTTAACGATCTTGTTAACGGATGCGAAGCGTTTCCGGTCGGCAGCCTCAACGGCCTTTTTATCGGTCAGGTCGATGTCCCCCTGGTTAAAGGGCGCGACCTGCTCCTTGCCCAACAGCTCCACTGCCGCCTTGACCACTTCAGAAAGGCCCTCAGAGGAGGTGGAGACCGTTTCGATCACCGGGCAGCCCAGTTTGGCGGACAGAGCACCTACGTCGATCTCGGTCTTTTTCTTTTCGTTGATGTCTGCCTTGTTCAGCGCTACCACCACGGGCACGCCCAGCTCCAGCAGCTGCGTTGTGAAGAACAAACTGCGGCTTAAGTTGGTTGCATCCACGATGTTAATAATGGCATCGGGACGTTCCTCCCGGACATAAGCGCTGGTAATGCTCTCCTCTGAGGTAAAAGGCGACATAGAGTATGCGCCGGGCAGGTCCACGGCGATCAGCTCCAGGTCACCTGCGTAGGCTTTTTTAATGGGGGCTTCCTTCCGGTCCACGGTAACACCTGCCCAGTTGCCCACCTTTTCGTTTCTGCCGGTGAGGGCATTGTACATGGTAGTCTTACCACTGTTTGGGTTGCCCGCAAAAGCAATTCTCATAATTATTTCCTCCTCTTTCTCGGTTACCTATTGCTAACTACTTTGCAAAAAGACGATCAGCCGTCTTTGCGATTCGCTTTTAAGCGACAATGATCGCCTCTGCCAACTGATTGTCAATATTATAACGTCCGTCCTTAATGGACACAGTGCAGCCGCCTCTGCGGCGGGATACCACAGTGATGGGCTCGCCGCTATAGCAACCGAGAGAAAACAGAAAGGCATTCAGTTCTTCGTCGTCCGTCTCGATGCGGGAAATGATGTACTCGACACCTTCTTGTACTGTGGTTAAATTCATATGAATCACTCGCTCTCAATATACCGGGGATTAGCATATGCTAACTTATCCTCCGCAAAAGGAATTAGCCTTTGCTAACTCTTTGTGCATTATAGCACCCACATCCTTGCTTGTCAAGCATTATCTGTGAAAACAGGAAACTATTTCCTAAAAAATAAAAAATTTTTATATAATGATTGACCTTTTGGGATATGGGATATAAAATAAATACTATCTGATTTTAAAGGAGGAATTACCATGGACGCTGGTTGCAGTGGCAATATACCGGATCGAAGTAGACAGCGTCTGTGGAGACGCATTTAGCTAAATATCGGTGTGTTGCCTTATTTTACTAACACTAAAATAAGGAGGAACTCATTTTGACAGAACGTTTTGAGCTGGTAGAAAAAACAATTGTTGCTATGCTGGAGGACAAAAAGTACGCTGCACTGCGGGAAATTTTGGAAACCATGAATCCCGTGGATGTGGCGCAGGTGTTCTCCGAGCTTGAGGAGCGGAAGATTCCTCTTCTGTTCCGTTTGTTGCCCAAGGAATTGGCAGCAGAAGCTTTTGCGGAAATGGATCCGGATAATCAGCAGCTTCTTATTCAGGGTTTTTCCGATAACGAACTGAAAGAACTGTTAGAGGAGCTGTATGCCGACGATGCAGCGGACTTGGTAGAGGAGCTTCCCGCTAATGTAGTCAAGCGCATCCTGCGGCATGCCAATCCAGAAATGCGCAGCGCTATCAACCAGATTCTGCGCTATCCCGACAATTCCGCAGGCTCTATCATGACCACGGAATATGTGTCCCTACGTCCGGATATGACTGCAGAGGAAGCCATTCTTCGGATCCGCAGGCAAGGTTTTGATAAAGAGACCATCTACACTTGCTATGTCACGGAGGAGCGTAAGCTGCTGGGCATCGTCACTGTAAAAGATTTGTTGCTTTGTGAGAACGATGAGATACAGGTTCAAGAAATTATGTTAACCAATTTGATCCGTGTGAACACCCACACCGATCAAGAAGAAGTGGCACGTATGCTGTCCAAATACAGCTTTCTGGCTTTGCCCGTTGTGGACAAAGAAAACCGAATGGTAGGCATCGTCACCTTTGATGACGCTATGGAAGTCATTGAAGAGGAGACTACCGAGGATATGGAACTGATGGGCGGTATTCTCCCCTCTGAAAAAACCTATTTGCGCAGCTCCGTATGGGAGCTGTTCAAAAACCGCATCCCATGGTTACTGCTTTTGATGATCTCAGCGACATTCACAGGCATAATCATCACCTCTTTTGAGGAGGCGTTGGCAGCACAGGCAACGCTGATCGCCTTTATTCCCATGCTCATGGGCACAGGGGGCAATTCCGGTTCTCAATCCTCTGTTACGGTGATTCGCGCATTGAGTCTGAATGAGCTGAAATTCTCTGACCTGCCTCGGGTGCTTTGGAAAGAGATCCGCACAGCTGTGCTTTGCGGCATTGCTCTGTGTGCTGCTTGTTTTGTAAAGATTTGGTTGGTAGACCGAATATTGCTGGGCAATTATCAGATCACACTGTTGGTAAACGGTGTGGTATGCCTTGCGCTGGCAGCGACAGTGCTGTTGGCAAAATTGGTAGGTGCAGTGCTGCCCCTGGCTGCCAAAGCACTAAGACTGGACCCGGCAGTAATGGCAAGTCCCTTCATAACATCCATTGTGGATGTGGTTTCCCTTCTGGTATACTTTCTGTTCGCCCGGCTGCTGCTTGGCGTGTAATGAACCTAATATAAAAAGATCGTGCCGAAATTCGGCACGATCTTTTTAAACTCAATCAGTCATTGGTGTAGTTATCAAAGTAGCCCTGGATATATACAATGGGCGTACCCTTATCGCCGGATCCGGAAGTCAGGTCGCACAAAGAACCGATCAGATCCGTCAAACGACGGGGGGTCGTACCCTGTGCTGCCATATTGCCCACAAGGCTCGTTCCGTCCTTTTGTGCAATCTTGTCCCGGATAGCATCCCGCAATGCTTCACCGGACAACCCGGCAAAATCGTTATCCGCCAGATACTTCAGCTTCAGCTCATTAGGCGTACCCTCCAAGCCGGGGGTATAGGCAGGTGACACCACCGGGTCTGCCAGTTCCCAAATCTTGCCCACAGGGTCTTTAAACGCACCGTCGCCGTATACCATCACTTCAATATGTTTGCCAGTAGCTTTCAGCAGGCTGTCCTGAATGTCCAGCACCATCTGCTGGCAAGCTCTGGGGAACAGCTTCACCGTGTCCTCGGTAGCCTTATTAGAACCCAACAGGCCATAATTCTCGTTACAGCCGCTGCCCTGCACCGGCGCTGTCATGATCTCGTCCAGACCAAACACCCGCTCACCGCCGGCAGCTTTCAGCAGCCGCTTGGTCCGTGCTCTGGTGTGGATATCACAGTGCAGCACATTTTTGGTGTATTTCAGGATCGCCCGGGGGTCATTGGCAAAGATCACCTCTACCTCTGCACCGCACTGACGGATCAGATCGCTGTAATACTCCACATAGTCCACACCTGTGAAGGGGTGCTTCGCATAGCCGAACATCTTGCGATAGCGCTCCTCGGTGAGTACATCTTTATAAGGGTCCACACCGTTCTCATCCATCACATCCCAATCAATCAGATGGTTGCCCACCTCATCAGAAGGGTAGCTGAGCATCAGCACGATTTTCTTACAACCCTTAGCAATACCCCGCAGGCAGATAGCAAATCGGTTACGACTCAAAATGGGGAAGATAACACCGATGGTCTCGCCGCCCAGCTTGGTGCGAATATCCTCAGCGATGGCATCCACACTAACATAGTTACCCTGTGCACGGGCAACGATCGCCTCCGTCATAGCTACCACGTCCCGATCCCGGGGGTTCAATTCACCGTTCTTAATAGCCTCCATGACACAGTCGGTAACGATCTTAACAAGGTCATCACCCTGACGGATGATGGGCGCGCGGATACCCATAGAAACAGTACCTAACATCCGGCCCATGATAAACAACTCCTAATCTGACAAAAAGATTGCGGCATTCGCCGTTTGTCCATTACTTATCTATTATAATATAAATAATCGACTTTGTAAAACAAAAAATCGCAGGAAAATGATAAAAAACTTTGTTTATTTTCCCAATTCTACCGTTCTTTTATAAGCAGCAGCTACCGCATCAATGGCTGCAGCACGCAGTCCCCCCTGTTCCAAAGCCGTAACACCGGCAATGGTAGAGCCACCGGGAGAGCACACCGCATCCTTCAGCGCACCGGGGTTCATGCCATTTTTTACCATTTGTGCTGTTCCCATCAGCGTTTGACAGGCATAGTTTATGGCCTGCTGCCGTGTCAGTCCGCAAGCAACAGCGCCGTCTGCCAGCGCTTCAATAAACAAGCTGACAAAAGCAGGTCCGCAACCGGACAAAGCGCTGCCTGCGTCAATCAGTTTTTCCGGCAAAGGATCCACAAGTCCCGCTGCCGCCATAGCACTGCGGAACGCTTCCACATCCTCCTGTGCCACATTATCCGTGGTATCATACAGAATCACACCGCCACCTACGCTGACAGGGATATTGGGCATAATCCGGATCACAGGGTAGGCACCCCCTGCCATTTTCCGGATATCTGCGATACAAACACCTGCAGCCATGGAAACCAGCACAAAATCCTGCCGGCGGCTTTTCAAAACTGGTGCGATTTGCTCCAGCATAGAAGCCATAACCTGAGGCTTTACCCCGAGGAAAATAAAGTGGCAGCTTTCAGCCAGCTGCTCTGCAGATACCGCAGCGCCGCCGATTTCCTTTGCCAGCGCTTCTGCCTTCTGGGCAAAGGCATCTGCAAAATAGATCTGTTGGGGAGCAACGGATTTTGCCGCTGCCCGTGCCAAAGCGCCGCCCATATTGCCGGTGCCAATAAAACCAAAGGTGTTCATAAAATAACCTCCATATTATCACTTCAAATTCCAGTTTATCGAGCTGTTTCATTATTGGATGTAGGGGCGACCATTGTTTAATTTAGGTATGATTGCCCCCGGCAATCATTAATATTTTAGATTCGCTGCGCGGAGCACCACGCCCGTGCAGAGAAGCATTACGAATTCGCCCACAATTTCGGCGCATACGCAACA
>JAZRUM010000076.1:0-2685 GCA_045652545.1 Faecousia sp. | reverse complement strand
GGACAGCACCGGGTAGAAGATGTGGTTCGGGTCAGTAAGATGCTGCAGGCAGGTCACAAATTTGTGCTGACCATGCGGCGGCAGAAAAAGGATGTTCCCTTGCGTTCCAAGGTAGGCAACGCCATGTCCAGGGTAGTATATGCCCTGCTGACAAAGCGGTATCTTTCCGACAACCAATCCGGTCTGCGGGGATTCTCCCGGGTACATATCGACTGGATGGCACAGGTGGAAAAGGATAATTACGACTACGAAATGAATGTGCTTTACTATGCGGCGAAGAAAGGCATCCGCATATCCACCATTCTTATCGAAGCCATTTACATCGACAACAACCAGTCCTCCCACTTCCAGCCGGTAAAGGACACCATCCGGATCTACCGCAGCCTTTTCAAGCTTGCCATCGGTCTGTTTATCGGTTTTTTTGCAGTTGAGGTCTGGATCGCTGCGGCAACTATCCTCTTCGGCTATCACCATCTTATGGTCACCGTTCCCAGTGCAGGCGCGTTGGCATATCTCGTCAACATCATTGTCTGCCAGTGCTTTGTGTTCCGCAACACCCGTTGCTACGATCAGCTGACGCTGCTGATCCACCAGATTATTTCCTATTCCCTTTATGCACTGGGCTGCCTTCTGTTTTCTCTTGCCCTTCCCCAGATCCCTCTGTGGGTGGCATTCAATTTGGTATTCTTAATCTGTCTGCCCCTGCGGTACTGGCTGCATAAATTCACATTTATCGCCCTGCGTACCCGGGAGTGATTCTTCTATATCAAAAACCGCAAATCGTCAAAGAAACGGCGATTTGCGGTTTTTATTTTATTTCGTCAGTTCTTCCGCCATTGCCTGAGAGAACCGGGCATTTTCCAGCCGCAAGATCTGCTCAATGGAAGCAACCGCCGTATCCGCGTTGGCACTGCCGTGCATTTTCACCACGGTCTTCTTGGGACCAAGGAATGTGGCTGCGCCCCGGGAGTTAAAGTCAAATGTCTCAAACAGCGCCTGCTGGATCTTTTCTATAATAGCAGGATCTGCGCCCACGCCGTACTTTTCTACAATCTGCATAGCAGCCTTGCCCACAGACTCGGCGCACTTCAGCAGCAGATTTCCGGAGAAGCCGTCGGTAACGATCACATCGGCATAGCCGGTGACCAGGTCGCTGCCCTCCACATTGCCCACAAAGTTCAGCGGCAGTGCGCTGATCTTTTCATAGGCCTGCTGTATCAGCTCCGTGCCCTTCTGCTTCTCTCTACCCACGCTCATCAGACCCACCCGGGGGTTTTCGATGGCGCAGTAGGTTTTTGCCAACACATTGCCCATTTTGGCAAAACGGACAAGGTCATCGGCAGTGCAGTCAATGTTGGCGCCGCAATCCACCAGACACACCAGCTTTTCGCCGCCGCAAGGCAAAGCGCTTGCCAGCGCAGGAAATTTCAGACCCGGCAGCAATCCCAGCCGGCAGATAGAACCTACCAGCAACGCGCCGGTACTGCCGGCAGAGATCATTGCGCCACACTGGGGATCGTTTTTCAGCCGTCCGTAAGCGATTGCCATAGTGGTATCGTCACAGCCGCCAAAAATGCAGTGGGGCGGATCTTCGTTGCGGATATACTTATCCGCATCCATGAGCTCATACCGGGAAGGCTCGATGCCTGCCTGCTCCATTGCCGCTTGCAAAGCATCCGCAGGACCTACCAGAATGGGGAAAAAGTCGATATTTTTCTGCAGCGCTTTGGCAACACCGGTAACAATGGGTTCCATACCCAGATCCGCACCTAACGTATCAACAACAATTTTGATCATAACGCTACCTTATTCCAAAGAAATAATAAAGTCATATACACCTTGCTTGCCGTCCACAAAGCCCACATCCACCATGGGATATTCCTTCTGCAGGAAGTCGGCAAGCTGATTTGTCTGCTCCTCGGTCACATTCTGACCGTAGAAGACTATGATCACGCCCTTTTCTGATTGGGCTGTAATCTTGCGGATCAGCTCTTTGGCGGCGCTGACAGAGTCATTCTGCTTAACCAGAATGTGCTTGCCGTCTAAGCCGATGTAATCGCCTTTCTTCACATCCAGACCGTCCATCTGGGTGTCCCGAATGGCAGTGGTCACATAGCCGGTGGTCACATCGCCCAAACTCATGGACATATCGTCTATCAGTTCCTCCACAGTGTCGCACCACAGATTCATCATGGAAAGGGCGGAATAGCCTTCTGCGATGGACTTGGTGGGGATCACCCGCACATCACTGTCGGTATAGGCATCTGCTGCCTGATTTGCCGTCAATACAATGTTGGAATTGTTTGGCAGCACAACGATATGCTCCGCATCAAAGCTACGGAATGCATCCAGAAACGCGCTGACAGAGGGGTTGTTGGTCTGTCCGCCGTCAATGATGTATGTAGCGCCGATGCTGTAGAAATACTCCTTGATGCCCTCGCCGGAAGCAACGGCAACCACGGCATATTTCATTTTTTCCCGTTTGGTTTCTGCCTGGGTCTGGCTGTGCTGTACAGACATATTCTCGATCTTTACGGAGACAAATTCACCGAACTGTCTGCCGTAAGCCAATGCCTTTTCCGGGGTAAAGGTATGAATATGGATCTTGACGATGCCGTCATTATGCACGGCAACGATAGAATCGCCCATTTCCTCCAAAGGCTTTGTAAAGCTTTGCAGATCAAA
>JAZRUM010000075.1:0-6150 GCA_045652545.1 Faecousia sp. | reverse complement strand
CGAGGTGTCGCAAACTACACATGTCATTTCGACCGAGCCGCAGGCGAGCGGAGAAATCCGCTGCCCTGCAATAAAATTTACGGATTTCTCGACTCCGCTAACGCTCCGCTCGAAATGACAGAGGAAGGATGAAACAGCTCGATAAATTGGAATTTAAAGAGGTTAGATTATGGAAACACGCAAGCTATATTACGAAGATTGCCTTTTGCGAGAATTTACTGCCACGGTACTTTCTTGCGAAAAAAAGGAAAAGGGCTTTGCAATCACGCTGGATTCCACCGGGTTCTATCCGGAAGGGGGCGGACAGGCCTGTGATCTGGGCACGCTGGAAGATGCCACAGTGCTGGATGTCCGTGAGCATGGGGAAACGGTAGTTCATCTATGTGACAAACCCCTGCCTGTGGGCAAGCAGGTTGTGGGCAAGCTGGACTGGGACCACCGGCTGGATCTGATGCAGCAGCACTCCGGAGAGCATATTGTTTCTGGAATTATCAACCGAAAATTTGGCGGTCATAACGTGGGTTTCCATATAGGAGCAGAAACAGTTACCATTGATTTTGACTGTTTCATTCCGGCGGAGGCGTTGGCGCAGATCGAGCAGGAGGCAAACCGGGCAGTTTATGAGAACATTCCCCTTAAGTGCTGGTACCCTCCCCAAGAGGTGTTGCCTACTGTTTTTTATCGCAGCAAAAAGGCGCTAAACTGGCCGGTGCGCATTGTGGAAGTGCCCGGATATGATAGCTGCGCCTGCTGCGGCGTCCACGTTGCATTCACCGGTCAGATCGGCCTTATAAAACTGCTGTCTTGCGTAAAATTTCACGAAGGTGTGCGGATTGAAATGCTCTGCGGAGCGAGAGCGTTTTACTATTTGAGCCGCATTTATGAGCAAAACCGGTTGGTATCGCAGGCGTTTTCTGCAAAGCCTTTGGAAACCGGTGCGGCAGCTGGGCGGATGAACGAAGCGTTGGCGGCAGAAAAATTCCGGGCAACGGCTTTGGAAAGACAGGTGTTTGACAGCATAGCCCAGGGCTATGCAGGGCAAGGCAATGTGCTGCATTTTGCGGACCTTGCTGCCCCCGGTTCTGTTCGGGAGCTGGCAGACCGGATCGCCGGGCGATGCGGTGGCACTGCCGCTGTTTTTTCCGGAAATGACAATGACGGATACAGTGTTTGTCTTGTGGATCATGCAAATCCCGTGGCAGAATTGGGAAAGGAAATGAATGCGGTTTTGAACGGCCGTGGCGGCGGAAAACCGGGTTTTTTCCAGGGAAGTGTCAAAGCCTCAAAAGAACAGATCAAAGGGTTTTTTGGTAAGCTAAACCAATTTTATACCATATAAAAACAAGGATTTTTACAATTTCGATACTTTACAAGCGAATACACCTATAGTATAATACAACTGAATAGGTTTTTTCTAACCCAATGGCTTTGATATGGGAAGATATAGAAAAAGCAGTAAGAATTTTATGGAGGAATTACTATGTCTGTTAAAGTTGCAATTAATGGTTTTGGTCGTATTGGCCGTCTGGCTTTCCGTCAGATGTTCGGCGCTGAGGGCTACGAAGTGGTCGCTATCAACGACCTGACCTCCCCCAAGATGCTGGCTCACCTGCTGAAGTACGATTCCACTCAGGGTAACTACGCTGCCCAGGGTCACGTCGTCGAGGCTGGCGAGGACAACATCGTTGTGGACGGCAAGAAGATCACCATCTACGCTAAGGCCAACGCTGCTGAGCTGCCCTGGGGCGAGCTGGGTGTTGACGTTGTTCTGGAGTGCACCGGCTTCTACACCTCTAAGGAGAAGGCTATGGCACACATCAACGCTGGCGCTAAGAAGGTTGTTATCTCCGCTCCTGCCGGCAACGACCTGCCCACCATCGTTTACAATGTTAACCACGAGACGCTGACCAAGGAAGACAACGTCATTTCCGCTGCTTCCTGCACCACCAACTGCTTGGCTCCTATGGCTAAGGCTCTGAACGACCTGGCTACCATCGAGTCCGGCATTATGTGCACCATCCACGCTTACACCGGCGACCAGATGATTCTGGACGGTCCCCAGAGAAAGGGCGACCTGCGTCGTAGCCGCGCTGGCGCAATCAACATCGTTCCCAACTCCACCGGTGCTGCTAAGGCAATCGGCCTGGTTATCCCCGAGCTGAACGGCAAGCTGATCGGCGCTGCACAGCGTATCCCCACTCCCACCGGTTCTACCACCATCCTGAACGCTGTTTGCGCTAAGGCTGTGACCGTTGAGGAGATTAACGCTGCTATGAAGGCTGCTGCTACCGAGTCCTACGGCTACAACGAGGACGAGATCGTTTCCTCCGATATCATCGGCATGCGTTTCGGTTCTCTGTTCGACGCTACTCAGACCATGGTCTGCAAGCTGCCCGACGGTAAGACTCAGGTTCAGGTTGTTTCCTGGTACGACAACGAGAACTCCTACGTTTCTCAGATGGTTCGCACCATTAAGTACTTCGCTGAGCTGGCCTAATCCAACACATAAAAAAGCCGCACCCAACCGGGTGAACCATTTTTTCGCAACGAATCTTCAAATTCCAGTTTATCGAGGTGTTGCGAACTACATATGTCATTTCGAGCGGAGCAAAGCGGAGTCGAGAAATCCGTAATTTCCATTGCAGGGCAGCGGATTTCTCCACTCGCCTGCGGCTCGGTCGAAATGACAGAGGGGAAAAGGAAACAGCTCGATAAACTGGAATTTAATTTTCAACTTTCAATTTTCAATTAAAAGAGACGACCTGTCCAGGTCGGCTCTTTTCTTAGCAGTAAAAATCCTTAATTTTCTTAGCGCGGCTGGGGTGGCGCAGCTTGCGGATGGCCTTGTTTTCGATCTGGCGGATACGCTCACGGGTTACGCCAAAGATCTGTCCCACTTCCTCGAGGGTATGGGTGCGACCGTCGTACATGCCAAAACGCATGCGCAGCACATCTGCCTCACGCTCGGTCAATGTGTCCAAAATTTCCTTCAGTGCCTCGGCAAGCAGCGCATTGGAGGTAGCATCTGCAGGGCCGGGGGTGCGCTCGTCCTCCACGAAAGAACCGATGGAGGTATCTTCTTCGTCACCCACAGGGGTGTCCAGACTCAAGGTATCTGCCGCAGTGCGGTTGGCCTCGATGATCTTTTCCACAGGCAGATTCAGCTCTGCTGCAATCTCTTCCACGGTAGGCTCACGACCCAGCTCCTGCACCAGCTTCCGGTTGCAGCGGGTGGCCTTGTTAATAACCTCCACCATATGCACCGGCACCCGGATGGTACGGGCCTGATCGGCGATGGCGCGGGTAATAGCCTGCCGGATCCACCAGGTAGCATATGTAGAGAATTTGTTTCCCTTTGTCCAGTCAAACTTATCTACCGCACGGATCAGACCGGTGTTGCCTTCCTGGATCAGGTCCAGAATGTGGAGGCCTCTGCCGGAATATTTCTTAGCAATGGAGACCACCAATCGCAGGTTGGCCTCGGTAAGTTTGTTCTTTGCAGCTTGGTCGCCCTCTGAGACCCGTTTCGCCAGATCCACTTCTTCATCAGCAGAAAGCAGACGAATCTGACCGATCTCTTTCAGATACATACGCACCGGATCGTCCAGATTAAACTCTGCAGCCAGATCCACCGGGTCTACCAGGTCTTCCTCTTCCATGCCGGAAAGATCGATCTCATCATCCAGATCATTGGGAGAATCCAGTTCTATATCGTCGCCCAGGTCTAAATCCAGCTCGCTGCTGACTACCTGGATATTCATGGCTTCGATGCGTTCGTAAACATCTTCAATTTTCTCAGGGGTAAGATCCATCTTTTCCAGCAACGCACCTAGTTCGGAAGAACGGATCACGCCCTCCTTGCGTCCCTGGGAGATGAGAGCTTGCAGTGCCGCCTGCAGATCCTCGGGAGTCTTTAAGCCCTTCTTGGCTGTACTCATATACGTGTCACCTCTTTATATTCATAGCCGATAAAATATAGCCCGATTCCGGCAATTTGACAAGGGATTTTACCAAATATTTTTCTAAAAAAGTATCTTTCGGCGTTTTTTGTCGTTCCGCACCTCAGTATTCCCCAAAAAACAGAAAAACATACTGTTGCCTTTTTTCGGATCTTTCGGTATAATTGCTATTATCAAAAGTATCGAAAAAATTCGGTTAAAGCTGAGGTGCAGATATATGACCGACCTGAATAAAATCAGAAACTTTTCCATTATTGCCCACATTGACCACGGCAAATCCACCCTGGCGGACCGGTTGCTGGAGGAATGTAACGCCATCGACAACCGGCAGATGCAGCAACAGGTTTTGGACTCCATGGAGCTGGAGCAGGAGCGTGGCATCACCATAAAAGCTACCGCCGTACAGCTGACTTACACCGCTGACGACGGGCAAACCTATGCCCTGAATCTGATCGACACCCCCGGCCACGTGGACTTTAACTATGAAGTCAGCCGCAGCCTTGCAGCTTGTGAGGGCGCAGTGTTGGTAGTGGATGCGTCACAGGGAGTGGAGGCACAGACTTTGGCAAACACCTATCTTGCCATTGATGCAGGATTGGAGGTGCTTCCGGTCATCAACAAGATCGATCTGCCCTCTGCCAGACCCAAAGAGGTCAAAGCAGAGGTGGAGGATATCATCGGAATTCCTGCGGAAGATAGCCCGGAGATCTCTGCCAAAAACGGCATTAACATTCATTCCGTTTTGGAAATGATCGTTAAGGATGTTCCTGCCCCCACCGGTGACAGAAATGCACCTTTGCAGGCGCTGATTTTTGACAGCCAATACGATTCCTATCGGGGCGTTATTGTCTATACCCGTATCAAACAGGGAACAATCCGGGCAGGACAGGATATCAAAATGATAGCCACCGGTGCAGTTTATAAGGTGGTAGAGGTGGGAACTATGAGTCCCACCGGCCTTGTTCCCCGGGATTGCTTAGGAGCAGGCGAGGTAGGTTATATTACAGCGTCCATTAAGACCGTACAAGATACGCAGGTAGGTGACACGATCACAACTGTGGAAAACGGCGCAACGGAAGCGTTGCCCGGTTACCGCCCTGTACAGCCTATGGTCTATTCCGGTGTGTATCCGGCAGACGGCGCAAAATATCAGGATCTTCGGGAGGCTTTGGAAAAGCTGAAGCTGAACGACGCATCCATGTCCTATGAGCTGGAAAGCTCCATTGCCCTCGGTTTCGGTTTCCGTTGCGGCTTTTTGGGTCTGCTGCACATGGAGATCATTCAGGAGCGTCTGGAACGGGAGTATAATCTGGATCTGATCACCTCCGCCCCCAACGTTGTTTACCGGATCACCAAAAACTCCGGTGAAGTGCTCATGGTGGACAATCCTCTGGACTACCCCGACCCTATGGACATCCAGCTGGCAGAGGAGCCGTTTGTAAAGATCAGTCTAATTGCCCCTCAGGAGTATGTGGGAAATATGATGGATCTTGCCACTTCCCGTCGTGGTGAGTTCAAAGACATGGTGTATCTGGATGCAAACCGGGTGGAGCTGCACTATGAAATGCCCTTGAACGAAATTATTTACGATTTCTTTGACGCGCTGAAATCCCGCACCCGGGGTTACGGCAGTCTGGACTACGAACTGATCGGCTACCGCCCCAGCCGCCTTGTAAAGCTGGACATCCTGCTCAACGGCGACGTGGTGGACGCGCTGAGCTTCATCCTCTTTGCGGACAATGCCTATCCCCGTGCCCGTAAGATCTGTGAAAAGCTGAAGGACAACATTCCCCGCGCCCAGTTCGAGATCCCGGTGCAGGCGGCCACCGGTGGCAAGATCATCGCCCGGGAGACCATTAAGGCGCTGCGCAAGGATGTGTTGGCTAAGTGCTACGGCGGCGATATCACCCGTAAGAAGAAGCTGCTGGAAAAGCAGAAGGAAGGCAAAAAGCGGATGCGCACCTTCGGCACCGTCTCCGTTCCCTCTGAAGCGTTTATGGCAGTTCTGAAGCTGGACGAGGACTAACTTCCAGTTTATCGAGCTGTTTCATTATTGGATGTAGGGGCGACCATTGTTTAATTTAGGTATGATTGCCCCCGGCAATCATTAATATTTTAGATTCGCTGCGCGGAGCACCACGCCCGTGCAGAGAAACATTACGAATTCGCCCGCAATATCGGCGCATACGCA
>JAZRUM010000074.1:0-17490 GCA_045652545.1 Faecousia sp. | reverse complement strand
TTTCGACCGAGCCGCAGGCGAGTGGAGAAATCCGCTGCCCTGCAATGGAAATTACGGATTTCTCGACTTCCCCTTCGACTACGCTCAGGGTCCGCTCGAAATGACATGTGTAGTTTTCAACACCTCGATAAATCGGAATTTGAACAACGGAGGGATACGATGTCCGCACACGAAATACTCATTTATATTATGGCCGGCTTTGCGGTTTTGGGCGCACTGGATCGGATCTTCGGTAACCGGATCGGTCTGGGCAAAGAGTTTGAAGAAGGCATCCTTGCCATGGGTTCCCTGGCCATGGCGATGCTGGGTATTATCAGCCTTGCGCCGGTTTTGGCAAACCTGCTGCGCCCGGTAGTTGTGCCGGTTTACAGCTTTTTAGGCGCAGACCCTGCCATGTTTGCAGGTACGATCCTGGCCTGCGATATGGGCGGCGCATCCCTGGCGCAGGCCATGACCAACGACCCGGAGGCAGCTCTTTTAGGCGGTGTCATTGGCGGCTCCATGCTGGGTGCTACCATCGTGTTCACCATTCCGGTGGCCATCGGCATATTGCGTCAAGAGGACAGACCCTCTATGGCAAAGGGCATCTTAGCCGGTATCGTCACCATCCCTGTAGGCATTTTTGTAGGCGGCTTGGTGGCAGGCTTCCCCTTAATGAAAGTGCTGCGCAATCTGATTCCTATCGTGCTGATTGCCGCGCTGATCACATTGGGTCTGTGGAAAGCGGAAAAATGGATGATCAAAGGCTTTGGTATTTTTGGAAAAGGCATTATCGCGCTGATCACCGTAGGTCTGGCTGCGGCCATTGTGGAGTCCCTTACCGGCTTTGTCATCATCCCCGGCATGGCTCCTATTGAAGAGGGTTTTGCTACCGTGGGTGCAATCGCCATTGTTCTGGCTGGGGCGTTCCCACTGGTGTGGGCAGTGACAAAACTACTGAGAAAGCCGCTGCTGCAGGTAGGCAAATGGCTGGGCATCAACGATACCGCCGCCGGCGGTCTCATCGCCGCCCTTGCCAACTCCATCGCCACCTTTGGCATGGTAAAGGATATGGACCAGCGGGGTAAAGTGGTCAATATTGCCTTTGCAGTGTCTGCCGCCTTTGTCTTTGGCGATCACCTTGGCTTTACTGCCGGCTTCGCCCCGGAAATGCTGCCTGCGATGATCGCCGGCAAGCTGGCCGGCGGTATCAGCGCAATCTTTGTGGCGCTAATGCTGACCAAAAAGAAATAAATTTCAGTTTGTCGAGCTGTCGGATAGACGTACAATCCAACGCCCCCCTTGCCTAAAGGGGGGGTGGGTCGCCGTAAGGCGAGCCGGGGGGATATTGTAACGAATTCGCTGGAACTGCTTGGGTGCGTTGAGAATTTTACTGCAAATCCCCCAGACGAAAATCAAAGATTTTCGCCAGCCCCCTTTAGGCAAGGGGGCCTGGAAAGGTGCAAATTATAATTTGAAACACCTCGCTAAATCGGAATTTGCTTGACAAAACCTACCAATTAAGGCTATAATGCAAACAATATGCAAAGGCTTTGAAAAGAAGAGTACGCAGAGGATGCGCACAGAGAGTCCCGGTTGGTGTGAAGGGATGCGTTTGGTGCTGCGGAACATGGTCTTGGAGCCGGACTGTCGAGATGCGCAACCTTTATAAACTCTTTTTTGATGATTTGGGTGAGTTTGTATAGGTTGCCTTGTAAACAGTCACGGGTGCGCCCGTTAAAGCGTTTTGAGGCAGCGCACGCTGCGAATCAAGGTGGTACCACGGTATATTTTATCGTCCTTGCTATATTAGCAAGGACGATTTTCAATTATAAGGAGAAGATTTTATGGAAAAGAAACCCTATTACATCACAACCGCCATTGCCTATACTTCCGCAAAGCCCCACATCGGCAATACTTACGAGATCGTGCTGGCAGACGCCATTGCCCGATACAAGCGGCAGTCCGGTTACGATGTGTACTTTCAGACCGGCACCGACGAGCACGGTCAGAAGATTCAGCAGAAGGCAGAAGCTGCCGGCATTACCCCGCAGGAGTATGTGGATAATGTGGCAGGTCAGATCAAGGACATCTGGGATCTGATGAACACCACCTATGACCGGTTTGTCCGCACCACCGACCCGGAGCATAAGACCCGTGTGCAGAAAATCTTTGCTAAGATGTACGAAAAAGGCGACATCTACAAAGGCAAATATGTGGGCAAGTACTGCACCCCCTGCGAATCCTTCTGGACCGAAAGCCAGCTGGTGGATGGCAAGTGCCCCGATTGTGGTCGTGAGTGCGTGGACGCAGAGGAAGAAGCTTACTTCTTCAAAATGAGCAAGTATGCCGATCAGCTGATGAAGCACATCGAGACCCACCCCGAGTTCATCCAGCCGGAGAGCCGGAAGAACGAGATGATCAACAACTTCTTAAAGCCCGGTCTGCAGGATCTGTGCGTATCCCGCACCAGCTTCACTTGGGGCATCCCGGTGGAGTTTGACCCCGGTCATGTAACCTATGTGTGGCTGGACGCCCTAAGTAACTATATCACCTTCTGTGGCTACGCTCCCGACGGCAACCATTCTGAGCACTACAAAAAATTCTGGCCTGCAGATCTGCACCTGTTCGGCAAGGACATTGTCCGTTTCCATACCATTTACTGGCCTATCTTCCTCATGAGCATGGGCGAGGAGCTTCCCAAGCAGGTATTCGGTCACCCCTGGCTGCTGGTCAAGGGCGATAAGATGTCCAAGAGTTTGGGCAACGTGATCTACGCAGACGATCTGGTGGATCTGTTCGGTGTAGATGCAGTGCGTTACTTCGTGCTCCATGAAATGCCCTTTGCCGCTGACGGCATCATGACGTATGAGCTGATCATCGAGCGTATCAACTCTGAACTGGCCAACATTCTGGGCAATTTGGTGAACCGTACCGTTGCCATGAGCAATAAGTACTTTGACGGCAAGATCATGGCGCCCAACACCGCTGACGCTCTGGATGAGGAGCTGAAAGCAGTTGCACTGGCAATGCCCGGCAAGGTGGAAGCTAAGATGAACGAGCTGAAGGTGGCCGACGCCATCGACGAGATCTTCGTCTTGCTGCGCCGCGCCAACAAGTATATCGACGAGACCGCACCTTGGGCGCTGGCAAAGGATGAGGCAACCAAGCCCCGTCTGGGCACTGTGCTGTATAACCTCTTAGAGTCTATCCGCTTTGCAGCCGTCGCTTTGGAAAGCTTCCTGCCGGATACCTCTGCACGGATCCTGAAGCAACTGAATGTGGAAAACGGCGGATTGGAAAGCCTGACCCAGTTCGGTCAGCTGGTTCCCGGTAACACCGTAGGCGCAGGCGAGATCCTGTTTGCCCGTCTGAATATGGAGGAAAAAATGGCTGAGATTGACGCACTGAACGCCGAAAAGGCAAAGGCTGCACTGCCCGCTTTGGAGATTGAGCCTTACGCAGAGGAGACTGTGGATTTTGACACCTTCTGCAAGAGCGATTTCCGGGCTGTGAAGGTCAAGGACTGCCAGCCGGTAAAGAAGTCCGACAAGCTGCTGCAGTTTACTTTGGATGACGGCACCGGCACTGATCGGCAGATTTTGTCCGGCATCGCAAAATTCTACAAGCCGGAAGAACTGATCGGCAAGACCCTGGTAGCCATCACCAACCTGCCTCCCAGAAAGATGATGGGCAAAGAGTCCTGGGGTATGCTGATCTCCGCTGTCCACACCGAAAAGGGTGAGGAAAAGCTGAACCTGCTGATGGTTGACGATGCCATCCCCGCCGGCGCAAAGCTCTGCTAAAAGAACAACGCCTCTGCTGTGAAGCGAACCAGTAAAACTGGTTCGGTTCATGCGGCAGAGGCGTTCATTATTTGATGCTGTGATGGAAACTATGGTCGCGGTTTTTGCTTCGATGCATAAACGCCGTCAGCAGACGCACCACTGTCGTTACGGCGATGATGCCCACTGCCAAGGACAGTGCCAGCTGC
Source organism: Faecousia sp. (assembly GCA_045652545.1). Lineage (GTDB taxonomy): Bacteria > Bacillota > Clostridia > Oscillospirales > Oscillospiraceae > Faecousia. The sequence goes on along the minus strand of JAZRUM010000074.1, from coordinate 13,517 downwards.
AAGGTGTAAAATGCCTGGTGTGCAAATTGAAACCACTGCTTATTCAGTGCGTAATTCATGGTGTAATACAACGCGCCTCCAGGAACCAGCGGAATAATAGCCGGCACCAGAAACATTGTGGTCGGCGTTCTTTCTAATCTTGCCAAAATCTCTGCATAGACGGTAATCGCAACAGCAGAAACAAAATATCGCAGCGCCTCTGAGTTAAAAACCGGCTCCAATGCCAAAAAAACCGCCCAGGAAATGAGCCCGCCCAGCGTTGCGAACACCAGCTTTCTACCCCGGACGTTAAACAGAACGCTAAAACCCATTGTACCCAAACAACCGGCAAGAATCTGTATAAATGCGCTCATAGGCCACCTCCCAACAGCTGTACCGCAAGAATATAGCCTGCGGCAATAGCGGCAGCCACCAGCACCGCGTCCAGAAAACGCAAAAGTCCCGTCATAATATCACCGCTGATCATATCCCGCAGGGAGTTGGTCAGGGCAATGCCGGGGATCAGCAGCATAATATTGCCGATAATGATCTTGTTCACATCCTGCCCAAGACCGGCTCGCACCATCAAAATTGCAGAAACACTTAAAAAGAACGATGCCACTACATTGACAAATATTTGGTTCATCGCTGCATGCTGCAAGATCCATGTACAGTAGCGCAACCCAAAGCCCAGCACTGCCGCTACCAATCCGTCAACGAAACTGCCTCCGAAGAAAACGGCAAACGAACCGCCGATCAACGCGCTGGCCAGCGCCTCCAGCCATAAAGGAAATGTCTTATTCTCGCATATCTCCTTCAGTTGGGCGCGAACATACGCATAATCCGGCACGTTTGCGCAGATATCCCGGGACAGATTGTTAAGTCGGTGCAACCGAGTCAAATCGGTGTGGGTGCCGGTGATTCTACGGGTTTGGGTAGCGCGGCTGCCGTCGGCAGCCTCCACTGATACAACGATACTGGAGGTAATGGTAAACACATCTGTGCGCATACAGCCATAGGCAGTACATATGTAGCGGATAGCGGTCTCCACGCGACCGACTTCCGCCCCGCTGATGAGCATCTGCTCGCCGATATCCAGCGCGCATGTCAGCAGCTGTTCATGGGTCATAATCTACCACTCCTGTCAACGGAATGTATATCCGGCATCCAATAGCCGGGTCAGCGCGGTATTTGCCTGCTCATCGGTAAACAACGGGGCAAATTGCTTTTTCAGCGACAAGGCTTCCAATGTCAGTCCGCCCTTGCCTTTTTCCACCAGTTGGAAAAACCCGTCACTTTCCCGATGTCCGGACAGCACTCTGTAAGCTGCCTTCATATCCGTTACCGGGCGGATGCGAACACCCAACTGTTCTGCCTTTTTTCTGGTCTCTTCCAAAGCGTCTAGAAATTTTTGTTCCATAGATTACTTTTCCAAAATAATGGGCAGGTTGCCGGCATCCACGCCCTTACGGATATGCTCGATTGCCTCTTCCGGGGCTAAAAGCACCTGCTCGCCTGTACGCATGTCTTTTACAGAGCACTTACCTGCAGCAATCTCATCCTCACCCAGCAGCACTGCATAGGGCACGCCGATCTTATCTGCATAGCTCATCTTCTGTTTGAACTTTTTCTGCTCACCGTACAGCTGTACCCGAATACCGGCAGAGCGCAGCTGCTGCGCCAGTGCAATTGCCGCAGCCGGTTCTTCAGTCATGGGCAGCACCAATGCATCCGCCGGCGCTGCAGGCAGGTCCGGATTCAAAAGGCCTTGCTCGTCCAACACATAGAACAGTCTTGTCAGACCGATGGAGATGCCTACACCGGGCAGCTGCTTTTCTGTGTAGTAGCCTGCCAGATCGTCATATCTGCCGCCGGAGCATACAGAGCCGATCTCTGGATGATCCAGCAATGTGGTTTCATATACCGTACCGGTGTAATAATCCAAACCTCTTGCAATGGTCAGATCCACCGCAAAATTCTCCTCCGGCACACCAAACGCCGCCAGGTTGGCAGTAACCGCCTTCAGTTCTGCAAGACCTGCATCAAACATCTCATTGCGGCCCACATAGGTTTCCAATGCAGACAGCACCTGTGCATTGGTTCCGGAAATTGCAATAAATTTCAGAATTTCGTCCGCCTGTTCACCGGCCAGAGCGCAGTCCTCTACCAAAATGACCCGGACTTTTTCTGCGCCGATCTTGTCCAGTTTGTCCACTGTGCGCATGATCTCACCGCTCTTTTCGCTGAGATCTTGCATAGCGTAAAACCCGTTCAATATCTTCCGGTTATTCACCCGGATCTGGAACCGATGCAAACCGAACCCACGGAACACATTGTAAATAATAGCAGGAATCTCTGCTTCGTTCAGAATGTCCAGCTTGCCGTCGCCGATAATGTCGATGTCCGCCTGATAGAATTCCCGGAAACGTCCCCGCTGGGCACGTTCGCCACGGTAGACCTTGCTGATCTGGTAACGGCGGAAAGGAAACGCCAGCTCATTGGCATGCAGCGCCACATACTTGGCCAAAGGAACGGTCAAGTCAAAACGCAGCGCCAGATCACTGTCACCTTTCTGGAAACGGTAGATCTGCTTTTCCGTTTCGCCGCCACCCTTTGCCAAAAGAATCTGCGCATCTTCGATAGCAGGGGTGTCCAAAGGTGCGAAACCGTAGCTGCTGTAGGTGTTGCGCAGCACCTGCATCATTTTCTCCATTTTCTGCTGCTTTTGGGGCAACAGCTCCATAAACCCGGATAAGGTCCGGGGCTTTATTCTTTCCATACTTGTTGTCCTTTCCTATGAAAACCGCCGCCCGCCGAATGGCTGGGCGGCTTGTCCTTAAAATTTCTTGGTGTGCAGCATTTCACGCCAATCCAGATCTCCACGCTGCAATCCCATGATCGCCATTTCTGCGCTGGCAAGATTTGTAGCGATGGGCACATTCTGCCGGTCGCAATGGCGGATCGTCTCCAGCATCTGCTCGTCATCAAAAGCATCTACGGAATTGGGATCAGAAAACAGCAAAACAAGATCGATTTCGTTGTAGGCGATGCGGGCATTTACCTGCTGATGACCGCCCTGCTTATGGGACAGGAGCAATGTGATCGGCAAGCCGGTATTGTCTGCGATCAGCCGACCTGTGGTGGCAGTGGCAAACAGATTATGCTTCACCAGTACGCTTTTATAAGCGGTGCAAAACTGGATCATCAGTTCTTTTTTCTTATCATGAGCCAAAAACGCAATGTTCACAGCTGTCACTCCTTTATTTCTTGATTACGCGCAAAATCGGAACTTTCATTCCCTGCAACCGCTTGGCAATACGCCTGCAGGCTGCCGCTGCGCCCTTATTTGTAAATCCCAGCAGAGGCTGACGAAATGCAGCCGCCAGTACCACATTGGGATCTTCCGGAACGATTCCCAATAACGGCAGACCGGCTTGATCCATAATGTCATCTACCGTCAAGGTCATTGCCTCAGCCATTTTCTTGCTGATACGGTTAACCACCAGCCGAACGTTGGTTTTGCCCAACAATTCCAGGCGGTCAGCTGCCTGACGGGCGTCCCGGATGGCAGCAGGGTCGGACCCTGTGACCAATATTACCCGGTCGGCAGAGGTTGCGGCCAGGTGAAACCCGGCGTCCACCCCGGCAGGCGCATCTATGAATATGTAGTGAAACTGTTTTCTCGCCTGATCCAACATTTTCCAAAAATCTACTCTGTCAATCTCCTGCGCATTGCAATTCATGGGAGCGGTGAGAAAACGCAAATTGGGATATACCGGGTGTACTGTGGCCGCATCCAACGGATATTCCCCGTTGCACACATCCAAAAAAGAGATAGTGCCCAATTCGGAGATGCCCAAAGCAATATCCAGATTGCGCAACCCTATGTCACAGTCGATGCATAGCACCTTAAGACCTGACTGTGCCATCGCTTCTGCAAGACCTGCGCAGACGGAGGTTTTACCGGTGCCGCCCTTTCCGGACAGAACCGCGATCAGTTCGCCCACGCACATCCCCCCAATTTTACGAATATAGTTTTATTATAAAGGAATAATCCACAAAAAGCAACCCCAAAACCACCTGTTTTCAAAGGTTTTTTATCAAAAATGACCAACAGGAAATTTTATCTGGGGGTTGTGAAACAGCGCAAAATAGTGTAAAATACTATACATAAACTGGGAAAGGAGGATTCGTATGACCATTGATCCGGAAGATTTTAAAAAGAAACGGGCGGAAAAGGCACAACAGCGCCAAAAGCAACAGCGAAACGCCGTTGTTCGATTGGTGATCGCCGGTCTTGTGCTGATCGTTTGCGGTCTGCTGATCTTCCTTTTGACCCGGAGTGCCCCCCCGGCAGAAACCCAACCCCAGACGCAACCTGCAGACATTACGGACAGCACCGCTCCTGCTGACGAAACTGTGATCCGGTTCGCAGCTGTTGGTGATCTGAATGTAACAGAATCTGTCGTCGCTTCCGGTGGTACAAGCTTTGATTATACCAATACCTTTTTGGACGTTGCTCACTTGCTGGCAGATGCGGATATTACCGCATTGAATTTTGAGGGAAATCTATACGGCGCTCCCTATGGCACAGACCGGTCCGCGCCTCAGAATATGATGACCGCATTAAAACAGATCGGTGTGGACTTGGTGCAATTGGCAAACTCCTATTCTATCTATAAAGGCATGCACGGTTTGGTGCAAACCATTGATAATGTCCAGCTTGCCGGCATGGAACCCCTGGGTGTGTATGCTAACGCACAGGAAGCTGCCAAGCAAAAGGGCTACACCATTCGTACCGTAAAAGGAATTAAGATCGCCTTTGTCGCCTTTACCAAAGGTATGGACGGCATGGCTTTGCCTGCCGGCAACGAAGGCTGCGTCAATCTTCTGTACAAGGATTATTCCACGGATTATCAGAAAGTGGATACAGAGGGTATTACGAAAGTCCTGGATGCTGCTGCCAAAGAAAAACCGGATTTGATCGTTGCCATGCTGCACTGGGGCAGCGAGTTCAACAACACCATCAGCCAATCCCAAAAGGACATTTGCGCGCTGCTGCAGGAAAAGGGCGTAGACGCCATTATCGGCACCCACTCCCACTACGTACAAAGCATGGAATTTGATGAGTCCAGCGGCAACTTTGTGGCCTATTCTCTGGGCGATTTTATTAGCAACGCAGACAAAGCAGGCAGTGAATATTCTGTGCTTCTGGAATTGGAGATCACCAAAAAAGCAGAGTCCGGCGAAACCAAGATCACCGGCTATCACTATACCCCCATTTTTACCGTTGCCGAAGAAGGTAAGCCCTTAAAAGTGGTGCGCATCCGGCAAGCAATGGCCGCTTTTGAAGAAGGCTATATCGACCGGATTTCCCAAGAAACCTATGACGCTATGACCTACGCTTTGGAGCGCATTGAAGCAAGAATAAACGAAAAATAAGGTGCTGTCTCAGAAAGAAGGAGACAGCGCCTTTTCATCTTGGGGTTAGGTTTGACATAGGTTTAAAAATCTGTTACCATGTAGCAAAAGGAGGCGCTGTCTTGAATATCAGAAAACTGACAACCTTGTCGCTATTCAGCGCCATTGCGCTTACTATTTTTATGATCGAAGCGCAGCTGCCTGCATTGGTGAGCATACCGGGCATTAAACTGGGTCTTGCCAACATTATCACGGTCTATGTGGTCTATGCCCTTGGTGCAAAAGAGGGCGCGGCAGTTCTTTTCGTGCGGATCTTTCTTGGAGCCATATTCTCCGGACAGTTCAGTACCATATTCTATTCTGCCACCGGAGGTCTTTTGGCGATTTTGGCGACCATTTTTCTAAAGTCCTTTTTGCGGGATAATCAACTCTGGGTGGCCGGCTGTATTGGCGCAATTGCCCATTCCATCGGTCAAATGATTGTGGCAGTATGGGTCACAGGCACACCTGCTCTGCTGGTTTATCTTCCGGTTCTGATCCTTTGCAGTGTCTTTGCCGGAATTTTTACGGGACTTTGCGCACAACTGCTTTTAAAGCGAGGGAAAAAACTGTGGAAAATTATTTTCAAATGAGTCTTACCCCGGCACAAGTCAATGCAATCTCTAATTTGGGACTTGCGCTGGTTGGCGACGGGGTCTATGAACTGATGTGCAGAACCCACCTGTGCGCCAATGGGGATTGCACCGTGCTGCACCTGCACAAAGACACTGTGCAAATGGTCAATGCAGCAGCACAGGCCCGTTATGCCGATTCCCTGAAACCCCATTTGACAGAGGAAGAACTTGCTTATTTCCGTAGGGGCAAAAATGCCCACACCCATGCTGCGCCCAAATCCGCCACCCGGCAGGAATATGCCAAGGCAACCGGTCTTGAGTGCCTGTTTGGTGCGTTGTACCTGTTGGGCAAAACCGAACGCCTTAATGAGCTGTTCAACATTATAACGGAAGGCTAAATTCCGATTTATAGAGCAGTTGCAAACAACGCATGTCATTTCGACCAAGCCGAAGGCGCGTGGAGAAATCCGTTCCCCTTCAATAGAAATTACGGATTTCTCGACTCCGCTAATGCTCCGCTCGAAATGACAGAGGAAGGACGAAACTGCTCGATAAACTGGAATTTGAAGGGAACTACACTATGGCATTTGATGCATTTTTTATGGGCGCTGTGCTCCAAGAGCTGCAAAATACCGTTCTGGGAGGACGGGTGGAAAAGATCCACCAGCCCAGCCGGGATACGGTGATTGTGCACCTGCGCAGCGAATCAGGGCGGCACAAGCTTCTGCTGGCAGCCAATCCGGCTGCGCCCCGGCTGCACCTGACCCGCTCCAATCCGGAAAATCCCGACCAGCCGCCCATGTTCTGTATGCTGTTGCGCAAACACCTGTCCGGCGCCCGCCTGTCCAAAATTCAGCAGCTGCCTATGGAGCGTATGGCGCAATTCTCTTTTGACTGTACCGATGAAATGGGTTACCCCACACAAAAAAAGCTGGTGATCGAGCTGATGGGGCGGACTTGTAACTTGTATCTACTGGATGCCGAGGGGCGAATTCTGGATTGCTTGCGGCGCATCGGTCTGGATGAAAGCGCCCACCGGTCTGCTTTGCCGGGACTTTTGTACCAGTTGCCGGAGGCAATGGCAAAAAAAGATCCTCGTACTATGGAACAGGCAGATTACCTTTCCTTACTGGAACTTCCCGGGGCAGATAAGCTGGCTGACCGCCTGATGGATCATCTGGGCGGCTTATCCCCTCTGGTATGCCGGGAGGCGGCCCTGTTTGCTGCCGGTGACACCGATGCCCGAATCTCCGACCTGGATGTGACAATGGCAGCAGAAAAGCTGTTTTTGTTCTTCCGGGAACACATTGACCATCCGGCGCCTTATTTTTACTGCGCTTCTGACGGAGCGCCGAAACAGTTCGCCTTTTGTCCTATCTATCAGTACGGTCCTTGCCAACAAGCAGAATCCTTTGGGCAACTGATGGATGATTTTTACATTGTCCGGGATCGGAAGGATGCCATGCACCAAAAAAGTCAAGCGCTGCGTAAAATCGTCTCCAATCTATGCCAACGGCTTACCCGTAAGCTGGCGATCCAAGAAAAAGAGCTCTGCGCCACCTATGACAGAGAGCGTCTGCGGCAGCTTGGCGACATCGTCACAGCCAACCTCCACCGGATCACCAAAGGTCATACTGTGCTGCAGGCAGAGGACTTTTATGACGAGAACATGAAAACTGTGGACATCCCCCTGTCCGTGACCCTCTCGCCCCAGCAAAACGCGGCAAAATATTATAAAGATTATACCCGTATGAAAACTGCGGAAAAAGAACTGACCCGGCAAATTGAATTGGGACAGCAGGAGCTTAGCTACCTGCAAAGTGTGTTGGATGAGCTGAATCGGGCAGAAACAGACGCTGAGCTGGAGGATATCCGGCAAGAGCTGCATCAGGGCGGCTATGTCCGTGGTGACAGCGGCAAAAAACGCATGAAGCAGGCAAAGCTTGCGCCTATGCGCTTTGATTCCACTGACGGCTATCCTATTTATGTGGGCCGCAATAACCGTCAAAACGACGATTTGACCTTTAAGCTTGCACGGAAAGATGATCTTTGGTTGCATGCCCAAAAGGTCCACGGCAGCCATGTGATCATCTCCTGCGGTGGGACGACCCCGACCGATGATACGGTGACCCAAGCTGCGCAGCTGGCTGCCTACTATGCTGAATCCACCGGCGGACAAAATATCCCCGTGGACGTAACGTCCGTAAAGCAGGTAAAAAAGATACCCGGCGGTAAACCAGGCATGGTGATCTATCACACCTACCGCACGGTCATCGTCAATCCTTATAAAGATATTGTGGTAGATGAATTGAATGCAGAAAAGAAAGATTGAGGCGCAATGATGCAGTATGTACTGATGTTTTTCGCTGCAGCGGCAGCGGTAGCAGCGGATCAGTTAAGCAAACTCTGGGTGGTTTCAAACATTCCGCTTTATAGCCAAACAGACGCCCTCCCCGGTGTGTTTCACTTGACCTATGTGCAAAACACCGGCGCGGCATTCTCCTCTTTTCAGGGGATGCTGTGGCTGTTCGTTCTGATTTTTTTGGTGTTTACCGTAGCAGTGATTTGGGAGTTCTCCCGGAAGCGGCTGCCTTTTACCGGCTTTGACCGGTGGTGCATCGCCCTGGTGTACGCAGGGGGTGTAGGCAACATGATCGACCGGATACGGCTTGGCTATGTAGTGGATATGATCGCAGTGGATTTTATCAATTTTCCGGTGTTCAACGTAGCTGACTGCTTCATTACTTGCGGCTGCATTGCACTTTTGGTGCATTTGATATTTTTTAACAGAGAATTCTGGAAGGAAGAAAAGAAATGATCCTCTTTGCAGATATTGCCGGTGAACGGCTGGATGCCTTTCTTGCCCGGAGTGTGGAGAATCTCAGTCGCAGCGGCGCCCAAAAGCTGTTGGACGAGGGTTGCGTACTGCGCTGCGGCAAGGCAGGTAAGAAAAACGACAAGCTGAATTTAGGCGACGAGATCTCCGTCACCCTCCCTGAACCAAAAGCGGTAGACATCGTGGCAAAGGAAATGCCATTGGATATCGTTTACGAAGACGAGGATGTGCTGGTACTCAACAAGCCCAAGGGATTGGTGGTACACCCGGCGGCAGGTCATCAGGATGATACCCTGGTGAATGGACTGCTTTATGCCATGGCAGATCAACTCTCCGGCATCAACGGCGAGCTGCGCCCCGGCATCGTCCACCGGATCGACAAGGACACCTCCGGACTGCTGGCAGTAGCAAAAAACGACCTTGCCCACACTGTGCTGGCATCTCAGCTGAAGGATCACACCATGGCACGCACCTACGAGTGCATCGTCTGCGGCAATTTAAAAGAGGATTCCGGCACAATCGACGCCCCCATAGGCCGGCATCCCACAGACCGGAAGAAAATGTGCGTTACGCAGCGCAACAGCCGCAATGCGATCACCCACTGGGAAGTCATCAAACGATACCGGGGTTATACCCACGTACGGTGCAAGCTGGAAACCGGGCGCACCCACCAGATTCGTGTCCATATGGCATACATCGGTCATCCAATTCTGGGTGACACAGTTTATGGGCGAAAAAAACCGGAGCTGGGGCAGTCTTCTCAGGTGCTTCATGCAGGGGTGTTATGCTTTAAACATCCCCGGGATGAACATCCTGTGATGGTGGTGGCAGACCTGCCGGAATATTTCCGGGAGCTTTTGGAAAAACTGGAGAAAATATCTCACAACACGTAACTTTTAACAGAAAGGGTGTTTTGCGTGGCACGTTTTGAAGATGTCCTGTTGACTGTGGATTTTGACCGGACGCTTACAGATCCTAAAGGGAACATTCCTGCACGGAATTTTGATGCAATTGAATATTTTATGGAAAATGGCGGCACTTTTACTGTAAATACCGGTCGCAGCGCTGTCACCTTTCATGATTATTTGGACCTGATCCCCCACAACGCACCCTTTTTGATGTACAACGGCAGTGCTGCCTATGACAACGGGGAGCTGACCCAGATCAAACCCATCGATCTGGATCTTTGGGAAGTACTGGATACCGTGCACCGCCTCGTTCCGGATTTAAATTTGGAAGTGCAGGGCATAGACAAACACTATTTGGTAGAACCGCATCCCGATCTGGTGGCACTGTATGAAGCGTGCCGGTGGCAGTATACCTACGCAACAAGAGATCTGGATATGAACCCCTTTATTAAATTTTCTCTGTTTGGTACGCCCAGCAAACCGGAGGTAGCAAATCTGTTTTTGCGTACACCGGAGGAGCAACAGCGTTTTCAAGAAGCAGAGCAGACCATTTTGAAGCTGTATGGCGACAAGGTGGATGTGTACTATGCTGCACCCCGGATCATCGATGTGCATGCAAAGGGTGTTTCCAAAATCGCTGCCGCCCGGACACTGCAAGAACGTTTAGGTAAAAAGCTGCTGGTATGCGTAGGCGATGCAGAAAATGATATTCCCATGCTGGACGGGGCGGATTACGCATTTTGTCCTGCCGACGGTGTGGTGGCCCACCGCTACAACACAGTATGTCCCTGCGCGCAGGGCGCAGTGGCCGATGTGATTTATAAAAAAATACCGGAAATTCTGGGATTACAGCTTGACATCATGGAATAAATATGCTAATATCTTCTAGCTGAACAGCCAGGAAATGCATTAGTTATGCGGGTGTAGTTCAATGGTAGAACACCAGCCTTCCAAGCTGGATACGCGGGTCCGATTCCCGTCACCCGCTCCACTGATACACGCCAGTAGCTCAGCTGGATAGAGCAACTGCCTTCTAAGCAGTAGGTCGGGGGTTCGAGTCCCTCCTGGCGTGCCAAACTCAGTAAGCTTGTCAGAGGTCCTTAAGTGTAGGATATTCTCCGCACTTACCCAGACTCGAACAATTAAATGCAACGCGGGCGAGCGTTGCCGCCGAGGGCTTGACCGAGGCGAACCTTGATTAAACGAGTCCCTCCTGGCGTGCCAAGCCTACCTGCGGGAAGCGGTGAGAGGTGAGTAGTGAGAAGCGAGAAGTTAAGGTGTCGGCGAAGCCGGCGGATTAAAAATCGTGCCGAAGGCACACCATAGTTTATCACATATCACTTATCACCTATAACTTAAATATTTGGTGGGTGTCGCCAAGAGGCCTAAGGCACCGGATTGTGGTTCCGGTATTCGTGGGTTCGAATCCCATCACCCACCCCAGAAAAGAAAAAGTCGTCCTAACAGGGACGGCTTTTTTCTTTTCTCTGGAGTTAGCGGGTGATGGGATTCGAAAGGCCGGCCTGCCAAAGGCAGGTAAAAACATACTGGGGAGAGCATGTTTTTAGGCCGTGGGAGAATCCATAGGCAGCAGAGCGCGGTCCATATGGACTGTGAACTGCTGCCTATCTTGTATGGATACCCTATGTAGAGAAGTGACCGGGCGGAACCTTTATTTTCGCCATAGGCGAACATGCAAACGAATCCCTCACCCACCCTTTCCACCTGCTACGGCAAAAAAGATAACGACCGCATCATTGTGATCGGCGCAGAAATACGCTAAGCCCGCCTCCACAAGACACTAAAACCCCTGCGCTCCATCCAAGCGCAGGGGTTTTAGTGTCAAATCAAACATTCTCCAAAGGGTAAATTCTCTCATCTTTTCCCATCGTCTCTTTTTCTCCCAAATTCAACTATACCTTTTCTTGATGGGGGACATTTTTTGATAACTGTATTCCAGCATCTTTGCCTGATTTTTTGGTAAGCAGGACATCAAGTATTCCAACAAATCTTTGTTGAATTGCACTTTTATCCTTTGGGAATTGGGTTTCCATAAATTTATCTTCTCTCGGTATTTTTCATCAAAGCAATCGTAGCTTAGATAGATAAAGTAGATTTTAGATCCAAAACAAGAATTCAAAACACCGTGGGTATAGCAGCCAATGCCTACATCTTTGCATTTGTTATAGTCTAAAACAATTTCTGATGTAAAAGGACTATGTATACGCACACAGGTTTGCTCAAAAGTTCCCCAAGCGTATAACTGCAGCGCTTCTTTTTTGAGGAACACAAGCCATATCACAGAGCAGCCACAGCACATACAACTTAAAAACACTGTTGCACCGCTAATTTCAGCAGTAAACAGTATGATTCCAGCAAACAGGAGAGATAAAACGACAAAAAGCGGGGCAACCACAGCAGCAAAAGCCGTCATTGTTGAGCCTAGATATTTTTTCATCATTCTCCCCCCTTCTAACTAAATATATTATTGCACAAACAGTTTGCAAAATCAAGAAGGGCGTACTGCAATCGCAGCACGCCCTTTTGCTAGTTTTATAGGATGCGGGAATTTACCCTTTTTGTTTGTTTTGAGGATATTTGCGTTTACCCCATAACACTGTCTTAACTTTTTACTTTGTGGGATTGGTGGAACGCAGGGTGACGTCGTGGGCACCGCCTTCCACGATGGACACGCTGGAAACCAGTGTCAGCTTTGCATCCCGCTGCAGATCGGGGATAGTGGTCACGCCCACGTTACACATGGTGGACTTGACCTTGTACAGGCTTGCCTCCACATTATCGTGCAAAGTGCCAGCGTAAGTGACGTAAGAATCCACGCCCTCTTCAAAGCTCAGCTTGGTCTTGCCGCCCAGGTCGTAACGCTGCCAGTTCCGGGCACGGTTGGAGCCTTCGCCCCAGTACTCCTTCATGTATGCGCCATTGACCATGACCTTAGGCGTGGGGGACTCATCAAACCGGGCGAAGTAGCGGCCCAACATCATGAAGTCCGCGCCCATAGCCAGAGCCAGGGTCATGTGGTAATCGTGAACGATACCGCCGTCGGAGCAGATAGGCACATAAATGCCGGTCTCCTCAAAGTACTCATCACGGGCTGCAGCCACTTCAATCAATGCTGTAGCCTGCCCACGGCCGATACCTTTGGTCTCACGGGTGATGCAGATAGAACCGCCACCAATACCGACCTTAATAAAATCTGCACCGGCCTTAGCCAGGAACAGGAAGCCATCACGGTCCACAACATTGCCTGCACCGATCTTCACGGAGTCGCCGTAGTTCTCGCGGACCCAGGCAATGGTGTTTGCCTGCCAGCAGGTGTAACCCTCGGAGGAGTCGATAACCAGGCAATCCGCACCGGCAGCCAGCAGAGCGGGGATACGGGTAGCATAGTCGCGGGTGTTGATGCCGGCGCCTACCAGGTAGCGCTACTTGTCATCCAGCAGTCCCAGAGGATTGGCCTTATGGGAAGCGTAGTCCTTCCGGAAGACGAAATACATCAGCTTGTCATCCTTATCCACAACGGGCAGGCTGTTGAGCTTGTGCTCCCAGATGATGTCGTTGGCTTCCTTCAGCGTGGTCTCAGCGGGAGCCACGATCAGCTTTTCACGGGGGGTCATGAAGGTGGACACCTTCTCATCGCCCGTCATGCGGGAGACGCGGTAGTCGCGGCCGGTGACGAGGCCGAGGAGCTTGCCGTTGGGCTGGGCGTTCTCGGTGATGGCCACGGTGGAGAAACCCATC